>JAFXHR010000033.1 GCA_017536305.1 Clostridia bacterium | reverse complement strand
TTTAACTTGTTCAACATTAATATTAGTAGTTAATTGATTTGGAATTTTGACTTCTTTAGCACGTAATAAAAACATATCCCCAGTGATTATTTGTTTCCCTGGCTCCCGACGACATAAGAGCAATTGTTCATTTTCCAATTGAAACAATACACCAAACCAAGCACAAGCATTGCGAATTTTATCAACAGGAATGGTACATTTATCACTACCCAAACAATAATCAACAATGGGGATAAGCGCCGATTTACCAGTCCTAGATGCCCCCGTAATAATATTTACTTTATTTTCTTCAAATGTTACTTCACGATAATTAAAGCCTTCCTTTTTAGGCCATAAAATAATTTTTTTTATAATAAATTTCATTTAGAACCTCACCTTTAGTAAATCGCTAATTTCCAACAAATTAAGTTGTGCGCATAAACACCCTAACCTATTGGCAGCCTTTAATATATCCATCTTGTCGACAAGTTTTTTTGCATTAATTTCATTATCCGTCGGATATATCATTGCTGTTTTTTTATCTAATAAATATAACCGTGCTGATAGTCCAATATCAAAAGCATCTAAAGTTTGCTCTCTCATACCTATAGCCAAATTATTTATAGAATATAAAGTATCGTTTTGATTATTTTTAAATATTTTTTCGGAAATCTTAGCCAACCCCTTTTTTGTATCAGTTGTATTTAATAAAAGAACCAAATCTTTTTTAAAAACAATTGGAATCACTAAAAAAACCAAAGGAAATGGTATCGGTTTTGCGTCATACTTATAATATCCAGCAACAAATTCCCTTATTGCTGTTGCTCCCAAGGCTGGGTTTTGTACATAATATAATTCCCTATTCATTGTTATTATCTTTTTCCTTTCTTAATAGTTCGATATAATTAGGATGCCACCCTATTCTTGGCATATCTTGTGGTTCATTTGCCAACCTTTGTAAATAACCTGGTGCAAAAAAGGGTGGTACATCGCACCCCTGCAAGCGCAAACACTTAATTCCTTCTCGGCAATTATAATAAAGTCTTTTCCCTTTTTTTATATCATCAGCACAATCATCTAAATTTATCAACTCTTTTTTATTTTTCCAAGTAGCGTATATTTGTTCCCCGTAATTGTTTAAATTTAAATCGGTGACGATTCCTTTATCTGCCCATTCTGTAATTTCAACAGATGTTCTTAAATAATCATTAATTGCATTAAAAAGAGTATTTTCATCTGCATCAATCAGCTCTAGTTGTTGTATATAAACATCATGTTTTTTCATTTCCTCGTCGCATTCTGTTTTTTGAGGAACTTGGGAAAAAGCACTCAGAATATTACTAAACGATAAACCTCTTATCTGCTTTTGTAATGCTTCCCGATATTCTTGTGTCGTAATTACGGGTGCCTGATTTTTTTTTGTAAAACTATGAACCTTTTCATTAACCCAACCCAACATATAAACAAACAACTGATCAGCATACTCACTAGGAATTGTTTGGCGATAAAATCGTTCTTTTAGCTCTATGTCATAATTCTGTACGTGTAAACATATTTGAAAATTCTTAATGATTTCTATAATTACATCTTCCCTTTCAGGGCTTAAACAATAATCCAAATATTCTTTTAAACTTTTTGAAACGCTTTCTTCTTTTTTAAAATATTCTCTAGCATTATCTAATGCCACTTTCGCCGATGTAGTATCCACAGCCTGCTCTAATGCCAAAAGAATATCCCCAACTTTTAATTCTCTATCTGAAATAATTACCAATCTAAATTTTAATGATTTGTCAAAAACTTTTGTTTCAAAAGAAAGTCCCCAATTATAAAGGGTTTTCCAAAATGCAACAGCATGATTCGAAACAGGGTTGCTTGAAGATATGACGTTTTTTAATTGATGTGCCTCGATATTTTCAGTTGTTTTAATTGCAACATCATCATAAAGTTCTATGCTTACTACTTTTTCCCCATCTATTGACGACAATAATTCATAAAACGCATGACGAACCTGCAACGAATACGCTTCCATCTTATCCGGAACATGAGTACGTTTTTCTAACTCTTTCAAATCTTTTGCCTTATTTTGCATCTAAATACCATCACCAAATCATATTTTTAGCTATTAATCGTAATAAATTAATGCCCTTTCTATTTTTATTATATAAAATTTACCATAAAATGTCAATCATCTACATAAAACTACTGAAATTATATATTAAAAGCAATACTTTCTAGAATTTCAATGTATAATAAAGAGACCAAATAAATTTTAAGGAGTTTTACAAATGAAACTAAAGTACACAAATGAACAAATCAAAAAATGCTGCTTAGCTTATCGTCGCGGCATGCCAGTAAGCAGGTTAGTCGAAAAATACAAAGTGCCACGTAGTACAATTTATTTTTGGCTAAAAAAGTATAAGGACATGCCTACTCATCATCCTGACAATTATTTAAACATTGCTCATAATCGACCTATTGAAAAAAAGCAAAAAGAAAAAATGAAAAATATTTGCGAAATTCTACAAAAAGTTGATTGTACTGTTTCATCCCCTTTACGCATTAAGCTTTATGAACTTGAAAAACTTTACGGTCAATATAATGTCCGTCACTTATGCGAAGCCTTGCAAGTTGATCGCGGTACATTCTACAATCATGTTTTAAGAAATAAAAAACAAAACGCACAAGTGATTTTACGTCGTATAGAAATGAATAAAATCATCAAAAAACTTTACGAAGATAGCCGTGGAATTTACGGTGCACGAAAAATTCACGCAATTATGCAATCACAAGGATATGTCGTTAGCTTAAAATTTATAAAAAACGCAATGTCTGATATGAATATTCGCAGCATCCGTGATTTAACAAAAAAGGAATTTTTAAAAGATAAGCGAAAAGAAAGAAGAAATATTCTTAAAAACGTTTTTGTTGCAACGGCGCCAAACCAAAAATGGGTCGGAGATATAACAGAATTTCATTTTCAAGAATATACATTTTTTATTTGCGCTATATTGGATTTATTTTCAAGAAAAATCGTTGCCTACAAAATATCTAATCGTTCTACAACCCAACTGATTACCGCAACATTTAAGATAGCTTATCAACAAAGAAATCAACCAAGCAATCTAATCTTTCATAGTGACCGCGGCTGTCAATATACCTCTTATGCCTATCAAAGATTGCTGTCTAATTTAGGCATAACACAATCATTTTCAAGAAATCGAACTCCCGGCGACAATAGCGTTATGGAGTCCTTTTTTGCGTCTTTAAAGAAGGAAGAATTATATCGAAGAGATTATCAGTCAATTAAAGAATTCAAAGATTCCGTCATCAATTATATGGTATTTTATAACGAACTTCGACCGCAAGAATATTTACACTACATCTCGCCAAATGAAAAGGAAAGACGCTATAAACCTGTCCAATCGTAAAGGTTCATAACGTCCACAATTTTTCTGTTTGCAATTAAGAATTTACAAGTTTGCAAAAGTTCTTGTCTAATATAAGGACTATCTCAATCCCTTTATTTTTCTAACAAAAATGGGTGTTGTTACTCAACAAGTCCAATCAACTTGTTCAAGTAACAACACCCACTCTCAATGTGGTGCGGATGACAGGACTTGAACCTGCATGGTTGCCCACAGGAACCTGAAACCTGCGCGTCTGCCAGTTTCGCCACATCCGCTTATTGCTCTATTAAATTGATTTCACGCTTTGTAAGCGCGCCGTCCTTGCGCTCCACGAGCCAAGCAATACCACCGCTCGTGATGCTACCGACCACTTCGCCGTCTTCTATAACTATCGCCGAATTGTCTTCCAACCCGTAAGCACGGTCATAATTATAGCACACAATTTTATCGAAGTCAAGCATTCTTGCGTTATAATGCGGAGAAATTACCCCGTTTATCCAGCCTAAACCGCGAAACATTGCGTATTTATCCCCGTCCCCGAGCACCGCCGTCGAATCGGTATAGATATCCGAAAACCAGCATATCGCCCCTGCCGAAAGTCCTGCGATAATCACGCCCCGCTCGTACGCGTCTTGGATAAGCGAAAGTATGCCCGATTTTTTCCATTCTTCCAGCATAAAAACGGTATCCCCACCGCCTACGTAAATCACATCTGCCTTTTCAAATTTCCCGCGCATACGCTCTAAGTCCACTTCCTTAAACACGCTCAAAGCAACGTCCGTTTTAATATCGAAAATCCCCGTGTATACCTTATGGAAAGTATTATAATAGGGCATAAAATCGTGGCTCGCGGTAGGAATAAACAGCGCGTTGGCTCTGCGCTCGCCCGCCCGTTTTTTGGCAAGCGACGCAATATATTCGTCTATTTTTAGCGTTGTTCGCTCGCGCAGTTCCCCACCGCCGATAGCTACGATTGTTTTCATTTTTACATCCTTTCTTAATGGATTATCGTATTCAATTTATCTATCGCTTTTGCCAAACCGTCCAAAATCGCCTGCACGTCCCGTTCAAAATCTTCCACGGGTACGTATCCGTTTTCCGCTTCCTGCACCAAGTCGGTTGCTAATGAATCCAGCGTATTCGCTATCCCTTCAAACGCCAAATCTTTCTTTTTCTCCGCAACTTGATACGCCGACCAAACCGCGTCCGTTATCAAGGAATTGAGTTTGATAAGCTTGGTAGAACCCAGCAATAAAAAAGAGCCTTTTCTTTCGCCTGCGCTTATAATCTTATTCGCGTAAGCCCGTGCTTTTTCACAACGGGATTTTACCCATTCGGGCGTAAGCTCTTTTTTCGCCCTGCGCTTTACAAGCGCTATCAAAACAAATCCCACGACAATCACTAGCAGGTATCCGCCGTATTGCAACAACAATCTTGCACCCTCGGAAGAAATTAAAAACGCATTCGTCATATCAATTCTCCCCCTTAGGTTCAATTACATGCACGTCCAACTGGTTGAAAGGTATTTCTATACCTTCTTCGCGCAACTTTCTCAAAATATTTTCCATTAAATCAAATTTTACGTTCCAAAACTCCGACGTCCTCGGCCATACTCGTAACGTAAAATTTAACGAACTCGCTCCGTATTCCGTTAAACGGAAAAAGGGCTCGGGGTCTTTGGAAATCCGTTCGTCTTGTTCTATCAGCGTCATTATGCAAGTCTTTAATTTATCTATATCTACGTCGTAAGAAACGGGTACGACAAATTCTAAACGCCGAAGTGGCATTTTACTGTAATTGATAACGACGGAATTCAATACGGTATTATTCGGTATAATCACCGTTAAATTATCCACCGTAATCAGTTTTACACTGAACAGCTTAATTTCTTTGACCGTGCCCGAAGTACCGCCGATATCCACGAAATCCCCCGCTTGAAACGGTTTGGTAAAAATCAGCACGATACCGTTCGTCAGGCTGGACAACGTATTTTGCATACCCAGCGCAATCGCTAGCATTACCGACGAAAACGCCGCGACGATACCCGTCGTGGAAAAACCAAGCGTCCCGATTAAAACGAGTGCCAAGAAAACGTATGCCACAAGCGCAACGACGGACGTTATAAACGTCGCCGCCGAATTATCGATTTTACGGCTCTTTGTGGACGCGCGCTTTACCGCTTTTCGTACGATTACAATAATCAAAAGCCCTAAAACCAAAATAGCAAGCGCTTTCATTACCGTCAAGCCGTACCCGTTCAAAAACGCCCAAACGCCGTTTTTTGTTTGTTGCCAAATTTCCGCCATACCTTCCCCTTATTTCGTGCCGAACAGTCTATCCCCTGCGTCGCCAAGACCAGGGAGAATATAACAATTCTCGTTTAAGCATCTATCCAAAGACGCTACGTATACGTCTACGTCGGGATGGTCGTCAAGTACCTTTTGTACGCCTTCGGGTGCGCTTACGATACAGCAAAGCTTAATTTTCGTAACGCCACGCTTTTTAATCATAGTAATCGCATCCGACGCACTACCGCCCGTCGCGAGCATAGGGTCTACCACGATAAGCGTACGTTGCTCCGCGTCCGCAGGCAATTTGCAATAATATTCCACGGGCTCGTGCGTGTCGTGGTCGCGATACAATCCGATATGCCCCACTTTTGCGTTGGGAATAAGCTTTTGTACGCCCGAAACCATACCCAAGCCCGCGCGTAAAATAGGTACAATCCCTACCGCTTTACCCGATACCATATAACATTTCGCCCTTTCAAGCGGAGTTTCTACCGTTACTTCTTCCAAGGGTAAATCCTTGGTTGCCTCGTACGTCAAAAGCATTGCAATTTCTTCGGCAAGCTCCATAAATTGCTTGGTCGTGGTGTTAATATCGCGAAGAATTGCGAGCTTATGCTCGATTAAAGGGTGCTTTACGTGATGAAATTTGGAATTGTTTGCAAAATTGAAATTAGCCATGATATTTTCTCCCTTTCTCTTTTGTTATTTACCGTATTTTTCTTCCAAAGCGGAAATTTTCGCCACCCGTCTTTCGTGGCGTTCACCGCCTTCAAATTCCGTCGTTAAGAAGGTATAAACGAGCTCCTGCATCAAACCTTCGCCTACTACCTTTTCCCCGAACGCAATCATATTCGCGTCGTTATGCAAACGGGTATATTTCGCACAGTAGGTATCGTGGCAATGCGCACAGCGAATCCCGCGTACCTTGTTCGCTACGATAGATACGCCGATACCCGACGAGCAAACGAGAATACCCCGTTCACATTCCCCGCTTGCTACCGCTTCCGCGGCAGGGCCCGCATAATCGGGATAATCGCAAGAATCGGTGGTGTGCGTACCGAAATCTACTACTTCGTGTCCAAGCTTTTCTACGTATGCAATCACGGCTTTTTTCAAATTCAAACCGCCGTGGTCGCAAGCAACTGCAATTTTCATAAGTGTCCTTCTCCTAATTTGATACTCTTATTATATCACGCCTGCGCTTTGTTTTCAAGCGTTTGCGCTTTTTTTCTCGGTTTTTTTACGGTATTTTTTGCCGTTGGCTTTTTCTTCGTAGCCTGCTTGCCCGTTTTTGCTCCGCTTGGAGTTCTCGGTTTTCTCGGCGCAAAATTCTTTTGCACCGCAGGGGGTAAAATCTTTTCAATCAGCGCGCTCATACCGCCGTTTAACAGCTCGAACACGTAATGATAGCAATCCATATCCTTGCCGTAGGGGTCTAAAATTTCATAGCCTGCCAGCTCGGAAAAGGAATACACGTTGTTTTCAATCTCTTCTTCGCCCACTCCGCGCAAAACCTGCCAGCGCATATCCATTAGCAAATCGCGTTGTCTATCCGTCATACAAACGATTGCCAAGGACTCGGCTATCAGCTTTTCATCTATTTGCTTAGGCGTATGTACGAACGTTTCAAAACCCTTGTCTTTGAGCGTTTGCGCCGATTTCTCGTTCAAGGTAGCACCGTCCGAAACGCTAATACCCGCCGAACAAATCTCCAAGCCAACCAAGGGCATTTTGGATATTCTTTCACGCAAAATGACTTCCGCCATTGGAGAACGGCAGGTATTACCCGTACAAACGAATACGATTTTTTTGCGTTTTTTACCTTTCATCTCGTACCTGCCCCACTCCTTTACAATTTAATCACGCTTAATATCTTCGGATACGCACGCCTTTTGTAACCTATTTAACACTCCAACCATTATCCCCGTCTTTTCCGTCGGCTCAATCGCAATTAAAAGCTCGCACTTTTCTTCCGCTTCGCGGAGTAATTTATAAAGTTTCATAGCCATTTCCGATTGTTCTTTGCCCAAGTTAAACAGGGGCGCGCCCAGCGTTTGGAATAAGCTCGACCACTTATCTTCACAAAGAATAGCCACCTTTTTTCCTGCTTTCGTTTCGCTTTGATAGAGCAATACCGCTGTTTCCAGCTCTTCCGCCGTAAACAGTCGCGTTTGACAACGGGGGGAATAATGTTTATACAAAAGCCCTGGGGATTTTACCTTTTCGCCCTTGGCGAAGGTGGGTTCGTATACCTTACAATCGCCGACGATATTTGCAATATCTTCGCGCGTAATCAAGCCGGCGCGCAAAATCACGGGCACGTCGCCCGTACAATCACAAACGGTGCTTTCAATACCGCCTACGCACTCGCCACCGTCTAAAATCAAAGGGATTTTACCGTCGAAATCGTCCAAAACGTGCTTGGCGCTCGTCGGGCTTACGTGCTTGGAAATATTCGCGCTCGGCGCGACGATAGGAATCCCTACCGCGCGTAAAAACGCTTGCGCGCCGTCGTGCGACGGTACGCGCACGGCAAGCGTGTCTAGCCCACACGATACGCGCGGACTGACTTTGTTCTTGGACGGATATACCAAGGTCAAAGGCCCCGTCGGGTACGCTTGGCGTAATTTTTTCGCGTAGTCGGGCTCGTAATCGACGATTTGGGATAAATCGTAATCCTTATGCACGTGCGCGATTAAAGGATTGTCGCTCGGTCTGCCCTTGACTTCAAAAATTTTCGCGACGGCAGAATCGTCAAAGGCGTTTCCGCCCAAGCCGTATACCGTTTCCGTCGGAATGGCGACCACTCCGCCCTTTTCTATGATGTTTTTCGCCTCCCGTATGCTGTCGGGAGTGATTGCTTTAATTTCCGTTTTCATTGTGTTACTCAAACGGCAACTCGTCGTCCGTAGGTCTTAAATCGCTTTTCCGATGAGGCGGTTCGGGGGGCGTGTAATCGTCTTCGGGGAGTTCGTATTCTTCGTCTTCGTCCATGTATTCTTGGGGCGTAGCCGTATACTGGGGCGGTTCTTCGTCGCGGTTTTGTTCGTCCACGTCCACGAATTTGGTGCACTCGCCGATAAATTTGAGCGATACGCGACTCTGTTCACCGCCTCTGTGCTTGGCGAGAATAAGCTCTGCCGCGCCTTTGACGACTTTGCCCGTTTCCAGCTCTTCTTTCGTGGCAATCGCCTCGGGACGGGATATGAACATAACGATATCCGCGTCTTGCTCGATAGCACCCGATTCACGAAGGTCGGAAAGCTGGGGTTCTTTGGATTGAATACGGCGGAGCTGAGAAAGTGCAATAACGGGCACGGAAAGCTCCTTTGCCATAATTTTAAGCTCACGGGTGATGGACGCGATTTCCTGTTGTCTGTTTTCCGCGCCTGCCGTTCTCGAATCCCCGCTATCCATGAGCTGGATATAGTCAATCATGACCAAATCCAAACCGCTTTCGCTCGATTTCAAGCGACGGCACTTGGATATAATTTCCCCAGGGGATACGCGCGACGAATCGTCGATAAAAATTTTACTCTTTTTGAGCTGGTCGCTTGCCAGCATCAGTTTTTTCCATTCCTTTGCCGTCAACTGACCGTCCAGCGCCCGTTGCATACTGACGTTTGCGTAAGAACAGATAAGTCTTTGCACGATTTCGTGCCTAGGCATTTCCAAGGAAAATACCGCGCAGGTCTTGTTTGCGCGCAAAGACGCGTGCTCGACAAGGTTCATTGCAAGCGACGTTTTACCCATACCAGGGCGCGCGGCAAGGACGATTAACGCGCCTGCTTGTAAGCCGTGCGTCATCTTATCCAAACGCTTATAACCCGTGGGTATACCGCGGTAGGCGTTGGGGTCGGACTGTAATTTTTCAAACTTTTCAATGACCTTACCGATAACGTCTTCGCCGTCGTTCATACCCAAAAGCGCCGAACGCTCCGCGCTTTGGGAAATGCCGTACACTTCCTTTTCCGCAAACGCGATTGCCGATTTTCCGTCCGTCGCGCTCATAGAATTTTCAATAATTTTTCGGGACGCGCGAATTAAACGGCGGTTGGTGCTGTCACGCTTGACGATTTCGTAGTACGATTTATAATTCGCCGAGCTGGGCGTAATTTGCGTGAGCTCCGTCAAATATACGATACCGCCCGCCTTTTCCAAGCTACAGTCCGTTTCCAACTCGTCAGATACGGTAACAAGGTCAATAGGTTTGTGCGAATTGAATACCTTTTTCATTGCGCGCAAAATATACTTGTGCGATTCTTGATAAAAATCGTCTTCCACAAGCTCTTCGACGATATCCGACGCCACTTCGCTGTCAATCAAGAAACAGCCCAAAAGCGCCATTTCCGCGTCGCGGTTATAAGGCATAGTACTTGCTGTCGTTGCCATAATATTTCCCCTTTTGTTTATAATAATGCTTGAAACGCGCTCAGCGTTTCTTCAAACTCCTGCATAGCCACTTTGAACGGCTCTTCCGTGGTTAAATCCACACCTGCCCCCTTCAAAATGGTTACGGGGTCGGTGCTACCGCCTGCGGATAAGAAGGTAAAATAGTCCTTTACCGCGCTCTCGCCTTCGGCTAAAATGCGCTTGACGATAGAGATTGCCGAGATAATGCCCGTCGCGTATTTATACACGTAAAACGCGTTATAGAAATGGGGTATTCTCGCCCATTCGTACGCGATTTCGCTATCGTGCACCACGCCGTCGCCGTAGTATTGCTTGTTCAAGCTATAATAAATTTCGTTCAAGTTTTCTTTGGTGAGTGCCTCGCCCTTTTCCGCTTTCGTATGCGCGAGCTGTTCAAATTCTGCAAACTGCGTTTGACGGAACAAGGTCGCACGGAACATATCCATATAATAATTCAAAAGATATTTTTTGAGCGCGATATCGTCCGTTTGGCTGTATAAGTGCTTTAATAAAAGTACTTCGTTGACCGTGCTGGCAATTTCCGCTAAGAAAATGGTATAGTCCGCTTTGGCATACGGCTGAGTTTCGTTGGATTTGTAGGTATGCATAGCGTGTCCCATCTCGTGCGCTATCGTGAACATATCGCTAATGGTCGGTTGATAATTCAAAAGCACGAACGGGTGCGGAGCGTCGTATACGCCTGCGCAGTATGCACCGCTACGCTTGCCTTCGTTTTCGCAAACGTCAATCCAGCCCTGCTCTTTGCCCCGTCTTAACAGCGCTTGATAATCTTTACCCAAGGGCGCAAGACCTTCGATTACCTTTTCATACGCTTTCTCAAAAGGTAATTTGATTTCCACGCCCGAAACGAGGGGTACGTGGATATCGTACATATGTTGCTCGTCAAAGCCGAGCGCGGTTTTTCTCACGCGCATATATTCGTGCATAACGGGCAGGGCGTCGTGGGTGGCTTTAAGCAGGTTTTCGTATACCTTAGGCTGAACGTCTTCCCCTGCCATTGCCATTTGCATACAGCTGTCGTATTTTTTTACCGTCTTATAGAATACGTCCGCTTTTACGCTTGAATAATACGTTTGGGAAATGGCGTCGATTAAGTTTATATACGCGCCGTAGTATTTTTCAAACCATTCCTTTCGCTCTTCTCTTGTGCCCGAACGCATAACGACCCCGTACGCGCCGTGGCTCATTTGCGTTTCTTCCCCTTGAAAGCTTGCCTTGGGCAAGTTCAAGTTGGCGTTATTGAGCATGGAAAATACGCTTTGGAAATCGCCTAAAACGTCGCTACCTAAGGTGAGCAATTTTTCTTCTTCCGCCGATAACACGTGCGCTTTGGATTTGGCGATTTTTTGTAAACGGTAATTATACTCGGCAAAATCGCTATCCGCGATAAACGCTTGCAACTGCTCGCTGGAAAGCGCGGTAAGCTCCGGTTCTACAAACGCAAATTCTGCAAAAATTTTGGAAATGAGCGCGCCGACTTTCGCAACCGACGCGGAATTTTTGGACACGCGCACGTCTTCGTGATGGCGCAAATTTGCGTATAAATAAATCTTTTCGATTTCGCGCGTGATTTGGTCAATGAGCTTTAAGCAGGCAAGGAGCGTTGCTTTGTTTGCAAGCTTTCCTGCAAACACGGAAAAATCGTAATTGCCGTACTTATTCTCAAACGCCGTAAACGCCCGTTCCCAAGCGTCGTCGCTTTCAAACAGGTCGGTGGTTTTCCATTGTAAATGTTTGGGTACTTCGTTTCTTTGCATAATATAATACCTTTGATTTTTTATATAGTTATTGTATTATTTATATGAGATTGCCACATAGCTAAAGCTGAGCGCAATGACAGGTGGGTAAAACGGCGGAGATACGAGCAGTTCAAGGAGCCTTGAAGGCGCGTGCTAAACGCACGTAACTGAAAGGCGACGAAGAAATGCGACGTAGATACGTCGTTTTTAATTCTTAAAGCTGTGGATAGGAGCCGGCACATTCCCCCCACGGTTAATGAGCTTGGACGAATCGCAAGAGTGCACGGGCATAATCGGCGCGCGACCGAGTAAACCGCCAAAGCTAACTTCGTCGCCCACTTTTTTATTCGGCGCGGGAATAATACGCACCGCCGTCGTTTTGTTGTTTATCATACCGATTGCCGACTCGTCTGCAAGAATTGCCGAAATGGTGGTTGCAGGCGTGTCCCCAGGAATGGCTATCATATCCAAGCCTACGCTACAAACGCAGGTCATTGCCTCTAATTTATCTAAGGTAATCGCGCCCTTTTCCGCCGCCTTTATCATACCGATATCTTCGGATACGGGAATGAACGCGCCCGAAAGTCCGCCAACGCGCGACGACGCCATAACGCCACCCTTTTTCACCGCGTCGTTCAAAAGCGCAAGCGCACAGGTCGTACCGTGTCCGCCCACCGTTTCGATACCCATTTCTTCCAAAATTTGCGCAACCGAGTCGCCCATAGCCGGCGTGGGTGCAAGCGATAAATCGACGATACCAAAGGTCGCGTTCAAACGCTTGGACGCTTCCTTGGCTACCAGCTGACCTGCTCTCGTAATCTTGAACGCCGTGCGTTTAATAAGCTCCGCAACTTCCGTTAAATCGGCGTTTGGAATTTGCTCCAAGGCGTGCTTGACTACCCCTGGTCCGGATACGCCGACGTTGACGACGGTGTCCGCCTCGCCTACCCCGTGGAACGCACCCGCCATAAACGGGTTGTCTTCCACCGCGTTACAAAAGGCGACGAGCTTTGCCGCGCCGATACCGTCTTTATCTGCGGTAAGCTCGGCACATTCCTTGAAAATTTCGCCCATCATTTTGACCGCTTCCATATTGATACCCGTCTTGCTCGAACCGACGTTGACGGAGGCGCAAAGCCTGTCCGTCGTCGCAAGCACTTCGGGTATGGTACGGATAAATATCCGTTCGTAATCGGCGGTCGCCTTTTGTACAAGCGCGGAATAACCGCCTAAAAAGTCAATACCCAGCGTTTTCGCGCTCTTATCCAGCGCTCTACCGATAAGCGGTGCTTTTTCGGGGAAATGCGCGCTGATTAAGCTAACGGGGGTAACCGATACCCGCTTATTCACGATAGGAATACCGTATTCGCCCGATAAATCTTCGGCGGTTTTGACGATATTTTCCGCCTTTTTACATACCAAATCGTATACCCGTTGCGCCGTTTCTTCCGCGCTGTCGCGAATACAGCTTAAAAGGGAAATACCCATGGTAATCGTACGAATGTCAAGGTGTTCCTTTTCCACCATTGCAATCGTTTCCAAAACGTCTTTACTTGTAAACATACTCTTTCGCTCCTTATGCCGTCTTGGTCTTATACGCTATGCATAGCGTTGAAAATGTCTTCGTGTTGCATATAAATGGACATACCGATTTGTTTGCCAAGCTCCGCACATTCCTTAGCAATCGTGGAAAGCTCTTCTTGGATAGCGGAAATATCCACTATCATAATCATGGCGAAATATTCGCCTAAAACGGTCTGGGAAATATCTTCGATATTCGCGCCCTTTTCCGATAAAAATGCGCTTACCTTTGCGATAATACCTTTTTTGTCTTTACCCGTTACGGTTACTACTGCTCTCATATTTTTATTCTCCTTGGTTTTTATCTTGCGTTTCGTTTTCGATTTCTTCGTCGATTTCTTCGTCGCCGTCTTCTTCAAATTCGAGCGCTTGTTTTTGTAAAATTTCGTATTTAATGATAAAGTTGCTTTGCGTGATATAGCGCACGTAATCACCGCTTTCGATTTTAGGGAGCGGTTTTTCGGCGTCTATATATACTTCCCGTTCCATCCATTCCTGTTTCTTTTTATTCCAAGTTTCAAAAATACAGGAAACGACGTCGATATTTTCCTTTTGCAAGCTCTTTTCACGGAACGCGTAGAAAAAGTTTTTCTCTTCCGTTTTCAAGCCTTCGCAAACGTAGGAAAGCATTTTATTATACCGCCGAACGCGCGAATAGGGTATCGCCAAATAAATGCAGGCGAATATGGAATACAGTACGGACGCCACGTACACGCAGGTCTTGGGTAAAAACTTGCTTTGGGCGTACGGCAAGCCCATAAAGTATATCCACCAGCTGATACAAAAAGCCAGATATACGGCGGTTATGCCTATAAAAATGTAAAACAGGCGCTGTTTTTGTTTATATGCCGATAAGTAATCGGCGTCGGTATAAACGGATACCATTGTTTTCTCCTTTATGCGTTATAAATAAAGAGTACGCCCAGCGTGCCTTTTCCGCAATGGCTGGTAATAATCGAGCCTGCGACCGTTTCAATCACTTCGTCAAACTCGAAAAGCTCCTTAACCTTGGCTTTCGCCACTTCCACAAGCTCGGGCTCTGCCGACGAGTGGGTGATAAAGCAACGGGTTTTGTCGTAGCTGGGATACGTTTGTTTCAAATCGTCGATATAGTTCGCTATACAGCGCGTCATCACACCGCGGTATTTACCGCCTTGCATCAGTTGACCTTCTTTCATCACGATTTTCGGGTGAATTTTCAGCGCGTTCGCCACGAACATGGTCATACCCGAGCATCTACCGCCCTTGTGTAAATAGTCGAGCTGGTCGGGCACGAACGAAGTATTGACGAACGGGCGCAACGCGTTTACCGTTTCTTCTATCTCGTCCAAGCTCTTACCCGCTTTTAATAAATCTACCGCTTTCATCACGAGCAAGCCTTGCCCTGACGAGAGCGCTTGGCTGTCGATAACGCGCACTTTACCCGCAAAGCTTTCGCTGGCAAGCTTGGCAAAGTTATGCGAACCGCTACTTTTCGACGAAATGTTAAAATGGATAATCGCGTCGTAGCTCTTTAACTGCTCCGCGAAAAATTCTTCGTACTCCGCTACGCTCGGCGCGCTCGTTTTAGGTAAAATTTTCGTCTTTGCTACGAAGTTAAAAATATCCTGAGGCGTAATATCCACGCCGTCGCGGTACGCGTCCGCGTCTAAGTTGACCTGCAAGGGTAAAATGCCGATATTGTTCTTTGCTACAAGCTCGCCCAAATCGCAAGTGCTGTCTGATGTAATACGAATGTTCATAACTGTTTTATTCTCCTTATTTTGCGTATATATGCTTAATTTTTATTTTTTATTATTGATTTCGTCGGACAGGAATATGTTACCCAGCCATTTATTGTTTAGCGACCACTCGGGTACGAACCCCACGATATCCGTTTCTTTATACAGGCTGTTTTTTAAGTGCGATTTCCCTTCCGCATAGCGACTGTCCACGCTACTGCCCGCCGAACTACGGTTGTCGCCAAGAAAAAATACTTCCCCTTTACCTACGGTGTAGGTCGTAAAATCGTAATAGCTTTTATATAAATCCCCTTTGCCGTAGTACGCGTAGTCTTCTTCTAAGCGCACCCAGTTAGAAGTGCCGTCGTAGCAGATATAAATTTGACCGTTTTCGCACTTCACCTTGTCGTTCTCTTTTGCGATTAACCGCTTGATTAAATACCCGCCGTCTACGCCCTTACATTCTTCATAATCGCCTACGTACACGACGATAATATCGCCGTAGTCCGCCTTTTGCGTATCGGTGTACCGCAAAAACAGCTTATCGCCGTTAGACAGCGTTCGCTCCATCGAGCTACCCGATACGATAATACCGCCGTAGTGCTTGACAAAATGCATACGGACGAGAAAAAAGGAGCATACGATTACCAAAATCGCAAGTAAAAAGCAAAAGTTGGAATTGCGCTCGGCAAAACCGAAACGGCTTTCGTATAATTCACCTTTTTGTAAGCTCTTTTTGTTCATTCTTCCGCCTTTTCTACCCGTTTTGCGCGTTTTTTTAGCTCGTCGCGCGTTAAGTTCACAAACCGATTACAGGTATTGCATTGTAATTTGATATCCGCGCCGACGCGCTTTACCGTCCATGCTACGCCACCGCAGGGGTGCGCTTTTTTCATAATAATAATTTCGTTGAGCTCGTACACGGTAGCCACCTACAACCAAAGAATGTTGGTGATGGCGAACTCCGTTTCTTCTTCGTCGCAATCGAATACGAGCGCGCGCCCGTCGGCAAAGCTCGGCAAGGGCATACCGCTCTTTTCGCCCTTGAAATCCCCTGCCTTTAAGATGATGCGTTTCCATTTACCGCCCTTTTTCACGGGGATAAAGCAGGTATAACGCTCGCTCTCTCTTTCCACGTCGCCCACTTCCACGCTCACGCGCAAGGTATCGTCTTTATGGAAATAGGTTTCAAACTCTAAGAGTGCGTTTTCGTCGGGAATATACATAGGCGAGCTGATTTTATAGGTCTTGATACCGCCTACCGAGAACGCACCGCCGATACCGCCGTAGCCCTTGGAAATTTTGGGTACGGCTTCCCGTTCTAAGAAGATGTCCGCCACCGAATAGTCTTTATATTCCGCTACGCAAAAGGCGTCCGTTTCCTTGCCCGAATATAACATTCTACCCTTGACCGCGTTGGGGTTGGGTTTGGACAAGCGTTTCGCCGTGATTTTAGAAGTTACTCTAAACCCGTTGATATATTTCGCGTACGCGAACACGAACACCGCCGTCGCGCCTTCAAACGGTTTTATCGTGTAGGTAAATTTATTATCCTTAACCGTCTTACCGTCTACTCTATGCACCATTCGCCAGTCGCGATACGCGCATCTGGTTTTGACGTCCGCTTCCGCGTAGTAAATACCTGCGTTCTCCAAAAGACCTTCCTTATCGCAATTTACTTCCACTTCCAAGCCGTCCGCCGTTTCTCTTAATTGCACGCCCAAGGTATCGGGAATATAAATTTCTCTGCCTTTTAAGTGCTTTTCTAAAAACAAATCCATATCCCTGATAGCGCTCGGACCGATACACGCACCGCCGTGCGCCGAATACACGAGCGCGTTGTCGTCTTGGTTTCCGATTCTCGAATAGGTATCGTACGCTCTGTCGCAATCGTAGGTATTATCCCGCACGGCGCAAAGCATCAATACGGGGCATTTCACGGACGGCGCGTACGATTGCGCCTCCACCGCCGCGATATATCTATGCACGTCGTCGGATAAATTACGCGCGACGCTGTCGCTGAATTTGGCAACGCCCGAGAACGATTTCCAACCCACCGCGTTGATGGGTACACCGCAGGAAACGGTAGGCGAAAGCATAGCTTGCCACGCCAAATCCCCACCGTGGCGCACGCCGACGATACCGATTTTGCCTATATCTTCGCGCGCTTTCAAAAATTCAATCGCAAACAGCGCGACGTATAACCATTCAAACCAAGTGGTTTGGTGGGCTTCTAAATTTTCCATATCCGTAAGCCCGCGCGCCTTAACGAAATTGCCGTATTCGAGCGACGGGGGATAAATGGTACGGAAATCGCTGTCCGTATCCGTGGGTAATTTACCCGAATAATCGGGCATAAGCACCGCGTAACCTTGATTGACGAAATGTGCGCAAAGCTCTTCGTCTAACGGTGCGCCTGCGTCGGGTAACAGCAATACCGCGGGGTGTTTTCCGTCCTTGTCGGGCTTACAAAACCGCGCGTAAACGCGCACGACGCCGTCTTCGACCTCGTGCCCCGAAAAGGAAATTCTACTCCACCGAACGCCGTCCTTTTGCGTGATATCCCATTCGCTAACGCTCAGCGGTGTGCTTAAATTAAATTTTTTCCATAATGCGATTGCGCTGACTATCATACCACTCTACCAACTTAGAACTTTTTATTTTTCCGCTTTGGTGTTTTAATAACCGATTATCTGAATTTGCGAGCCGTGTCTTTCGTTTGCCGGCGTTACTAAGATTTTACGCTCAATCCGACGCTTTAATTCTTCGACGTGGGAAATAAGTCCCACCGAGAAGTTTTTACCCAGCTTAGACAAGACGTCCATTACCGTATCCACCAGCTTTTCGTCCAGCGTTCCAAACCCTTCGTCTAAGAAGAAAAATTCTATCGGTCTTAACGATTTCATACAAATCGCCGACGATAAGGCGAGCGCCAAGGACAGGGATACGAGAAAGGTTTCACCGCCCGAAAGCGTTTTGACCGCGCGATACGCTCCGCCGTCTAAATTATCCCCTACCTTAAATTCTTTTTCGTCGTATTCCAAGAAATACCGACCGCTCGTGAGCGAAAGTAAGGTCTTGCTCGCACTACCGCAAATCTCTTGTAAATACTCGCTGGCGATATACTCTAAGAACTTGTTCCCGCGCACGAGTTTCAACAGCTCGTCTAAAAGCTTTTCTTGCTTTTGTTTTTCCGCCAGCTCCTTTTGCAAAGCGCCGTATTTTTCCTGCAAGGCAAGCAAAGTTTTCTTTTCCCGTTCGTACGAGCCGAGCAGTCTGTTCCACTCGTCGATTTTTTGCTTTCTTTCCCGTTTTTCGTTTTGTAAAAGGGTCAAGGCGTTTTCGTCAAGCGCCGAAAACTTCCGCTCGTCCGTTTCCGCGAGTCGCCGTTTGCACGCCGAAAGCTCTTCAAAAAACGCTTGTAATTTCGCTTTCGCCTGCGTTTCGTCGCCCGTTTTCGTAATCAATGTGAGCGCGTCGTCTTCACTTTCAAAACCGCCTGCTTTTAAGGCGTTTTGTAAGCCTGCCTTGCCTTCCTTTTCCCGTTTTTCCTGTTCTTCAATAACCCCTTGCAGGCGTTCACTTTTTGCGTACAGCTCGGCAAGCGACGATTGCATATTTTCCATACGGCTACGCGCCTGCGCTTGCGCCGATTTGAGTGCGTTTAACCGCTCGCTTAAAGCGGTTTCCGTGCCCAACTCTTTCACGCTTGCAATCTTTTCCTGCGCGATTTGATAGTTTTGTCTAAGCAGTTCGCCCTGCTTTTCCAAAAGCTTGCGTTTACTCTCGTTTTCTTCGTATATCCGACGGCGTTTTTCCAGCTCGTCAAGCGCCGTTTTGATTTGCTTTCTTTTCAGCTCCTTTTGCTTAAAAGCAAGCTGAACGCTCGCAAGCTCCACCGTTTGCGCGCCCGAAACGGGCAGGGTATATTTTTCCAAAAGCAACGCAATATCCGCTTGCGTTTGGGGATATTTTTGCTCAATCGTTTTGAGGTCCACGCGGAATTCGCCGTATGCGTCGGATAAGAGTATCCCTTTATAATTATGCCTCAAAAAGTCGAGTAAGTTCTCGTCTTCGCCAAGCTCAGCAAGCTCTTTTTCTAAAACCGCCTTTTTATTATCAAAATCTTCGCTTTGACATTCTTTCAACAGCTGTTTATACTCGGCGCGACAGGCAAGATATTCCTTTTCCGCTCTTTCCGCCGTTAAATAATCTTCCTTCGCCGATTGCACCTTGGTGAGCGCAAGCCCCGCTTGCAAGATTTTTTCGTCGTAGTTTTCGCTTTCAAACTGCGCCTTTTCCCGTGCAAGCACTTGCGTTTTTTGCGCGTGCTGGGCTTGCATTTTGATTAGCTCCGCTTGCGCGTCCGTCTTTGCTTTTTGCGTGCGCGTGAGCGTTTCCAACCATTCCTTGACCGATTTTGCCGTCGGTAATTTTTCCAGCGCCAAGCGCATTTCTTCCATTGCGCCAAGCCGTTCGTCGAGCGTTTGTAACCGTGCTTTCAAGCTTTCAAATTCCTGCTTTTCCCGTTGCAGGGTTTCCGCTTTTTTGAGCGCCGTTTCCGTTTGTTCCAGCGCCGTTTGTTCTTTCGTTAAACTTTCACGGCTCTGAATAATCTGCGTTTCCAAGCTTTGAATTTGTTCCTTGGACGCGCCTGCGTTTTCGTCCATTTTCGCAAGCACCAAGCGCATTTCTTCTTCCGCTTGTTTATGCTTAGCAAATACCGTCGCCGTCAGCCGTTCGCCGTATTTTTCTAAATTGAAAAGCCGTGCCACCAGCTTGACGCGCTCGGCAGGCGTGGCTTTCACGAGCGTCGCAAAATCCCCCTGCGGTAACGCAATACAGGTTTTGAAATCTTCAAAGCTCAGACCGATTATCTCTTCCAAGCGTTCGTTGACGTCGCGCGTGCTTTCGGCAAGCGCGCTCCAACTCTCCGCGCCCGTGCGCTCGTATAAATACGCCTTACTTGCGCCCTGCTTACGCTTTTTCTCGCGCTGAACGCGGTAGGTTTTTCTCACGCCGTCCTTGGTCAGCTCGAAATCAAAGGTAACGCTCGCGCCGTCCAAGCGGTGGTTGATACAGTCGGCAAAGGACTTGGGTACTCTGTCCACTTCGCCGTATAACGCGAAATGAATGGCGTCGAGAATGGTGCTTTTTCCGCTACCCGTGTCCCCGAAAATACCGAACACACCACCTTTCAAAAGTGTCGCAAAATCAATTTTCGCGCTCTCGGAAAAGCTGTTTAATCCGCAAAATTCTAAATAGACGGGTTTCATACTTCACCCCCTTCTATCTCGGCAAGCGTGGATAAGAATAACTCTTTGAGCTCTTTTCTCGGCTCGTTTGCGTAGGTCGCTTTATAAAAGGAATCGAACAGCTCGCTATCCGAAAGCCCCTTGCGCGATTGAAATTCCAGCTCCGTTTCCGTCCGCACTTCGGTGAGCAAGGATACGAGATTGCTATGCGCGGTCAGCGCGTGCGTATCCTGCGTACAAAGGGGCGCGGACAAAATCAGCGTGAGTTCCACTAAATAATCCTGATACGCTTCCAACAAATCGAGCGCCGTTTGCACCGATTCCGCCTGCAAGCGAACGAGCCGTTTTCCCGCGGTCAAGGGGATATCTTTGAGATTTTCCACGCCGTTTGCGGTCAAATCAAAAATTTTAACCCCTTTATCCGCACTCTCGTCAAAGGAATATTGCAAGGGCGAACCGCTATAATAGCAGTTTCCACCGCCCATTTTTTGTTTTTTATGCAAATGCCCGAGCGCGATATAATCGCTCTTTGGCAAAGCGTCCACGGGCACGGCGCGCGCACCGCCAAGGTCAATTTCTCTCTCGCTGTCCGACACCTTGCCACCCGCTACGAAAATATGCGCAAGGAATACGGCGGGCAACCGCTCTATATTCCCGTCTACGCTCTCGTGCATCCAGCCTTGCATACGCTCGATATACGAAAGCTCCGATTTTTCTTCCTTAAAGCGTGCTTCGTTGGGGTACGGGAGCATAGCGATAAACGCCTTTTCACCCTTTGCGTTGGTAAATACCGCGTACCCTTTGCCCGACTGAACGGGTTTTACTTTCCGCGTCGTTTGTTGAATAGAAAGCGGAGCACGGGCGTTGCCGACGATATACACCCCTTGCTCTTGAGAAAGGGGGGACACGGCGGAAAGGCGTACGCCGTCGTCGTGGTTACCGCTAATCGCGAGCACGGCGCGGTTTTCGCCTGCGAGGACTTTGATTTTGGAGTAAAACAGCTCTTCCGCCTCGGCGCTGGGGGTATAGGTATCGAAAATATCCCCTGCAATGAGCACGAGCTCCACGCCTTCGTCTTCGCACACGCGCGTAATTTCGTCGAGCACGGCGGATTGTTCGTCCAAGCGTTCCCGTCCCATTAAGCGTTTTCCGATATGCCAGTCGGAAGTGTGCAAAATCTTCAAGACTTTTACTCCTTTTCTTTTTTACTTTTTCCTTTTTTTGTCGAAATGACTATAAAAACAAGTTGCATTTCCCTGAAAAAAAGGGTATAATGTTTTTACCCCGAGCGATTTAGGGGATACTCATACTATTTTATTATACACTATTTCTTCAAAGAAAGCAAGAAAAGTCGAAAAGGAAAACGAAATTTTTCCTAATTTCCATAAATTCTAAGGTGGCTATCTATGGCGTTTTGTTCCTTTTCCAAAGATTGCGACGGGAATTCCTTCGTAACCGTGGAAAACAAATTCATCACCAAATATTTACCCGAGGCCGACGGGTTTGCCGTAAAGGTCTACCTTTACGGTTTGTACCTTTGCAAAACCGCCGACTCCGATTTCGGCTTAAAGTCTATGGCGGAAGTGCTCAAAACGACCGAAACGCAAATTATGCAGGCGTTCGAGTTTTGGCAGGATTACGATTTGGTGGAAATTTTATCCAAAGAGCCGTTTGCCGTGCAATATTTGCCCGTAAAATCGGCGGTCGGTCGGCCTAAAAAAGTACGCTACGAGCAGTACACCGATTTCAATAAAGAATTGCAAAGAAAAATGCAAAAGGTGGGTAAATTCGTTTCCGCTGGCGATTATTTGAAATATATGCGTTTTTTGGAAGAAAACGCGATACAACCGCAGGCGCTTTTGCTCATTGCCGAGTATTGTATCAATAAACAGGGCGAAGATATTTCCCCGTCGTATATTTTCAATAAAGCGAAAAAATTGCTCCGTGGCGGTGCGTCCACCTACGAACAGGTAGAACGGGAGCTGTCTAATTATAACGCGCACGAAGGGGATTTGGTCGCGATTTTCTCCGCGCTCGGTTCGTTCCAAAAAACGCCGGACGAGAACGATTACGCACTGTATCGGAAATGGACGGAAACGCTGGGATTTGCGCGCGACGGTATTATCGCTACGGCGAAAAAATTAAAGCGCGGTAATATGCATACCTTGGAAAGCCTGCTCGAAGACTTGTACGAAAAGGGTAAAATCGAGCCCAAGGAAATTGAATCGTACTTGGACGAAAGGGAAATTTTAACGAATTTGACCTTCCGTATCGCGCGTAAATTAGGCGCTAAGGTAAACAATCCCGCCACCTATATCGACGAATATACCGAAAAATGGTGCAACTACGGTTTTGAAGATACTTCGCTTTTGGAGCTGGCGCTCTTTTGCTTAAAAACGGAGCGCGGTAGCTTTGAATGTATGGATTCTATGATTGAAAAGCTGTTTGCGGACGGGCTGGTTTCCAAGGAAAGCGTCAAGGCGTTCTTGAAAGAAAAGAACGACGAATTAAAGCTGTTCTCGAAAATCCAAGAAATTTGCGGTATGCTCCGCAAATCGTCTATGAATATTTCACTCATTCAAACTTGGCGGAGCTGGAATTTTAACGACGAGATGATTTTAGAATCGGCAAAGCGTAGCGCGACGAGCGCCAACCCTATCCCCTATATGAATAAGATTTTATCCGACTGGAAACGGCAGGAAATTTTTTCGATTAAGGATATTCCCGACGGACAAACGGGCGGTGAAAAGGTCGCTACGCGCCCTGCATACACGAATACGGCGATTGAGGCGGTCAACGCGAAATCGGATAGAGAACGCTACTATTCCCTGCTCCGTGAAAAGGCGCAAGTCGTAGCGGATAAATTCACGGCAAAAGCGAATAAAGACGGGGATTTCAAAGCGGTCAACACCGCACTTTCCAAGATGGAAATTTCACTTGCGAAAGCGGAAGTATTCGAGCCGACCAAGCTCCCCCTTTTACAAAAGGAAAAAGCGGAACTTTTACAAAAACGCAAATTTATTTTGGAAAAGCTGGGGATTACGGAAAGCGATTTGACCCCGAAATTTACTTGCGTAAAATGCTCGGACACGGGATTTTTACCGAGCGGAAAAGCTTGCGATTGTTACAAAAACGAGAAATGAGCATTTCATAAGAATTTTTCAAAAAATTTATAAAATTGCATAAAAACGCTTGCATTTTTTGAAAAAATACAGTAATATAAATAGGCGTTTTACAGAGCGCCTATATGCAGAGATGTCTGAGTGGTTTAAGGAGCACGATTGGAAATCGTGTGATGCGGGAACGTATCCGGAGGTTCAAATCCTCTTCTCTGCGCCATCAAAAAAGAAACGATTTTTATCGTTTCTTTTTTGTTTATATATCGAATTTTGAAGAGGATTTGAGGGTGGGAGCCGTTTTGCGAGAGCAAAACGCTTTGCCCGTTTAAGTTTATGCAACAAAAAGCTCCACGGCAAAGGACGCCATTGATAATGGCGGAGCGGGGCGCGACGCTAAAGGCGCAAATCCTCTTCTCTACGCCAACAAAAAGGAAACGATTTTTATCGTTTCTTTTTTGTTTATATCTCAATTTTTCACAAAAAAAGCAGGGCGTGGATTTTCCCACGCCCTGCTTTTTTGTTTGAAGTTACGCTTCTTTGATTGCACCTACGGGGCATCCGTCTTCACAAGCTCCGCAGTCTACGCATTCGTCGGTTACCACGTAAATACCTTTGTCGCCAAGTACGATTGCTCCTACAGGGCAGGTATCCGCGCAAGCTCCGCAAGCTACGCATTCATCCGAAATAAAACGTGCCATTTCCATTACCTCCGCGTTTTTTCTATCCGTATTATACCACATTTTTTCCCTTTCGTAAAGTGTTCCAACGGGTATTTTTTAGTTTTTTTTCAGTCTTTCTACCACTTCGCGCATAATACGCGCCACGCGAATGATTTCTTCTTCCGTGTTATCCTTTCCAAGACTGAGCCGAACGCTCTCTTTTACCGCTTTTTCACTCAGCCCCATTGCCGTTAACACGTGGCTGGGCTTGACGGACGCACTCGAACACGCGCTCCCTACGGCAATCGACACGCCCTGCAAGTCCATATTATACAAAAGCGCCGTGTTTTCTACCCCTTCCACGCGCAAGTTCAAAATAGACGGTAACGCGTTTTCACTATCCCCGTTCCGCGTAATTCCCTGCATTTGTGCAAGCTCTTGCATGAGCAGTTTGGAAAGTCGACAGAGTTTTTCGCCGTTTTGCTCCATTTGCGCATAGTTTAATTCGTACGCCTTGGCAAGCCCCACGATACTGGGCACGTTGAGCGTACCGCCACGCATTCCGCGCTCCTGCTCGCCACCGCTTATCAGTTTTTCCGCTTTCGTACCGCTTTTGATATACAGCACGCCCGCCCCTTTCGGACCGTAAAATTTATGTGCCGAAAAAGCAATCAAATCCGCGTTCCATTTCTTCGTATCTATCGGCATATACGGCGCAAGTTGCGTCGCGTCCGTAAAGAATAACGCGCCCTGTTCGTGCGCAATTTCACAGCACTCTTCTATCGGTTGCAACACGCCCGTTTCGTTATTCGCGCTCATCACCGCCACGAGCGCGGTGCGCTCGTTTACCAACGCTTTTAATTCATTCGGCTCAACCCTGCCCCCGTCGTTTACAGGTAAATACACCACTTCAAAGCCGTCCTGCTCCAACCTTTGCGCGGACGATAACACGGCGTGGTGCTCAATCGCGGATACGATAACGCGGGTGCGGTTTTCCTTGCGTTTCGCCCGCACCCCGCCGAGCATTGCCCAGTTTCCACTTTCCGTACCGCCCGAAGTGAAATAAATTTCGCTTTGCTTGGCGTTTATCAGCCGAGCCAGCGTATCGCGCGCGTCGTCCACGCCCGACATTGCCCGTCTGCCCGTTTGGTGGGGAGAATCGGCGTTTCCGTAAACCTTCGTAAAATACGGTAACATGGTTTCCAACACGCGACTATCGAGCGGAGTGGTGGACGCGTGGTCTAAATAAATCCTTTCCATTGTTCGTCTTCCTTTGCCTGACAAGAATGGAACCCTAAAAGGTTCGACTCTTGTCAGGCTATGCTATTATTATACTCCCTTTCCACCCGTTTGTCAACGGCTATCCGCGCGCTTTCCCCTTATTTCGCCGTGTTTTTTGAGAAAAACGAAAAAATTTTTCATTTTTTATAAATTTCTTTCAAAATTTCCTTGAAAAATGTGAAAAAATATATTATAATAAAAACAGTCGTATTGCGGTTTGGCGCGACGCCGAGTCGTTTTACAATAAATTTTTTTTGGGGGTTCTATATATGAACATTCGTAACATTGCAGTAGTTGGACACAGTGGCGAGGGGAAAACCACCCTTTGCGAGGCTATGCTCTTGAACGGGGGCGTGATTGACCGTTTGGGTAAAGTACCCGACGGGACGACCGTTTCCGATTTCGACGAGCTGGAAAAAGCTAAGAAAATGTCTATCTACACTTCCTGTTCCTATTTGACTTGGAACGGCGTAAAGATAAATTTACTCGACCTGCCTGGGTACTACGATTTTGAAGGCGAGCGTAGCGAAGGCTTGCGCGCGGCAGGCGGTGCTTGTCTTGTTATCGGCGCAAACGGCGTATTGCCTATCGGCGCACAATCGATTGTCGATTATTGCTTAAAGCTCAAAAAACCCTTGATTATCTTTATCAACGGTATGGATAAGGAAAACGCCGATTATTTGGGCACGGTGAACGCGCTCAAAGAAAAATACGCAGGTAAGCTTGCACCTATCCAAATTCCCATTATGGAAAACGGGAAAATGCAGGGCTGTATCAACGCGCTCCAAGAACGCGCGTACCTGTTCAAGGAAGGCGGACCGCAGGAAATTCCTATTCCCGAAAATATGAAAGACGCCGTAGAAGAAATGAAAGCGCAACTGATGGAAACGGCGGCGGAAAACGACGAAGTATTGCTCGATAAATACTTTGAAACGGGCGATTTGACGAGAGAAGAAACGATACACGGTATCCGCGTTGGTATCGCGTCCGTCAATACCATTCCCGTTATGGCAGG
>JAFXHR010000032.1 GCA_017536305.1 Clostridia bacterium | reverse complement strand
TGGAAATCGAGCTGAATGGTACCGCATTGCCACGTTCTACCGATAGAGTCTTCCAAATGGAAGTCGATTTTGGGTCCGTAGAACGCGCCGTCCCCTTCGTTGACGACGTAGGTAAAGCCCATATCGTCGAGCGCGCTTTGGAGCGCTTCCGTCGCGGTATTCCAGTCTTCGTCGCTACCCATACTGTTTTCAGGGCGCGTGGAAAGCTCTACGTGATACTTAAAACCAAAGAGCGTATATACTTCGTTGATTAAACGAACGATACCCTTAATTTCGTCCTTAATTTGCTCGCGCGTCATAAAGATATGCGCGTCGTCTTGGGTAAAGCAACGCACACGGAACAGCCCGTGGAGCTGACCGGATTTTTCGTGGCGGTGTACCATACCCAGCTCACCCATACGGATAGGCAAATCCTTGTAGCTGTGCGGTTCGTTTTTACACACCAAAATACCACCGGGGCAGTTCATAGGCTTAATTGCGAAATCTTCTTCGTCTACCTTGGTCGTATACATATTATCGCGGTAATGGAACCAATGCCCCGACGTTTCCCAAAGGGTACGGTTGAGCATAATCGGCGTTTGCACTTCTACGTAGCCTTCGCGCGTATGGATTTGACGCCAGTAGTCAATGAGCGTATTCTTTAATACCATACCGCTCGGCAAGAAGAACGGAAGTCCCTTACCTTCGTTCATAATCGCAAATAATTTCAGTTCTTTACCAAGCTTTGTATGGTCGCGCTTTTTCGCCTCTTCAAGCATGGTAAAGTACGCGTCCATCTCGTCCTTTTTCGCAAACGCCGTACCGTAAATACGGGTGAGCATCTTATTATGCTCGTCCCCACGCCAGTACGCGCCCGCTATACTCGTTAAGCTAAACGCTTTGATTTTACCCGTCGAAGGCAGGTGCGGACCGCGACAAAGGTCGGTAAAATTCCCCTGCTTATAGAAAGAAATTTCCTCCCCTTCGGGCAAATCTTCAATGAGCTCTACTTTATAGTTTTCCTTGTATTCCTTCATCAAGGCAATCGCGTCCTTTCTCGGCAAGGTAAAGCGTTCAATCGGCAAATTACTCTTGATAATTTTCTTCATTTCCGTTTCGATTTTCGCAAGGTCCGCCTGCGTAATAGGCGTTACGAAATCCACGTCGTAATAAAACCCGTTTTCAATGACGGGACCTATGGAAAGCTTACAGGTAGGATAAATAGTTTTGAGCGCTTGCGCCAAAACGTGCGCGCAGGTATGACGGTATACGTTCAACCCTTCTTTGTCTTTAAGCGTAACGATTTCCAACGTATCGTTCTCTTTCAGCACGTGCGATAAATCGACGAGCGCACCGTTCACCTTTGCACATACCGCATTTCTCGCCAACCCCTCGGAAATGGCAAGCGCTACGCTATACGCCGTTGCATTTTCAGCAACTTCCATTACGTCCCCACTTTTCAAAATAACTTTCATATCAATACTCCTTTGTTTGTTTTCAAAAAAATAAAGTCCTTAAAACCCTATACAAAGAGTTTTAAGGACGCAAATTTCTCGCGCGGTTCCACCTTAATTGCCTTGCAGAGCAAGACCGCTTTTCTATTCCGTTCATAAAGCGTAAAGTGGTTTCACTATCGCCTTGGAATGCCCGTCTTACAGCCAAAGGACGCGCTCTCTGTCAATCCGTTATGCGACGCTACTTGTCTTTACGCTTATTATTGTAAACCTTTGCGCGCCGTTTGTCAACCGTTTTCAAAGAATATTTTTATTTTTTCAGCAAAAAACCGCCTTTGCGCCGTAATATTTTTTCAAAAACACCGCCGTTGCCTTGTCCGTTTCCCCAAAACAGTATACGCGCTCCGCGCCCGAGAGAATAATTTCACCGATTACCGTTTCCTTGCCCGTGAGCGCGCTTTTTCGGAGTATTCGGTATTCTTCGTCGTACACCTTACCGTCTTTGATAAACAGCTTTCCCGTGCCGTCTTCGCTTAAAAATTCCAAAAAACCGTTTAGCGAGCTTTCGCCCATAGAAACGGGTACGTACTCTACGATTTCCTGCCAGCGACTTATCAATTCTCGCAAACGGAAATGATACACGCCGTCCAAGCAATAATTTTCATTTCCACGAAAACGCCTTAACGCATACGCTTTATCTTCTCGAAAATCCGCGCCGACCAGCGCGGTAATGAGCAGTCTTTTTTTCTCGTCGCTCAAAAGCGGTAAGTGTAACCGCTCCTTAAAATAGGTATATTTATACCCCACCGCAATCACTTCCGCTAAATTTTCTTCGGTAAAACGGCGGATATACGGGCAGTACGCCCGTTCCGCTTTGAGCGCGATTGCCGTTTGCTCCCCCTCGTTTTTCATTTCAAACTCGGCAGGTAAAAAGGAAAACCGTTCCTTTACCTGACCGAATAAGTAGGACATATATCGGCTATCAAAGCCGTTTTGGGTTATCGTTATCTCTTCCACACCATTATTGTATGCCGTAGGGCAAAAATTATTTATTCGATTTTTCCAAAATACCCACCCTTTGAGCTGGCATAATTGCTTGACTTGCAAAAAAAAATCCTATATAATATGGTAGTATTATCACAAACGCTCATAAAATGAGAGCGCACTTGGAGGCTATATATGATGGATATGAAATCTGTGGAAAAGAAATGGCAGGAGAAGTGGGAAAAATCCCGTCTGAACGTTTTCAACAAGAAAAACGCAGACAAAAAATTATACGTACTGGAAATGTTTTCCTACCCTTCCGCGGCAAATTTGCACGTAGGGCACTGGTATAACTACGGTCCGACCGACTCCTACGCAAGATTTAAGAAAATGCAAGGCTACGAAGTATTCCAGCCTATGGGTTTCGACGCGTTCGGTTTACCTGCGGAAAACTACGCCATTAAAACGGGTATTCATCCCAAGGATTCCACCGAGAAAAATATCGCGCTGATGGAGCGCCAGCTTCGTAATATGGGCGCTATGTTCGACTGGACGGCGGAAATTAAAACTTGCGAAGAAAATTACTATAAATGGACGCAATGGCTGTTCTTACAGCTGTATAAAAAAGGTCTTGCATACCGCAAAGAGGCACTCGTCAACTGGTGCCCTGGGTGTGAAACGGTGCTTGCAAACGAGCAGGTTATCGACGGTAAATGCGAGCGTTGCGGTAATACCGTTCTTCGTAAGGATATGACGCAATGGTTCTTCAAAATCACCGATTACGCCGAAGAGCTTTTGAGCGATTTGGACGGTTTGGACTGGCCGGAAAAGACCAAGCTTATGCAAAAGAACTGGATAGGTAAATCGACGGGCTGTGAAATTGATTTTGAATGTGAAACGGGCGATACGATTACCGTATTCACTACCCGTCCCGACACGGTATTCGGCGTAAACTACGTCGTGCTTGCCCCCGAGCATCCGCTCGTGGAAAAGCTCAAAACCGCGCACCCCGAAAACGCTAAGGCTATCGACGCATACGTACAATACGCGTCGGAGGCGAACGATATCGACAGACTTTCCACCGCGCGTGAAAAGACGGGCGTTGCTACGGGCGCGTATGCTATCCACCCCTTAACGCAAAAGAAAGTGCCTATTTATCTCGCCGATTACGTACTCTATTCGTACGGCACGGGCGCGGTTATGGCAGTTTCCGCGCACGACGAACGCGACTACGCTTTCGCGACCAAATACGGTTTACCGATTACGCAGGTCATTCAAAAGAAAGGCGGTGAAACGGTTTTACCCTTCTGCGAAGACGGTATTTTGGTCAACAGCGGTGAATTTGACGGACTCTCGGGCGAAGACGCACGCGACGCGATTTCCGCAAAGCTTGCCAAACTCGGCAAGGGCAGTAAAAAGGTCAACTATCGCTTGCGCGACTGGTCGGTATCCCGTCAACGCTACTGGGGCGCGCCGATACCTATGATTCATTGTGAAAAGTGTGGCGTCGTACCCGTTCCCGAAAAGGATTTACCCGTAAAACTCCCCTATGACGTAGAGTTTAGACCGAACGGCAAATCCCCCCTTGCGTCGCACGACGGCTTTATGCATTGTACCTGCCCCGAATGTGGCGGTAAGGCTACGCGCGACCCCGACACGCTCGATACGTTCGTATGCTCCAGCTGGTATTATTTACGCTACGCGGACGCGCACAACGAAAAACAGGCTTGGTCAAAAGAAGTCGCGGACACTATGCTCCCCGTAGACGTATACGTAGGCGGTTCGGAACACGCTTGTATGCACCTTTTATACGCACGCTTTATCACCAAAGCACTGAGAGATATGGGGCTCGTCAGCTTTGACGAACCGTTTAAGCGCTTGGTACACCAAGGCATTATTTTAGGGCCTGACGGCAACCGTATGTCTAAATCGCGCGGAAACGTCGTATCCCCTGATAAATATATCGACGAGTACGGCTCGGATATCTTCCGCTTATATTTAATGTTCGGGTTTAGCTATACCGAAGGCGGACCTTGGAACGACGACGGTATTAAATCGATTGCGAAATTTATCGACCGTGTGGAACGCTTAGTCCGTAAGGCTATGGACGATAAAACGAGCGGTTATACGGATATTCGCTCGGCGGAAAAGGAACTTGATTACGTCAAGAATTACGCTATTAAGTCCATCACGCGCGACGTAGAATTATTCTCGTTTAATACGTCGGTAGCCAGAATTATGGAATACGTCAACGCGCTCCAAAAATACGACGCGTTGCCCGAAAAGAACGGCGCGTTCTTCAAGGCAAGCTTAGAAGACTTGGTTCGTATGCTCGCCCCCTTTACCCCCCACTTCGCGGAAGAGCTTTGGGAAATTTGCGGTAATAAAGATTCCGTCTTTACCGAAAGCTACCCTATCGTAGACGAACAAGCGCTTATCAAAGCGGAAACGGAATACGCGGTACAGGTCAACAGCAAAATCAAAGCGAAACTGATGATTGCGGAAAGTGCAACGGAAGAAGAAATTAAAGCCACCGTTTGTGCGCACGCGGAAATCGCACCGCTTATCGAAGGTAAAACGATTAAAAAGTGCATTATCGTCAAAGGTCGCTTAGTCAACTTAATCGTTGGTTAAACTCTTACGGCGTGGTTTAGATACCACGCCGTTTTTATTTTTTTCAGGAATACTGAAACGAACCGGTCTTATTTTTCAATGTTTCTGAAAAAACAATACTTGACAAACGCTTTACCCCTGTTTTATAATAAAGCTAAGCTTTTAAGGAGTGTGTATGATGAAATTCAGCGGTCAATGGATTTGGTTAGACCCCGCCAACAATGCGGACGAATACGGCGAATTTTACCAAGAATTCGACTATAACGGCGGTTATGCAACCGTCAAAATTTCCGCAAGCGGTGATTACGCTTTATATCTCAACGGTCAATTCGTGGAATGTAATCAATACGGCGATTACGAGTATTATAAAATTTACGACGAGCTGGAAATTAGTAAATACCTTAAAAAAGGTAAAAACTCGATTGCCGTGCTCGCTTGGCATTTCGGCGTTCTCTCTTCGCGCTATTACCCCACTACTGCGGGTATTTTATTCGATATTCAAGAAAACGGTAAAACGGTTGCCTGTTCGTCGGAAAACACCCTTTGCCGTATGAGCCGAGCGTATATAAACCACGTCAAGCGTATCACGTCGTCCCAGCTTGGATTAAGTTTTCAATACGACGCCACGAAAGAAGACGACTGGCTTACAGGTCGCTTAGACGGTTTCCAAAATGCCGTCGTGCAAAATAAAAACTGCGCACTTTTCCCAAGACCTATTCAAAAACACGTGCTTTTAGAGCGCGTGAACGGAACGGTCATTAAAAAGGAAGGAAATAAAATTCTTTTGGACCTTGGAAAAGAATACGTAGGGCTGTTATCCTTTTCCCTGCAATCGAAAAAGGAACAACAGCTTACCTTTTCTTACGGTGAGCATATCGAAGACGGTTGGGTACGGGACGTTATCGTCACTTCTTATAAACTGAAAAACGATTTCCAAATCCCCTACCGTGCAAAGGCGGGCAAAAATACCTACGTCAATTATTTCTACCGCTTGGCTTGTCGATATATTCAAATAGAATTTGAAGACGAAATAGAAATTGCTTACGTCGGTTTAATTCCCCAAAAATACCCAATCCAGCCCAAGGATTTCCCTTTGAAAAATCCGCTTGATAAGCAAATTTACGATACCTGCGTGAGAACGTTAGAGCTTTGTATGATGGAGCATTACGCCGACGGACCTTGGCGAGAACAGGCGTTATACGTTTTGGATTCTAAAAATCAAATGCTGGCAGGCTATCACGCTTTTGAAAACGGAATTTTTGAATACGTACGTGCCAACCTTTTACTCATCACCAAAGACTGTCGCTCGGACGGTCAAATCAGTATCACCTGTCCGACGAAAAAAGAAAGCGTTATCCCCTCCTTTTCCTTGCATTATATCCCCGCTATACTTGAATACACCGAGTATTCGGGCGATAAAACGCTTGCCTTTGAATCGTTTGGCAAATGTAAAGACGTTTTGACCACCTTCTTAAATAATCGAAAGGACGGTTTGGTTTGTGAATTCGAGCATCTTTGGAATTTCTACGAATGGTCGTATCTTTCGTCAGGCGGACTATTCACCTATTTTGGTGAAAAAGCCGACCAACCCGACGGATACGTCAACGCCTTGACGGTCATTGCGCTCGATTGTTTTGACAAGCTTTGTTCCTTGGTTGCATTAAAAAATCCGTTTGCTGGGGTTGCGGAAGAAATTAAGCAACTATCCTACAACGCATTTTTCCGCAAACAGCAGGGCATGTATTCGCTGGCAAAACAGCGCGACGTCTTTTCCGTATACGGCAACGCGTTAGCGGTATATTCGGGTATCGTTACGGACGCGGAGGCGGAAACGCTTTGTGAGCATATTGCAAATAACGACGGCTACGAATGTTCGCTGGCGACGAGATTTTTCAAATACGAGGCGTTATTAAAAACAAACGAAGAAAAGTATCGAAATTTGGTTTTTGAAGAAATCCGCAAGGATTATAAAACTATGCTGGATAAAGGAGCAACTTCTTTTTGGGAAATTCTCGCTGGCGCGGACGCGTTTGAAAAAACGGGCAGTCTTTGCCACGGTTGGAGCGCAATACCCATTTATTTTTATCATAAATATTTCAAAGCATAAAACCTTAAAGCAAATATCCCCCACTTTTCGTGGGGGATATTTATTATTCTTTATTATCAAAAACGTTTTTGAATACTTTCGAGCGTGATTTTTGCATTACGAACCGAATAAGGAGTGGTCCTTTGACGGGCATTATTTTTGCCGTAAAATTCATTAACTTAGCATCCCAACCGACTACCGCTCGGCGCTTGCGTTTATAAATTTTACGCGCAATTTTTTTCGCCATCTTTTGAGGCGAAACGGCTATTTTATCCAGCGCGCTGTTTTGGGTATTTTCGTCCGATCTAAACAGCTCCGTTTTCGTTGTCCCTGGGTAAATAATCCCCACCCGCAAACGCTCCTTTTCGTCCAGTGCAAGCGCCTCGGTATACCCTTTCATAGCGCATTTACTCGCCGTATACGCGGACGTTCCCGCTATCGTACACAGCGACGCGGAAGAACAAATATTTACGATATATGGTTTTTTCTTATCTATCCCCGTCATAATCGGCGTGATGGCGTTGACCGCGTATACCGCTGACAAAAAATTATTCCGTAAAATAGTTTCCGTCGTTTGCGTAGGCGTAGATAAAGCGCGCGTAAAGGTTGGGAACGCGCCTGCGTTATTGATTAAAAGAACAGGCGTAACGCCTTGTGAGCGCAAATCACTTGCAAACGCTTGCCATTCGTTTTCGTCGCTAACGTCGAACAAGCGGTAAGAAAAACGACTTGCGTTTTCTTTTAATTCCGCTTTGAGTGAACGCATTTTATCTTCACTGCGCCCCACCCCGACAACGGTTACACCGTAGCGCATAATTAAAATTTTACAAAGCTGTCTACCGATTCCGCTCGACGCGCCCGTAATAATAGCGGTATTACCCTTTAACCAGTTTCGCATAACGTACCCCCTTGAATACATTATATAATACGCGTATGAAAAAATCAAGCTGAAAACAAATTTTTTGGAAAATACGATAAAAAAATCGTTGACAAACGCACGGGAAAGGTATATAATAGGTAATGTTTTGGGGATATGGCTCAGTTGGTAGAGCGCCTCGTTCGCAACGAGGAGGCCAGCGGTTCGAATCCGCTTATCTCCACCAAAAAAAGGAACGGCTGAACGCCGTTCTATTTTTTTGTAGATAATCGTGAGAACCGCTGAATTATCAGCCAAAAAAACTCCCCACCCACCATACAAAAAAAGACAGGTTTACACCTGTCTTTTTCCTTTATATTGATTATTCTTGTTCTACTTTTTCTTTGGGCTCAACGTGCTTTGCGTGCACGAACAACAAATCGACTACTAAGGCAATCGCATACATAAT
>JAFXHR010000031.1 GCA_017536305.1 Clostridia bacterium | reverse complement strand
CTTCCGCTTGTTCGTTTTGTGCGGGTATATTCTTTTCCTGCATTCGTATCTCTCCCGCTCTTTTTAGATGATTTCTTTTACGGTAAGCTTATATTCACCGTCGGGCGCGGATACCTTTACCGTGTCGCCGACCTTGTGTTTCAAAAGCGCCGAACCGACGGGGGATTCGTTGGAAATTTTATTTTCCATAGCGTTTGCCTCGGTCGTGCCCGTGATTTCGTACACCGTTTCTTCGTCCATCTCTTCGTCGTAAACGCGTACTTTCGAGCCGACGTGGATAGTAGTTTTGTCGTTGTTTTCTTCTACGATAACCGCGTTTTTGATTTTGTAGTCCAAATCGTTGATTTCGATTTCGTTCATAGTTTGCTCGTTGCGCGCCGCGTCGTACTCAGCGTTCTCGGACAAATCCCCGTGGCTTCTCGCCTCCGCGATTCTCTCTACGATTTCTTGGCGTTTTACCGTTTGTAAGTATTTCAGCTTTTCCACCGCCTCGTCGTAGCCCTTTTTGGTCATAATATACTGCTGTTCAGCCATATAAAAACTCCTTTCGCTCCGCTGTTTGTATTTGGGTGTTCGCGCAAAACTACCTAAAAACCCCTTGTACTTTGAAAACACGCGAAAAAAACCGCCCCTTTGCGGAAAGCGTTAAAAATGCACCGTGATTTCCCAAAAAAATCACGGCGTTTGTCTTTCGTTGCTCTTATTATATCCTATTTTATGCGCTTTGTCAATGATTTTTCCCCGTTTTTAAGAGAATTTCACAAAAAACACTTGCTTTTTCACGCGCTTTACTATTTCAGCGATTGCAAAAACGCGTCCATTCTATCGAATGCTTTGGACAACGATTGCATGCTCGTTGCGTACGAAAGGCGCACGTTGTTACCGCCGAACGAGCCGAACGCGACCCCAGGGACAACCGCTACTTTTTCTTGCCGTAACAGCTTTTCTGCAAACGTTTCCGCGTCAAGCCCGCTCGATTTCACGGACGGGAACGCGTAAAACGCGCCCTGCGGTTCAAAGCATTGTAAGCCGATTTCCGTTAAGGAATGTAACACGAATTTGCGACGCTTATCGTACGAATCGCGCATTTCTTCCACCGTCGCAAATCCGTCCGAAAAACCGTCTTTGAGAGCTTCGATGGACGCGTATTGCGAAGTTATCGGCGCGCACATAATCCCGTATTGATGGATTTTGAACATAGCCTCGTCAATCTCTGCAGGCGCGCATACGTAGCCCATACGCCAGCCCGTCATAGCGAACGCCTTGGAAAAACCGCTCACGTAAACGGTGCGCTCTTTCATGTTCGGCAAGTTTGCAATCGACGCGTGCGTTTTACCGTAGGTAAGCTCGGCGTAAATTTCGTCGGTAATTACGAGCAGGTCGTGCTTTACGATTACCTTGGCAATTTCTTCCAGCTCTGCCTTGGTCATAATCGCGCCCGTGGGGTTGTTGGGATAGGTTAAAATAATCGCTTTGGTGTTTGGCGTAATCGCCTTTTCTAAGTTATGCGCCTTTAACACGAAATTGTCTTCTTCCAGACATTCGAGTGCCACGGGTACGCCGTCGGCTAAGGTAACGAGTGGAGCGTAGGAAACGTAGGCAGGGTCGGGAATAAGCACTTCTTCGCCCCGTTCCACGCAAGCGCGCAGGGCAAGGTCAATCGCCTCGCTACCGCCCACCGTTACTAAGATATGTTTAGGGTCGTAGGAAAGGGCAAACCGCTCGAAAAGGTAACGGGAAATGAGCTCCAAAAGCTGGGGAATACCGCGGTTGCCCGTGTACTGCGTAAAACCCCTTTGCAAAGAAGTAATCGCCGCCGAGCGTACTTTCCAAGGCGTAACGAAATCAGGCTCGCCCACGCCAAGGGAAATCGCGCCTTCCGTTTCCCGTACGATATCGAAAAATTTACGGATACCGCTCGGTTTTAATAATTTAGATTTTTGGTTTACGAAATCACGCATAAAACGACCTACTTATGCCTGTACTAAAATACGGTTATCCGCGTCTTCACGCTCGGTGAGCGTACCTTCGATTTTATATTTTTTGAGCACGAAATGCGTTGCCGTGCTAATGACCCCGTCGAAGGTGGAAATGCGCTCGGAAACGAAACGGGAAACCTGCTGTAACGACCTGTCTTCAATAAGTACCGCTAAATCGTAAGCACCGCTCATAAGATATACCGATTTCACTTCGGGGAAGGACGCAATTTGCTTGGCGATACCGTCAAAGCCCTCTTTCTTTTTAGGGGTAACCTTGACTTCAATCCACGCCTCGACGATAGAATCGTCCAAAACGGCGTCGTTGACTATCGCGGTATATTTGACGATTGCACCGCATTGTTCCAACTTAGCAATACAATTTTTTACCGTGTTTTCGTCCACCGAAAGCATGGCGGAAATTTGCTTTGCGGAAATGCGCGCGTCGTCCGTTAAAATATTCAAAATATCCTTTTCTAATGCGGTCATAAGCTTGCTCCTTATTGTAAATTTTCCAAAAACAGATAATCGTAGCCCAGCGTTTCGACGAAATCGCGTTTGGGGAATTTCACGTGATTGAATTTTGCGAAATTAAAAATATGCGTTTTCGTCAGTACGGGCGTGGGAATATCCAGCTCGTGGCAAATTTCCGTGAGATAGTCGAAAAAATGCGAATAGGTGAGCTTTTCCCTATTTTCGTATACGAATTGTTTACGGATTCTGCCGTCCGTCATCAGCTTTGCCCAAATTCTCATACCCGTATTATACACGAAACGCGTTAAAAAGTAAACCGTTTAAGACGGAATATTCCAACTTTTTTCCGCATAGGATAAATCAGGCTAACGAATGGGATTGAAAAAATTCAACCAAGGCGTTTTCGATAAAATACGGCAAAAAAAGCCTGTATTTTTGAAATTATGACGAAAAAAAGTTGCTATGATGGAGAAAAGAAAATGAAGAAAGGGATTTTTCAGCGCGTCGCGCTTTTTTCTTGCCTTGTATCCGCGCTGTTTGCGGTGATTGCTACGAGCGTTTACGCCGTGAGAAAGTCCCGCTCGGCTACGGCGAGCGCGCAGTCGCGCTCGCTCCCTATTTATTCGGTGGAAACAACGGAAAAGAAAATCGCCATTAGCTTTGATTGCGCTTGGGGTGTGGACTATACCGACAAGCTCTTAGATATTATGGAAAAAAACGATATAAAATGTACCTTTTTCGCCGTGCAGTTTTGGGTGGAAAAATACCCCGAATACGCCGAAAAAATCGTGGATGCGGGGCACGAGCTGGGCACGCACAGTCGTACCCATTCGTATATGAGCACTTTATCGGAAACGGAAATACGAGATGAGCTGAAAACTTCGGCGGACGCGATTGAAAAGGCGACGGGGCAAAGGACGAATTTATTCCGCGCGCCCTACGGCGATTACGATAATCTTTTGATTGATACCGCAAAAGCCATGGGTTTTTACACCGTGCAATGGGACGTGGACTCCTTGGACTGGAAAAATCTCTCCGCGACGGAAATTGCTATGCGCGTGATTAACGGCGCGAAGAGCGGCTCGATTATCCTTTGCCATAACAACGGTTTACATACCGCCGACGCGCTCCCTATGATTTTTTCCACTTTGAAAAACAGGGGGTACGAGTTTGTGCCTATCGGCGAGCTGATTTATAAAGACGGGTATATTATCGATAATAACGGTCGTCAAAAACGCGTATAGCACGCCTACTTCCCGCAAAAACGGAACTTGCCCTAGCTTACGTACGTCCATGTACGCGCGCGTCGGGCAAAACCGCGTGTTTTGCGAAAATTAGACGCACTCTCCGCGTTTTTACCAGCGTTAGCGTAATGTCATTGCGAGGAGGGCAACGCCCGACGTGGCAATCTCATATAAATAATCAATAAAAAACTTTTTACATAATTCACGTTTGGAGGTATTTTATGAACTACGTTACGGAAAAAAACAACAAGGTTTACGTAATGGGCGAAATCGTGAGCGACGCGACGTTCTCTCACGAAGTGTACGGCGAAGGCTTTTACGAGTTCTTCGTGCGGGTAATGCGACTTTCGGGGCAGGCGGATATTTTACCCGTTACGCTCTCCGAGCGCTTAATTCAAGGTGGTATGCTTGGTAAGGGCAAAACCATTTGCGCGCTCGGACAGTTTCGGAGCTACAACAAAATCGAAAACGGAAAATCACGGCTTATGCTCACCGTATTCGTGCGCGAGCTGTTAGACGAGCTCCCCAGCAAAAACCCGAACACCATTTTACTCGGCGGATATATTTGTAAACCGCCCGTGTATCGCACGACGCCCTTTAATCGGGAGATTGCCGACGTTTTAATCGCCGTCAATCGCGCATATAATAAGTCCGATTATATTCCCTGTATTGCTTGGGGGCGGAACGCGCGGTTTGTGAAAAACCTTTGCGTGGGCGATAAAATCGCCGTTTCGGGGCGTATTCAAAGCAGGGAATATCAAAAAAAGCTGTCGGAAACGGATATTAAAACTATGACCGCGTACGAAGTTTCGGTATCCAAGCTCGCCGCGTTTGAATCGGACGCGGAGTTCGATATCGACAGCGAATTTGATTTATACACCCTACAAAATAAACAGGACGCCATGAGCGCCGAGCTGTAAAATGAAAACAATCTATCGCCACCAAACGGGTGGTGATTTTTTTTTCTATGAAAAAATATGTTTAGAGCGTTGACAAGACGATAAAAAAGCGGTATAATAGAATAGATAAGGGCATAGACTTTGTCTATGTTAAAAAAATATTTTTACAGGAGAAAGTGTTATGGAAAACACAACCGTTAAAAACGACCTTGTGTTGGACGTGCACGAAAGCCCCAAAAAGAAATCGCAATGGGTGCTTTTGTCTCTTCAACACATACTTGCAATGTTCGTTGCTTGTATCACCGTACCGCTCATTATCGGTACTTCTATCCCTGCGACGATTATCTCGGCTGGCGTCGGTACGCTCATTTACATTTTGTTCACGCAAAAGAAATCGCCCGTCGTACTGTCTAGCTCCTTTGCCTATCTTTCGTCAATGGGCGTAGCCTTTGCGCTGGACGCGAACCCCTTAGACGGCGCTACGGGCAACTACCTTGCCTTGGCGCTTGGTATGATTATCGTAGGTCTTATCTACGTAGTCGTGGCGCTCGTAGTAAAAAAGGCTGGCACGGGCTGGCTGTTTAAGCTGTTGCCCACTATCGTAGTAGGACCCGTTATTATGGTTATCGGTCTTGGGCTTGCAGGCTCGGCAATCAACAACCTGACGGGTGTGAATACGGGTGCGGATAACTATAACCTTTTATATATCCTTTGCGGTTTGGTGGCGTTGTTCGTAACCGCAATTACCGCGCATTACGGCAAAAAAACGCTTTCGCTCATTCCGTTCGTTATCGGTATGTCGGCTGGGTATTTGACGGCGCTCATCATCACGCTTATCGGTTATTACGCAATCGGTAGCGAATATGCAAAGATTATCGACTTCTCGCCCATTATCAATAACTTCAAGGATATCGGCGTTTCCAGCTTTATCGGTTACGATTGCTTTGGATTCTTAGAATGGAATAACGGCACGTTTGAATGGGGTCAAATGATTACGATTGTGTTGGCGTTCGCGCCCGTATCGCTCGTTACCATTTGCGAACATATCGGCGACCACTTGAACCTTGGCGGTGTTATCCATAAAGACCTTTTGAAAGACCCTGGTCTTGACCGTACGCTGATGGGCGACGGTATTGCAACGGCGGTTTCGGGCGTGCTTTGCGGTTGTGCGAACACGACCTACGGCGAAAACGTAGCGGTTGTCGGCGTAACGAAGGTAGCGTCCGTATCCGTTATTATTACCGCTTGTATCGCGACCATTTTGCTTGGGTTCTTCACTCCGCTTATGGTTATCGTACAAACCATTCCCGCTTGCGTAACGGGCGGTGTTTCCCTTGTTCTCTACGGCTTTATCGCATCTTCGGGTGTAAAAATGCTCATCAACGAAAAAGTAGATTTCACGAAGAGCCGTAACATCTTTATCGCGGCGGCGATTTTGGTTGCAGGTATCGGCGGACTTTCCATTTCCTTTAAGATTGCAGGTCAAGCGGTTACCATTACTTCTACCGCGGTTGCAATGATTTTGGGTATCGTACTCAATATCGTATTAAAAGAAAAGAAAGAAGAAAAAGCGGAAGATACGGCTACGGAAGAAGTAGCGGAATAATCGCGTAGAAAATTTTTGAGAAGGCACGCATTTTTGCGTGCCTTTTTCGTTCTAAACGGTCAAGCTCCTGCATACAATGAAATAAGCTAAAAAACAAGGGCAAGGAGAAAAGTATGAACGAAGAAATTGAATACGCTGAAATGTTAGAAATTCCCGTATCCACCGTCAACGTGGTGCGTAAAAAACGCGCGAAAAAGCGTAAAGTAGAAAGAGCGGTTTCGCCGAGTTTGGAAACGGAAAAATCCGATTTGAAAGAAACGGTGCTTGCGCAGGTCAACGACAAGCTGTTGGAAAAGGAAACGGATAATATTACCGCGGACGCAAACCTTTTTGCCGAGAGCGCAAACAGCGAAGGTAGTTTGGATTTGGGGGAAATTCCCGATAGAATAGACACCGTGCGCTTATATTCGGAACACGAGCGACCGCTCCTTAAAAACGATTTGTATTTGCAACCGAGCGATTACGAATTAAACGGCGAAAACGAACCTTTGGGTGGGGACAGGTACGAGCCAAAACGCGAAACGCGCGCTGAAAAGCGGGTGCGTATGATTTTGGGCGCGGAGTTTATTACCGCTTGCGCGCTTTGCGGTGCGATTTTCTTGACCAACGTGTTTATGCCCAACAGCGCAATCAATACCTTTTTCCGCGCGCTTGGTAGCGAGCCCGTAGCCACGCAAACGGACGCGCGTCCGTATACCGATTTCACCCTTTCCAAGGTCGTGAGCGAATTGTCCGATACCGAGCTTACCCTTTCCCCTACGGGTATATTATCGTTCACGGACGAGTGCCTCGTCTATCCCGTATCCGACGGTAAAGTGAGCGCGAGCGAGCAAAACGCGGACGGTACTTACACCTTAAAAATTGCCTATTCCGACACTTTTACGGGGGTGTTCAGCGGTCTAAATTCCGTATATTACGCGGTGGGCGACGAAGTGAAAGCGAACGTTCCCGTTGCCTTTTCGGACGGGGAAACGCAGGTGCAGGTTACTATGTATTCGGCGGGCGAGCTTTTGAATTGCTTGGAGCTGACGGAAGAAAACGTGCTCGTATGGAAAGCGGAGTAAATTGGAATGCGTACTTCTAACGGACGGGGGCGACGGAAAAACCGTCGCCCCCGTAATGCTACTTCTACGCCCAAATTACAGCTCCACCCCCTGTTTTGGTTAGTGGGGGTTTGGTACTGCTTTACCGGCGAGCTGTTTTTGTTTTTAATGAGCTGTTTGGTGGCGCTCCAACACGAATGTGCACACGCGTTCGGCGCGTCCAGACTGGGCTATAAGCTCAATCGGATAGTTTTAATGCCCTTCGGCGCGATAATCGATGGGGACTTGCGTGGCATTTCCTTTAAGGACGAAATCTTCGTCGCGCTTTGCGGTCCGCTTTGCAATCTACTCACTTGCGCGCTGTTCGTTGCCGTTTGGTGGTGCTTTCCCGACGCCTACGCCTATACGGATACCGCGTGCTATTCGTCGCTTGCGATTGCGCTCGTTAATCTCGTACCTGCCTACCCCTTAGACGGCGGTAGAGTGTTAAATTCGTTGCTCGTTCGCGCGTTTATGAAGGGCGGGGACAGCACGCGTGCGGAGAAAAAATCGCGTGCGGTTTGTCGCGTGATTACCCTGCTGTTTTCCGTGGCTTTTTTGGGGCTTTTTATCGGCGGTTGCGTAAACGGAACGCCGAATTTTACCCTGCTTGCGTTTGGGGTGTTCTTGCTCGTTGGCGCTTTTGGAAACAGGGAAGAAAACGCCGTTTACGTGCAGATGGACTTTTCTAATCGGGACGCTTTGGCGCGGGGCGTGGAGATAAAACGGGTGGCGGTGATGGAAACGCGCCCCGTGAAAGACGTGTTTCGCTATCTTTCGCGCGGTTCGTATTTGGTGCTCGAAGTATATTCCGAGGACGAGTGCCTGCTGTATACCCTATCGCAAAACGAGCTTTCCAAGCTCTTTCTTAGCTCGAAAAGTCCGTATGCGAGTTTGGGGGAATGTATGCAAGAAGTGGCAAAAACTACGCAAAACGGAGTAAAAATCGCGGAAAATCGGTCAACGGGATAGCAAAACTTGTTGCCAAAGCCTTTCAAGTGTGTTATACTTATAAGGTATGAAGTAAAACCGACGAGGAAAAGGTTGGGTGTTTGCCCCGTCGAGAAAAAATTTTCGGGATAAACGCTCTAATGAAGAAAGAACTGTTTTTCGACCGCTATTGCGGTCAACAATTCGTCGCTCTCGTGGAAGACGGGAAATTAACGGAATTTTCCGCCGAAAACGAACGGCGCGGAGAGATGGTCGGGAATATCTATAAAGGTAAGGTAACGAACGTCCTTGCCGGTATGAACGCCGTGTTTTTGTCCTGTGGTCTTTCTCGGAATTGCTATTTATCCATGGAAGAAACGTACACCGACTACACCAAGTACGACGGTACGCTCGTAGAAACGCAAAGTAGACCGTTGGGCTTAAAGGTAGGCGACGAGCTTATCGTGCAGGTAACCAAGCCGTCGCGCGGAAATAAGGGCGCAAAGGTAACCACGCATTTGTCGTTCGTAGGTAAATGCTTAATTTATCTGCCTCAAACGGATTTTTTGGGAATTTCGCGCAAAATCACGGACGAAAAAATGCGTGAAAAGCTGTTAAAAATCGCGGATAAAATGCGCGAACGGAAGGACGAAGGCTTTATCGTTAGAACGCAAGCGCCGTTTGCGACGCAAAAACAGCTCAAAGTCGAGGCGGAATACTTAAAAAAATTATACGCGCAAGCGGTGGACGGCGCAAAGGACGCGCCCGTGGGTACGCTTTTATATCAAGACGAAGACCTGCCTACCCGTATGATGCGCGATACTTTCGGGGACGATATAGCCGTCATTCGCGTGGGCGACGAAGAGCTTTATCAACGCTTACAAAAGCTCGTTGCGCTGAGAAAGGATATATCCGAGCGTAAACTCGTCAAATACACGGGTGCGCGCTCTATGATGAAAGAGTACGGTATTACCCCCTTAGCTTACGACGCCGTACGCCCTACCGTACCCCTTGAAAACGGCGGGTATTTGGTATTTGACCATACCGAGGCTATGACCGTCGTGGACGTCAATTCGGGTAGCTACGTGGGTGGAGCGAATTTGGAAGAAACGGTATTTGCTGTGAACTTGGAAGCGTCGAGAGAGATTGCTTGGCAGGTACGGCTTAGAAACGTGGGCGGTATCGTCGTCGTGGACTTTATCGATATGACGAGCGAAGAACATAAAACGGCGGTAACGGAAGAGCTCAAAAAATGCCTTGCGCTGGATAAAGCGAAGTGTAACGTATTGCCTATGAGCGAATTTTGCTTGGTGCAATTTACCCGAAAGCGCGTAGGTAGCGAAGCGCTGTCCTTTTTGGTCAAGCCCTGTCCGCATTGCGACGGTAACGGGCACGTGCACGAAGATATTTTTACCTTTACGCACCTTCGCGACGCGCTCCTTGACTGTTTTGCGGAAGGTTATACTTCGGCGATTGTCGATTTGAACGAAGGGATACTTAAAAAAATTCTTTCCGAAGGGGTGTTTACCATTGAGGCGCATAACCGTTGGAAAGACAAGCGCGTTTATTTTATCGGGCATAAGACGTATAAGGAAGAATATTTCACCGTCCGCGGTGAAACGAAAGACGTTTTACAGCTCCCCGACAACGCCCAAATTCTGTACTGAACTTTTTTTAGCGACGGCGTATGCCGTCGCTTGATTATTTTTTGCGATTGTGTTATAATAATAGGTAGGAGAAGTCGATTATGCAAACGCTACTCAAAAAAACGCGCGCGTATACGCTGTTACAGGCGGATAGAAAACAAAAACGGCTCGGGCACGCCTATTTATTACTTTTAGACGACGCCCGTAATCTTCGCGTGGCGTTAAAGACGTTTGCAAAGCTTTTTTTCGGCGCGGAGCAAAGCGACGACGCGCGCTTGGCTCGGATTGCCGGTTTAATTGAGAACGAAAGCTACGCGGATTGCCATTTCTTTCCCGAAAAGAATGAAAAATTCGTCGTAGAAGACGCGGAGAAAATCGCGGAAGAATGTATTTTACAGCCGGTAGAACACGAACACAAGCTGTTCGTGATTTGCGGTTTTGACGACGCTACCCTGCCTGCCCAAAACAAGCTGTTAAAGCTCTTGGAAGAACCGCCTAAGGGCGTGTACTTTTTGTTGGGCGCAAGGAGCGCATATCCCGTCTTATCCACCGTTTTATCCCGTGTGCAAAGGCTGGAAATTCCCCCTTTTGATAGCGCGGAGATTGCACAATGTCTATCGCGAGAATACGGTGCGCAGTTTGCGCAAACGGACTACGAGCTTTGCGCAGTGGCGTCGGGTGGTTGTATCGGTACAGCGCAGGAAATGCTGTTTGGTGGCGCGTATAAAACGCTCGTAAACGACGCGTTCGAGCTGTGCTTGGGCACGCCGTCGTCCTTGCCTGTAACCGTCAAGCGGTTGGGGGAAACCAAGCGGAAAAAGGAACTACTTTCCCTGCTCGCACTTATTTTTCGCGACGCGCTCGTTTATAAAACGGCGGTCGGTGGAAAAAATACCGTCGCCTTGCGCGCGGAAATCAATCGCATTAAAGCGGTGGCGGACAAGTACTCCGCGCGTGCGCTAATGGACGCGCAAACGCTCATTTGTAAAGCGGAGCGGGAAGTGTTTTTTAACGCGGTATTTCCGCAGTGCTTGGAAACGCTGATTGCAAAAATATACGAAATATAGTTATAAATATACAAAAATTCTAAGGAATAATACTATGGTAAAAGTGGTAGGAATTAAATTCAAAAACGGCGGAAAGCTGTATTATTTTGCGCCCAAGGCGGGAGAAGTCTACACGCGAAATATGCCCGTAATCGTGGAAACGGCTAAGGGTACGGAGTATGCATGGGTGGCTTATCCCGAGCGTGAGGTAGAAGAAAGTGAAATCGTTTCTCCGTTGAAACCGATTTTGAGAATAGCGACGCAAAAGGATAAAGATTTTTATCGCGCTTGCGAAGAAAAGAAACCGCAGGCTATGCAAATATGCAAAGAAAAAATCATAAAGCACGGTTTGGAAATGAAACTCGTGGACTGCGAATACGCGTTCGACGGCAATAAAATCGTGTTCTTTTTCACGTCGGCGTCGCGCGTGGATTTTAGAGAATTGGTTAAGGATTTGGCAAGCGCGTTGCACTCTCGCATTGAACTTAGGCAAGTGGGAACGCGCGACGAAACGAAGTATCTTGGCGGTATCGCCCCGTGCGGAAGAGTTTGCTGTTGTGCAGGCAATATGCCCGAGTTTAAGAAGGTGAGCGTGAAGATGGCAAAGGCGCAGGGACTTTCGTTGAACCCTGGGAAAATCAGCGGACTGTGCGGTCGGTTGATGTGTTGTTTGGGGTATGAAATCGACCATTATTTAGAATCGTCGAAAAAGCTCCCGAAGGTGGGCTCGGAAGTGGGTACGCCCGACGGCAGAGCGGTCGTCGCGTCGCTCAATATGCTTAAAATGGAAGTACTCGTGAAAATAGACGATAAAAACGGCGGTTGGATTTTCAAGGATTATCCTGCGTCCGAGCTTAGATATAAACGCTGTGAAGTGCAAACGGAAGACGTGGACGACGGCGACGAAGAAGAATAAGAAAAAGCGCGGTGAAAATTTTTCAAAAGTACGCACTTTCGATTGCTTTTTGTCGGAAAATAAGCTATAATGTAGCAGTAAAGAAAAATAAGGCGTAGCCACAATGCTTAGTTGTGTTTTGCCTATAAAATACGGCGCAATACGGCATAAAACGCGCGGTTTCGTACGAAGTCAAGTACGCGCCCTTGCATTTTATTTGTCTTGCTTGTATTTTATGAACGGCAAAATCTCAACACGCATTGCTACTCCGCCTAAACAAAACGTAAAAATTTTTTGGAGGAACTTATTATGCCTTTGGTAACAACTACCGAAATGTTCAAAAAAGCCTATGCGGGTAAATACGCAATCGGTGCTTTCAACGTGAACAATATGGAAATGATTCAAGCAATCGTGGAAGCTGCGAACGAAGAGAAATCTCCCGTTATTTTGCAGGTTTCCGCAGGCGCAAGAAAGTATGCGAACCCCGTATACTTGAAAAAGCTCGTGGAAGCGGCTGTAGAAACGACGGATATTCCCCTTGCTATGCACCTTGACCACGGCGCGGATTTTGAAATTTGTAAAGCGTCCATTGACGGCGGTTTCACGTCCGTTATGATTGATGCGTCGTCGCATCCTTGGGAAGAAAATATCGCAATCACCAAGAAAGTCGTTGAATACGCACACGACCACGGCGTTGTGGTAGAAGCAGAGCTTGGTAAGCTTGCAGGTATCGAAGACGACGTAAACGTAGACGCTGCGGACGCGCAATTCACGTCCCCCGACGAAGTAGAAGAATTTACCGCAAGAACGGGTATCGACTCCCTTGCAATCGCAATCGGTACGAGCCACGGCGCTTATAAATTCAAACCTGGTCAAGACCCCAAACTTCGTTTGGATATTTTGGAAGAAATCGGTAAAAGACTTCCTGGATTCCCTATCGTACTCCACGGTGCGTCTTCCGTACCCCAAGACAAGGTTGCAATCGTAAATCAATTCGGCGGTGAAATGCCCAACGCAATCGGTATTCCCGAATCGGAGCTTAGAAAAGCGGCGCAAATGGCGGTTTGCAAAATCAATATCGACTCCGACCTTCGCGTTGCGTTCACGGCGGCAATCCGTAAGCATTTCAGCGAATTCCCTGGCCACTTCGACCCCCGTCAATACCTTGGCGACGCACGCGCATTGATGAAAGAAATGGTAAAACACAAGATTGTCAACGTGCTTGGCTCGGCTGGTAAAATCTAAATTCATTTGAAATAAAGAAAACCGTTGCAATGATTTTGCAACGGTTTTTAATATATATCGGAAATCCCAAGCAAATAATCGGACGACACTTCCAAATATTCGCAAAGCAAACAAAGCGTTTGTAGGGATGGCAGGCTCTTTCCCGACTTATAATCGGTTACGCATTGCTTGGATACGTTAATCGCCTTTGCAATTTCCACCTGCGACTTTCCACTTATTTTTAATAGTTCGTTAAAACGTTCGGTAAATTTCATAATCAAATTATAACCGAAAATAGTCAGTTAATGCTTGACAGTACGCTAAAAACTTACTATAATTATAATATAAAAAAGAGTAAGGTGAAAAAATGGAAAAAATTATTGAAAATCTTTATAATATACACATAACAAAAGAGAACTTTCCTTTTGGTGTTCCAAATAAAGAGCGGGAAAATATAGAGTGGGAATTGTATAATAATTTATATGAAAAACTTTCGGGCGACGAAAGAGCTATGTTTTTGGAATACGCCGAATTAAGAGCAGAAAGGCAAAAAGAAGAAAGACAAGCGGTCTATATGTATGGATTTAAGACTGCCATACGCTTAATTATGGGATCATTAAAGGAGTAGATTTTTATTGCTTGTTTATACGAGATTACCGCGTCGCTAACGCTCCTCGTAATGACAATCTGTATACTCGACTTGTCATTGCGAATGTAGCGTAGCGGAATGTGGCAATCTTATATAAATTTTTCTGCTTTACCGAACAAAACGATAACCGCCTTGAAATCTTGCGACTTCAAGGCGGTTACCTATATGATAAGGGGGAAAATGATGAGCGATTTTTCATTGTCGGTTGTCCCCAACCGATTTACAAGTATATTTTACCACGCCTACGAAAAAAAGTAAAGAAAAAAATGAAAAAATTTTTTATTTCCTAAAAAGTATAAAGACGGCGCAAAAAATGTTACTTTGTAACATTTTGTAAGTTTTTAACATATTATATAAATCGGCAAAGAAAGCAACACAAAACGACGGATAGAAGATAGGAAAGAACGGCTATTCCAAGCGCAAGGGAAAGTTTTTTGCGTTGTAGCGTAGCAAAATATACCGCGCCGATATAAAAAATCGTTTCGGACGAGCCGTACGCTACGCAGGCGCAACGGGCTATATAGCTATCCACGCCGTATTTCGTTAAAATATCCGAAAGTACCGCGATAGCTCCGCTACCGGAGAGCGGTTTGACAAGAAGAAGTGGCGTGATTTCGGTGGGGATACCTGTCAGCGAAAACAGTGGCGAAAGCCATTTGGATAAGGTGCTTTCCATACCGCTTACTTCAAAGAGCTTGCTTAGCATTGCCACCGTCGCGATATACGGAAAAATGGACGTAACGAGCGGTATTGCGCCTTTCACGCCGTCCGTAAAGCAATCGAACAGCTTGACTTTTTTGCGCATAGCGTATAAGAAAGAAAGTAAAAACAGTAGCGGTACGATTATTGCCAAAGCGTAGTTCATCTCATACCTGCCCCCTTGCTTTTTGTGTAGAAAGGATATGAAACGCGCGGTTTTTGCGCGTGGGCGGTATCAATAAACGGGTTAAAATAATGCCGATTATGGTAGAAAACGCGGTGGTAATGAGCGTAGGGATAACGATATCGGCAGGCGAGAGCGAGCCTAAGGCGACGCGGATACCGATTATGGAAGTAGGGATGAGCTGTATGGACGTGGCGTTGACGACGAAAAGCATTGCGGACGCGTATTCCGCGTTCTCCGATTTATCGAGTAATTGCGCCGAGCGAATACCGTACGGCGTGCCTGCGCCCGAGATACCGAGTAAATTGACGGATAAATTCATACAAAGCGCGTCTATCGTTTCTTCGTCGCTCGTTTTGAACAGTTTTTTCGTGAGCGGTTTCAAAAGACGGGAAACGGCTTTGGTAATACCGCTTTGTTTCCAAACTTCCATAAGCCCCAGCCATACGGAATAGGTGGCGATTAGAGAAAGGCACAAAGTAGCGCTTTTGCTTGCGCCGTCAAGGAGCGCGGGTAAAAAGCCGTCGGGGTTTAGAACGAGTAAAAGGAAGTTGGCGAGAATAAAAACGCTGGTAAAAAGTATGTTCATAGTTTACTATATGCGCTCGTTTTGATGAAAATACCCGTTTGCGTATCTACGCGCGCGCGAAAAATGCGCGCACGCGTGCGCAAACAGTTTACTTTTCGGTAAAAAAGGTGTATAATATTTTTTGAAATTAAAATACAGAGTAAAAAGGAGCAAGGTTATGGCAAAAAAACCTTACTATATCACGACCGCAATCGCGTATACTTCGGGGAAACCGCATATCGGGAACACCTACGAGGCGATTTTAGCCGACGCAATCGCGCGTTTTAAGCGCAAACAGGGCTACGACGTATTTTTCCAAACGGGTACGGACGAGCACGGTCAAAAAATTCAAGAAAAAGCGGAAAAAGCAGGCGTTACGCCCAAGGCGTACGTGGATAAAATCGCAGGCGAAATCAAGGATGTTTGGGATTTGGTCGGCACTTCCTACGATAAATTTATGCGTACGACGGACGAGAACCACGTAAAAGCCGTTTCTAAGATTTTTAAGAAATTCTACGACCAAGGGGATATTTATAAGAGCTATTACGAAGGTATGTACTGCACCCCTTGCGAATCTTTTTGGACGGAGAGCCAGCTCGTGGACGGGAAATGCCCCGACTGCGGTAGAGAAGTTAAGCCCGCCAAGGAAGAGGCGTATTTCTTTAAAATGGGTAAATACGCGGATAGGCTGATTGAGCATATTAATACGCACCCTGAGTTTATTCAACCCGTTTCCCGTAAAAACGAGATGATGAACAACTTCCTTTTGAAAGGCTTGCAGGATTTGTGCGTATCGCGTACCTCCTTTACTTGGGGTGTACCCGTAGAGTTTGACAACAAGCACGTCGTATACGTTTGGTTGGACGCGCTGACCAACTATATCACGGGTATCGGCTACGACGTAGACGGCAACCATTCGGAAAGATATAAAAAATACTGGCCTGCCGATTTGCATTTAATCGGTAAGGACATCTTGCGTTTCCATACCATTTACTGGCCGATTTTCTTGATGGCGCTCGGCGAGCCTTTGCCTAAGCAGGTATTCGGTCATCCTTGGCTGTTGATGGGCGACGGTAAAATGAGTAAATCCAAGGGCAACGTCATTTACGCGGACGACTTGGCGCGCCTGTTCGGCGTGGACGCCGTGCGTTATTTCGTGCTCCACGAAATGCCGTTCGATAACGACGGGCAAATTACTTGGGAGCTGGTTTGCGAGCGATTTAATACCGACCTTGCCAACGTGCTCGGCAATTTAGTCAGCCGTACCGTAGCTATGATTACCAAATATTTCGGCGGTAGCGTGGCAAAATCCCTGCCTCAAAACGAGCAGGGCGTAGACGGCGAGTTCAAAGCGTTAGCGACGGAAACGGTGAAAAAGGTTATTCAAAAGGCGGACGCTTTGAGAATTGCGGACGCGATTTCCGAAATATTTACGCTCCTTCGTCGCGCGAATAAATATATCGACGAAACCATGCCTTGGGCGCTTGCCAAGGACGAGAGCCAAAAGGCTCGACTTTCCGACGTGTTGTATAACTTGGCGGAAACCATTCAAATTTGTGCGTCGCTCCTCGATAGCTTTATGCCCGAAACGGCGGAAAAGATGCTGTCGGCGTTCGGCGGAAAGACGAGAAGTTTGGAAGAATGTGAAATTTTCGGTCTTGTAGACAGCGTAACCGTACAAGCAACCGCACCGTTGTTTGCGCGTATGGACTTTAAGAATTTAGAGCCGGAGATTGAAAAAATCCGCTCGGCGCAAATGGCGGAGGCTATGCAAGCGGAAGGAAAAAAGGAAGAAGAAAAAGTGGAAGAAAAGGAAAAGGTAGCGGAAATTACCATTGACGATTTTGCCAAGGTACAGCTCCGCGTCGGCGAGATTATCGCTTGTGAAAAAGTAGAAAAATCGTCCAAATTGTTACACGAAACGGTCAAATTCGGCGACGAAATTCGCTCCGTCGTATCGGGTATTGCTAAGCATTACGCACCCGAGCAGTTAATCGGGAAAAAGGTGGTGTTCGTAACCAACCTTGCTCCTAGAAAGGTTTGCGGAATTTTGTCCGAGGGTATGATACTTGCCTGTGAAGACGAGAAAGGCATGCTCTCTTTAATCGTTTCGGAAAAGGACGAGATTGAAAGCGGAGCTATCGTCGGCTGATATGTATATCGACGTACATTGCCATTTAACGGGCGACGAATACGGCGAAGTAGGCGGTGTAACCGCCGTTTTGGAAAGGGCGACGGCGGACGGCGTTACGCGTATCGTTTGTTCGGGGTTTGACCTTTCTTCGTCTATCCAAGCGTGCGCGCTTGCCGAACGGTTTCCGCAGGTGTATTTTTCCGCGGGTTTTCACCCGAGTGAGCTGAATAAATACCAAGACGGCGACTGGGAAAAATTATCGGCGCTTTTTATGCACGAAAAATGCGTGGCGGTAGGCGAAATCGGGCTCGATTATCATTTTGACGACAATCCCCCCAAGGAATTTCAGCGCGCGTGTTTTATAAAACAGTTAGAGCTTGCGAATACGGCAAAGCTCCCCGTCGTGATTCATAGTCGCGATTCCGCGCAGGAAACGTACGAGATTTTAACGGAGCATAAAGCGCTGTTAAACCACGGCGGACTGCTCCACTGCTATTCCTATTCCCCTGAAATGAGCGAACGGTTTTTAGAGCTGGATTTATATTTTTCGTTCGGTGGCACTTCGACTTTCAAGAATGCGAAAAAGGTATTTGAAAGCGTTCAACGCGTACCTGCTACCCGCATTTTATCGGAAACGGATTGCCCGTACTTAACGCCTACCCCCTATCGGGGCGAGTTTCCCAACGAACCAAGACGGGTTGCGCTCGTGGCGAAACGGCTTGCGGAGCTTAAAGGCGTATCGGAAACGGACATGCAGGAAATCTTATTTGCGAATGCAAAACGGTTATTCACTAAATTAAAATAAAAAACCGCTGACGCGGTTTGGAGAAAGATATGGAAGAGAACAAGAATTTACCGCCCGTGCAAAACGGCGGTCAAAACAATCAAAACGGTAACGGCGGTGGTAGAAAACGCCGTCGTAAAAAGCGCAATCGCGGTGGCGGTGGGAACGGTCAAGCGGAAAACGCTCAGCGCGCGCAAAACAATCAAAACAATCAAAATAATCAAAACGCGCAAGGCGGTCAAAAGCAAAAGGGCAATAATAACGCGCAAGAACAGCGGGTAAAACAGCCCCAACCGCAAAACGCGCAAAAGCAAAAAAATCATAATAACAATAACAAGGCGCAACAAAAACAGCAAAATCAGAACGGTCAAAATCATCAAGCGCAGGACGAAAACCGCAAGGATACCTACGCGTACGTTTTGGACGGGAATTTATATATCAATTTGACGAATAAATGCTCCAACGGTTGCGATTTTTGCGTGCGGAACGAACGGGCGAGCTATTACGGTAACTATTTATGGCTTAGAAACGGCGAGCCGACGGTGGAAAAGGTCGTTGCGCAGGTGAACGGGCTTGGCGATTTGAAAAAGTTCAAGGAAGTGGTCTTTTGCGGTTTCGGCGAACCCACCTATCGCGTGGCGGAAATGGTCGCGCTTTGCGATTATTTCCACGAAAAGGGACTTTCCACTCGCTTGAATACCAACGGTCAGGGTAATTTAATCAATAAACGGGATATCGTGCCTGAAATCAAGGGTAAAATCGACCTTGTGAACGTGTCGCTCAACGCATCCGCGTCCGATAAATACCAAAAAATTTGCCGTTCGCAGTACGGCGAGAGCGGTTTTGAGGCGCTTATCGAGTTTGCAAAGCTTTGTAAGCGTAACGACGTGAAATGCCGTTTCTCTATCGTCGATTGTATCGGCGAAGAAGAAGTAGAGGCTTGCAAACGGCTTGCCGAGCAGGTGCGGATTCCCTTGTATATCCGAAAATATATTGCCGATTCCTAATAGGTGAACAATGAACGACCTGAAAGATACGCTATTAAAACATTCTTTCCGATTTAAGAAACAGTTTGGTCAAAATTTCATTTCGGACGGAAATTTATTAAAATCTATCGTCGAGGCGACGGGCATTGACGAACATACCACGGTCGTGGAAATCGGTTGCGGAGCAGGCACGCTTACGCGCGCGTTGGCGGAAAAAGCCAAAAAGGTGTACGCGTTCGATATTGATAAGGATTTACAACCCGTGTTAGCCGAAACGCTTTCGGGCTTAGAGAACGTGGAAGTCATTTTCCGCGATTTTAATAAAATCAACCTGCAAGAGTTTGAAAAGGAAATCGGCGAATATACCGTCGTTGCTAACCTGCCCTACTATATCACAACCCCCCTTGTCGTGAAATTTTTGGAAGAGAGCGAAAAGGTGCAGGGTCTTTCGATAATGGTGCAGGAAGAAGTTGCCGAGCGGTTTTGCGCCAAGGAAAATACCCCCGAATACGGCTCAATTACCGCAGGGATTGCGCTCAAAGGTAGCGCGAAAATCGTCAAAAGGGTATCGAGAAACTTGTTTTATCCCCGCCCGAACGTCGATTCGGCGGTGGTCAAGATTGATTTCGAGCGCGGTCGCATTCCCGTCAAGGACGAAAAAGCGTACCGTCAAACGGTAAAATGTGCTTTTTTGAGCCGTCGTAAGACCTTAGAAAACAATTTAGTGAACTTTTTTAATGTTTCTCGTGAAACAGCTAAGAAAATTTTGGCGGACGCAGGGGTAGACGAGAAAGCGCGTGGCGAAACGCTTTCGCCCGAGCGTTTGGCAAAGCTTGCCGATTGTATCGTGGATAGCGGAATATTGTAAAATAAAACAGCGGAGCGTTTTGAAACGCTCCGCTGTTTCTTATACTACTTAAAAGAATAAAAACACGGGCAGTCCGCAAAGTAAGCCTAAAACCGCTCCGCCGAGTAAATCGCTCGGATAATGCAAACCGAGCGCAAAGCGCGTATACCCAAGTACACAGCCAAAGGCGTACAACACGCCCGAAAGCCAAGGAATAAGGGGCAAGAGCATACTTGCAATCACGAACGCGCTGGCTAAATGCCGAGACGGGAACGACTTATCGTCGTTGCCGTCTTTTTGAATGAACGGGGTAATGTTCGCGCCCTTGTCGCTGTACGGTCTTGGACGGCGAACGGCAAGCCGTAAAATAGCTACCATGCAAAGACAAAGCACGGGCAGTGCGATAATACCGCCAAGCGCGAGCGCGTTCAATTTCACCCAAACGGCGTAGGCGATTACACCTGCGTATACCCCGATATATAGCCAAGTCAGCGCGTAATTACTCAAAATTAGCGCGTGCTGGATAAAGGGGTGTGCGTTAAAAAATCGCGCGTGTTTTTCATAAGTTTTTTTATAATCGTATTGCATAAAAACAGTATACCATAACCGCAAAAATTAAGCAAGCGTTTCAAACGAAAGCCTTTCGGGTTGGGGGTCCCGAAAGGCTTTCTTTGCCAAAAAGCGCGAAATTAGTTATTTTGCGCTTCCGCAATCACTTTGTCTACGAGATTGAAAGGTACTTCTTCATAGGCGAAGAATTCGGACACGAATTTACCGCTACCGCGCGTGAGCGAACGCAATTCCATCGTGTATTCCTTAATCTCTGCTAAGGGCACTTCGGCGGTAATCACCGAGCTTTCCCCTTCGGTATCCGTACCCATAATACGCCCACGGCGTTTATTGATATCGCCCATAACGTCGCCCAAATAATCGCTGGGAATCGCAATCTTTAAGCGGTGGATAGGCTCTAACAAAACGGGTTTGGCGTTCTTTAAGCCTTCCTTATACGCAATGGACGCCGCCATCTTAAAGGACAATTCGTTGGAGTCTACGTCGTGGTAGCTACCGTCGTACAGCACCGCTTTAAGACCGACTACGGGATAGCCTGCAAGCGGTCCGTGTTCCATACATTCGCGCAAGCCCTTTTCCACCGCAGGGAAATAGTTCTTGGGTACTGCACCGCCGACCACTTCTTCTTCAAATACGAAATCTTCTTCCGCGGGCTCGAAACGGATTTTAACGTGGCCGTATTGACCGTGTCCGCCCGATTGTTTCTTATGTTTCCCTTCTGCCTCCGTCTTGCCCCGTACCGTTTCACGATACGCAATCTTCGGCTCGGATAATTTGACGTCTACGCCGTAACGCGCTTTGACCTTCTTTGCAATAACTTCCAGCTGAATGTCCCCTTGACCACCGATTAACAGCTCGCCCGTTTCGGGATTTTTCTCTACCGAGAAGGTATAATCTTCTTCTCTAAGCTTAGCCAAACCGCCGAATACCTTGTCTTCTTCGCCCTTCTTTTCTGCGGTAACCGCCATAAACAGGGTGGGTTTAGGGAAATGGATAGGGGAGAACCGCACCTTTGCGCTCGCGTCGCATAAGGTATCGCCCGTGTTGGTGTTACTCAGTTTATTTACCGCACCGATATCGCCTGCTTGCAATTCGTCCACGGGCTCCATCTTCTTGCCTTTGAGAAGATAGACTTGACCGATACGCTCTTCACATTCGGTGTTGGCGTTCCAAACGGTCGAACCGCTCTTTAACACACCGCGGAAACTCTTCAAATAGGAAAGCTTGCCCGAGTACGGGTCAATCACCGTCTTAAATACCTGCGCCGCAAAGGGTGCGTCCGATTCAGTGGGGATATTGACCACCTTATCGCTCGACAAATCTTCGGCAAGGGTGTTCAAGCGTTCACTCGCTTGGGGCATGTACGTAACGATTTCGTTGAGCAGGTTGATAACGCCACGGTTTTGGAGCGCCGAGCCTGCCATAACGGGAATGGTGTTGACCGTCGCAATACCCATACGGATACCGCGGATAGTTT
>JAFXHR010000030.1 GCA_017536305.1 Clostridia bacterium | reverse complement strand
CCTTCTTCGAGCATCGCCAAACGCACGGGCAAGCCTTCTTCCTTGGGGGTTAATACAACGCCGTAATCGACAGCGCGACAGTTTCCCCTTGCGTCCTTTTCAATTATCCCCCAGCCAAGCGTAGCAAGTCCAGGGTCTATCCCTAAAATTATCATTTATTCTATCCTTTTTTCTATTGTACCTTAAAAACGAAAAAATGTCAAGTCTTTTGTATACCACGCTTTTTTCTATATTCGGTCGGCGTTTCCCCCGTGCTTTTTTTGAAAGCCTGAATAAACGCCGAAACGTCGTAAAAATATAATTTGAACGCGATAGTTTCCAAGCTCTCGTCCGTCTTTTCAAGATATTCCTTTGCCGATTTTATTCTTAGTTGTGCCTTTCGTTTTCCAAACGGCATACCGTACCTTTGCTTGATAATCCGCGCCAGCTGTCGTTCGCTGATATACAGCTCCTTTGCCAAATCTTTGAGCTTGATATCGTATAAATTATCATAATTTAAGCGTTGATGGATAAGCGCGTTCACGCTACCCAGCGGTGGAATATCCAAAACGGGAAAACGACCGTCTTTAAGCATTTTTTCCGTCAATAGAATAAAAAATTTCCGCACGGTGTTTTGGATAAGATAGTAGGAAAAAATTTTATAGTCGCGCATATACGCGGTCATTTCTTGCAAACATTCTTGAAGAGCGTTATCGCTTTTGATGATGCTGATTTCATTCCCGAATACCTTTTGAAATATGGCGTAGGTATTTTCCGTTCTCGGTTTATTCTCGTCCGCCTTGGTCATGGAAAAGCCAACGGTGTAAAAACGCGCCCGTTTATAATAGGATATATGATATACCTGCTTGGGAATATATAAAATCTCTTCCTTTTGGCAAACGTACGTATTTGCGTCTTGTTTAATCTCTATTCCACCGTCCAAAACGAATAGCAATTCGTTCGTGTAATGGTTATGCGCAAGACTGTCGTTGATTTCTTTCGGTTCGTTTTCGTGTATATTCAGCTCGAATAGCGTATTTCCCACCAAAAAGGAAACGTCATAGCCTATTATCGTTTGCACGCGATTTCTTCCTTTCTCTTTTTTATTATTATAACATTTTTTTAATACCACCGCAAGCTTTCCGATATAAAAAATAGGAAAAAACGGTCGCGAAATTATTTTTTGTTCCTTTTTTTACATTGTTTGTTTTTAGCCGTTGTGCTACAATGAATACAATCGAATTTTTGGGGTGTAAGTATGTATTTTTTAACCTTTTTGTCCGCGCTGTTTTTACCGCTGAACAATATCGGTGCAAAGCTCAACAAAACGGACGGCTCGGCAAAAGTTTTAAGTATCGCCTTTTTAGTGGGTCTGGCAGGCGTGATTTCGTGGTGTGTTTGCTTATTTTGCAAGCAAACGGTAACGAAGGATATGTTTCTTTACGCTCTACTTTTTGCCCTTTTTTATATCGTCGGGACTATGTGCGGTTTAACCGCTTATCAAAAGGGCTCGTTATCGGGCACGTCGCTTTTTGGCAATGCAAGCTTGGTCGTCGTCGTGCTGTTTAGCACCCTGTATTTCAAAGAACCGTTGACCCCGATAAGCATTATCGGCGTTTTGGGCGTACTGACCGCGCTCGTTTTATTGAGCTTACCCGACGAAAAACCGAGTAACGACGAAAAACGCGGTTTTAATTTCGTTTGGTTACTGCTTTGTATCGGTATGCTGGCGTGCAACAGTTTAATTTCCATTTGTTCTAAGCTTAGACAAACGTCGGCTGGCGGTGAGAACGCGTTCGCGTTTATGGCGGTTTGCTTTACCTTTACTTTCGTTTTATCCATAATCACCTACGCCGTTTGGCAAATCAAGAACCGCTCGGCAAAGGACGATTTTCTCAGCTTAAAAAACAGCCTTTGCCCCCTTTGCGTACAAGCGGTGGGGAATACGGGCTCGAATTTACTCGTTACCTTTCTTGCCTCGCGCGTCAACGCAAGTATCCTTTATCCCGTCAATATGGGCGGTGGACTTGTGATTACCGTGCTTTGCGGTTTTATCTTCTTCAAGGATAAACCGAACCTTAAAAATATTGTCGGTATTCTTTTAGGCATTACCGCTATGATATTATTAAATTTATAAAAGGAGTTTTTTATGAAAACAAATATTTACGTACCCTTAATTACCCCCTTTACCGAAAACCACGAAGTCGACTACGACGCACTTGCAAAGGCAACCAAATTCGTCCTTGCAAAGGGCGCGGACGGTATTTACGCTTGCGGTGGTTCATCCGAATTCCCCCTGCTTACGACGCAGGAGCGTAAACGCTGTTTGGAAGTGATTATCGCAAACGCGGAGGGCAAAGAAGTCATTGCGCACGTCGGCTCGGCATCTACCTTGGAATCGATAGAGCTTGCCAAACACGCATACGAGGCAGGCGCGACAATGCTTTCCGCCGTTGCGCCCTATTACTTTGGCTATACCTTTGCGCAGGTTAAGGAATATTTCCTTTCGATTGCACACGCAACGCCCTTATCCTTGATGATTTACAGCGCCGCGCAAGCCCGCGCTTATACGATTGCGGAGCTGAAAGAATTGCTTTTAGACGAAAAAATCTCTTCGGTGAAATACACGGGCTATGATTTCTACGCTTTGGAAAGACTGATAAACGCATACCCCGATAAAAAATTCTACACGGGCGCGGACGAGGCGTTTTTAGCAGGTCAAGCGGTAGGCGCACACGGCGCTATCGGTACTACCTATAATTACTACGCGGATAAATATATTCTCGCGCGCGAATTGTTCTTAAAGGGCGAAAACGAAAAGGCGCTCGCTATTATTCATAAGCTCAACGATATTACCGAAATTTTAATTTCGGGCGGTGCGCTCCTTGCGTCCACCAAGTATATGATGCGCTTACAAGGCTTGGATATTTTACCCCTTGCCCGTCCGCCGTTCTCGCCACTGAGCCAAGAACAATGCGATACCTTAAAAGCAATATACGAAAACACGAAATTTTAATAGGATAAAGAATAACGGCGGTTATGCGCGAATTGCATAACCGCCGTCTTTTTATTTCGTTTATCGGCTTTGATTGATTTTTTTGATTTCCGCTTTTTGCTGTTCAGTCAACTTATCACTTCTATCGTAATAGTAGAACCCGTTTTGCTCCTGCTCCACGTCGTAAAGCTGGGTATAGCATACCCCCGAAAGCTTTTGACAGCGGAAAACCGTTTCCACAAGCGCACGGAAACGCTCCACGAAATTATCGCCGTCCGTCGCGCCTTTACCGTAACCCCAGCTTTCTTCGCTTTGCACCGCTTCTTCGCCACCAGCGTCCGCCATTCCACCGCCTTTATAGCCATAGCCAAAAGCGATACCGCCGTACTCGGACAGGTTAATCGGCAATCCCCGAATATACTTGCCCGTACGGTTTTCAAAATAGAGCGTACCCGATTTTAATTTCTCTTCGTCGTTAAACTCTTCTAAATATTTTTGAATGTTTTCCACCGCTTCATAGCTATGGAAATCGTACAAATCGGACGCTCTGCCGTGAATACCGCCCGAAACGTCCACGCAAGGACGCGTGGTATCCAAAGTCTTAGTAAAGTCGTACACGCCGTCCACAAAACGCAAGTCAGGGCGTTTTGCATTGTCTTCCCAAGCCCCCCAAACTTCGTTTAACGGACACCAAGTAATAATGGACGGATGGTTAAAATCGCGACGGAGCACTTCTTGCCATTGCGCTAAGAATTTACCTAAATAATTCACGTTGGAAAAATCTACGCCCCAGCTGGGGAATTCGCCCCAAACCATATACCCCGCCTTATCGCAAAGATATAAAAAGCGCGGGTCAAATACCTTTTGGTGCAATCTTGCGCCGTTAAAGCCCAAATCAAGCGCTAAATCGATATCCTTTTGCATGGCGTCGATACTCGGCGCGGTATAGATACCGTCGGGATAAAAGCCTTGGTCCAACACGAGATTTTGGAATACTTCTTCACCGTTGATAAGAAATTTATAACCGTCGTATTGCACTTGACGAAGTCCGAAATAGGAAAAAACGGTATCTTTGCCGTATTTGATTTTGACTTCGTATAAATTTCCGTTCCCCACCGACCAAAGCTTTTTCTCTTGCAAAGGAATGGTAGCGCTTGCGCGGTATTGTATATCCCCGCTCGCATAACCGACCTTTTTATTATCGAAAAAGACTTCAATTTCGTAGCTACCTTTTTGGGTTACGAGTAAATCCACACCCAAGGCGCAGTTTTTCACGTCGGGAGTGAAATAAAATTCTTTCACGCGGTTTTCGGGTGCGAATTCCAGCCAAACGGGTTGCCAAATCCCCGTCGTGCGCGTATAGAAACAACCGAAAGAATTCTTTTTATACGACTGCTTACCGAACGGAATATCCTGCGTCTGGTCGTACACGGTGAGCATGAGCTCGTTTTCCCCGTCCGCGCAAAGGTCGGTAATATCCGTTTCAAACGGCGTAAAACCGCCTTCGTGTTCCACCGCGAATTTACCGTTGATATATACGAGCGCGCGATAATCCACCGCACCGAAATGTAATAAAATCCGCTCGTCCGTCTTTTTTACGGTAAAGGATTTTTTATAATAACATTCGGAAATAAAATCGGTGTAACCGATACCCGAAAGCACCGATTGCGGTGCGTAGGGCACGCGAATATCGCGCCAGCTTTTTTTATCCAAAGAAAACTGCCAAATACCGCCGATTTCTTCCGTATTTTCACGCACAAACGACGGATTGAAATTCTTTTCCAAATTCATAGATAGCTCCTTTTCGGCTCAGAGCCGTTTTTTAGTGGTTTTATTTATATGAGATTGCCACATGGTTAATGCCGAGCAAAGAAAAACAAAGCAAGATGCAAACAAGCAATCAACCGATAGAGTTGGTAAAACGGCGGAGAGTGCGTCTAATTTTCGCAAAACACGCGGTTTTGCCCGACACGCGCGTACAAGTATAATTGCGTTACTTCGAGCCGAGCGAAGGAAAACAAAGCAAGACGCTATGCAGTTCAAGGCGGTGCGAAGGCGCGTACCGATAGTACGTAACTGAGCACCAACGAAGAAATGCGTAGCATATTCTTTGTTTTTCACCAGTCTTGGTTTTTGAGCGACTTATCCTTCACGTCATCATAATAGGCAAAATATTTTTCCTTAAACGCGTCTTTCGTTAAGGGCACTTCCCCGTGCGACATTTCTTGCAATAAATCGAACAGCTCGTCGGGGGTAAAATCGGCGATATTCGTTTCATCGCCGTATTGTTGTAATAATTTCAAAAGCTCTAACTTGGACATAATTATAATTCCACCTTGATATGCTCACCGCGACAAGGTACGGTTAAATAGGTAAAACCGATTTCCTTTAATAGTGCAACGATTTGCTCTCTACTGCGCAAAATACTCGAAGTTTGGTGCGCGTCGGACGCGTAGGAAATTTTTCGACCGCCAAGCGCGTAATACCGCCGTAAAATTTCTTCGCTCGGCAGACAAATTTGCGCAAGCCCGTGCGCGGACGCGTTAACTTCCAAAATTTTATCCTTGGCAATAACCGTTTTCAAAACTTCGTCGATTTCGTCGCCGAATTCCGCCAGCGAAAACGCCCTGTCGTCTTGTGGATAATAACGGCTTACGTAGCCGAAATGACCGACGATATCGTAGGGATACGGCGCGTCCAAGCTCCGTCTTACAAGCTGACAATATTCCGTATAAACTTCCTTCTTCGTTCGTAAAATCTTCTCGCCGTTTTCCTGCTCCTCAAAAAAGGGAGTTTGTAAATAATAGTCCCAACCGTTTAAGGCGTGCACGCTGTTGACAACGAAATCGGGTGCGTATTTTTTACAGGTATCCTCGTACCTGCCCCACGCCTTTTTATCGTCCGTATACCCAAACTCCGCGCCAACGAGCACGTTCATACAGCCTTGGTAATCTTCCTGTAAATGGCGCGCGGTATGGAAATATTCATCTTCATTAAATGAATAATCTAATTTTTTACGCGCTTTTTCACAAAAGCCGTACTCGCAATGTTCCGCTACACCGTAAAACCCCACGCCAAGCGAAAGCGCGGTATCCAGCATTTCCGAAAGCGTAGAAACCCCGTCGTAGGAAAATTTGGAATGGTTGTGTATATCCGTCAAAAATTTTTTCATAGCGGTTTTATTATAACATACTTTCCTTTTATTTTCAAGCGCGTGGCGGTAAGCCGTGTAAAAATTTTTACCTTTGTTGCCTGTTTTTGGTAATATAGCCTTGATTTTACCAAGCTTTGCCTTTTTTGGTTTTTTTTCGTACTTGCTTTTTGTGCTTTTCCGCGTTTATAATAGTACCCGTGCTTTTTAGGCGCAAAATTCAAAACAAGGAATACGTTATGAAAAAAATAAAATCTATTATCTCTTTACTGCTTGCTTTTAGCTTTATCACTACGCCTCTAAGCCTTTTGCAGGCGTGCACGGACAATTCGGCGGAAAACCTTGCCCCCGAACACAGCGTACAAATTCCCAACGAGAACACCCCCGAAACGGATACGGAAAATATCGAACAACCCACACCCGAGCCCGAGCCTGAGCCCGAGCCTGAACCCGAACCGCCGAGCGTCCGTTACGATACATATATTCAATGCACGGGCAATAGCGTGAATATCCGTTCGGGCGCGGGGACTTCCTATTCCGCGCTTGGCGTAGCGGAGAAGAATACTTCGTACGCCGTAATCGGGCAATCGGGAAACTGGTATAAGACCTATTACCGCGGAAAAACCGCTTATATCTACGCGAGCTACACCGCCGTTTTTGAAATGGAAGAAAGTGAAAACGAGCAAATCGAAGACGTGATTGAAGAAGGATATAAGCTTATCGGCGTACCCTACGTGTACGGCGCGGTGCGTTTTCATAACGGAAAAGGTAAGCTCCTTGCAGGCTTTTCCGCGCAAAAATTCGACTGCTCGTCGCTGATACAGTATATCTTTTATCAGGGTGCAGGTAAAATTTTAGACGTGAACACGCGTACGCAGGTCAAGCAGGGAAAATTCGTCGCTAAAAAGGATTTACAGCGTGGAGATTGCATCTTTTTTACCAACGAAAGCCGTCAGCATTTGACGGGTATCGAACGGGTAGGACACGTCGCGCTGTATCTTGGCGATAATTATATCTTACACACCGCGTCCGATTACGCGCGCATTGAAAAAATGACCGCCTCGCGCTGGAACTTCTATATCGAGGCAAGGCGGTTTCTATAATTTTTATACTATAACTCAGGTAACGCACCTGCCGTCAGAAGATAGACGGCGCTCGCGCCTGCTCCGCGAATAAGTCGAGCACACTCGCTACCCGTTGCACCCGTGGTCATAATATCGTCCACGAGCACGACCGTTTGTTCTTCTAATATCTTTCGCTTGGAAAGGTGGTACACACCCAAAACGTTTTTGGCTCTATCGAGAAAGCCCAAATGCTTTTGCTCACCGCTTTCTCGCGTTTTCTCCAAAGCGTTGAGTTCTAAACGCGCGGAATAATTATGCTTTTTCAAATACGCATAAATGGAATGCGCCAGCTCGACCGCTTGATTGTAGCCACGCTCTTTATAGCGGTTTTTCGTGAGCGGAACGGGTATCAGCAGAACATTACCGTCGGGCAAAGCGGACATCAGCGTTTGCGCCATCTCTTCGCCCAAGAAAAAGGCGAGCCGTCTATTACCGTTTTTCACACGGTTTATCACGGACGCCGTGTCGCCGTAATAGACGAAGGGCGAAAAGCCTTGCGTGAATAAGGGAATATGACTTTTACAGGTCAAGCATATTCCGTCCGCCCGTGTTTCTCGACCGCACTTTTCACATACGCGCTCTGCGCGACGTAAACTGCGCATACAAGCGTCGCAAACACGGCGATAGGGATAATCGAAGATTTCCTTTTGACAACTATCGCAGGTATATCCGCGTTTAGATGCGTATGCGCGTAATTTGTTTTCTATTTTCGTCCACACATTCATACTTTTTATACTTTTTATAGGGCAGGTATGCAATTCGTTGCATACCTGCCCTGCCCTTTTTCGTTATTCCTGTATTTTACTTTCCGTAGTTTCACTCTTTTTACGCTCGTATTTCACCAGCGCGTACGCACCGATTACCCCCAAGATAAACAAGCCTACGCCGAGCGCGATATCCAAAATTTGCGCGCCCGTATTCGCCCAGTCCACGTATACCGCGACGATATCCCCGTTACAAAACATAGACAGGATAGAGCCGAGCGATAAGCCCACTATCATAGAATACGCCGTGTGGCGCGCCTTTGCAAACACCATTGTCAACAACTTGGAAAAACCGAGTAAACCCACCAAAAAGCCTACGCCGAGCGCGATATAGAGCAAGAAAAATTTCGGGTTCGCTTGCCAGTAGGTCATAGACACGCTGGAAACGAGTCCGCTAAACCAACCCACCGCCATTAAAAAGGCGCTGGCGGAAAGCCCAGGTACGATTTGGGTAATACCCACGACCATACCGATAAAAAAGCCTAATACGATATGCCAAAATTCTACGCTTGCAAATTTATCCGCGCTCACCGCGCCACCGTTTACGGCGGTAATTGCCGAAAAACAACCTAAGCCAACGGGAATAAATAAACCGAGCGCGAACAAAATCATGCGTTTGGGCGTACGCTTTGCGCCCTCTAATTCGTCGGTAACGGCAGGGAACGCACCGCTCATAAGTCCAGCGAATAGGCAAACGACGGCAAAGGGTAACCACTCCAACAGTTTTTCCACGGCGATAAAGCCAAGTAACACGCCGATAACGATTCCTACGCCTATCGGCAACAGGAAAATAAAGCATTTTTTGAACTGCTTGAATAAGTTTCCGAGCGCATATAAGAACTGGTCGTACAGCTTGAAAATGATAGCGACCGTAGAACCGCTAATCCCTGGGACGATTACCGCAAGCCCGATAAAAAAACCGAGTAGCGCGCTTTTACACCAGCTTTTTTTATTGTATTTGATAAGAGCAATTTCCAAGCTTTCCTGCGCCATACACAAACTCCAAGATTTACTATACCTTTATTATACGCAAAAAAGGCGTATCCGTCAATCCATTGTAAGGTTTTTTCGCTTTTCTTTTCAAAAAAGCGTGGAAATCCGTCAATTTTTTGCCTTGCAAAGCATATATACTACTGTTATATAATAAATACTTTTTGGTGGATTTATGACTTATATCAAAAAAATGTGTATTTTACGACAGGCAAAACAGGGTTTTTCAGGGGACGGAAAAACGCTTTCGGGGCTCATTAAAGTGGAGCAGTACGGCAAAAACCTTGCCGTGGAAGTTTCCGTTATCAATTTTGCTCCGCTCGTATCGGGCGAATATTATTGTCTTATCGCCGATACCAAGGGTAGAGTGGAAACGCTTGCGCTTCGGGGGAAAAGTCTTTTTAATATCCTTTCCGATTTGGATATCTCGAACGGCTTTTGCGGAATTATTTGCTTTGTAAAAAATGAAATCGTACCTATTGCCTACGGCGTGAACGGGAACGCACAGTACGACTGGAAATGTATACTCAACGCTACCCTGCCCCCTACTTCTTCAAAAAATGCAGAGGAAACCGCCGTAACCGAAACGGAAGAACCGACTCCAAAAAGCACGGGTTACGACGACGAAACGGTGGCAATGGAAAACTATTATAAGGAGCAGGAAAATGGACAAAGTATGCCTGAAAAAACTAGCAGTGATGCACACCTTGAAAATTCAGTTGAAAAACAAGACGAAGAAGCGCGGACTGACGCACCGAAAAATGCTGATGATACGCGCGTACTCCACCCGTTTGCAACGGACGGCGACGGATATTACCGCTCCGTAAAGAGTGAAATCGACGAATTGTTTAGCGTATATCCTAAGGACGATACGCTAAAAGGTGCGTTTTCGTGTAGCGAATGGGTACGGGTCAAGGGGGACGAGAACGCGCCCGAGTATCTCGTCGGCGTGATTTACGACGACGGAAAGGCGAAGTATATTTGCTATGCGCTCAAAGCGGAAAACAAAGACACACCCCCCAAAGAAATCAAGGAAGCGTGTACTTTTATTCCTATTTCCGTTTACGACGACAACGACGGTTTTTTCGTTATTTTCCAAAGCGCAACGACGGGGGAATGTATTCAGCCTGAAAAAATATAAGCTATAAAAGTACAGGGTGGCAACCGCCACCCTGTTTTTCTTTACAACTTTTTATAAATATTATCCTTGAACAGATACTTTTTAATCTCCCAAGCTTGACTACCCACCGTGTATTTAAGCTGACTTTCATCATTGCATAAGAAATGCAAATGATTCGTACCCTGCGTGTTGTTATAGTTACTCGCGCCGTCGGCAATGATAAGCCTATCATTCGCGGTAAAATGTCGCAGGTCAAATTCCATTGCAATAGGTAAATCCATAAAGCTCGGCACGAACGCGATACTCTCTGCTCCCAGCTCAATATCCCCGTAACCGCCCGCAAACACGAGCCGTAAAGCGTAGGAATTGAGCGCGACCGTACCAGACGAGAGCGTGGCTTGCATACCGCTACCACCCCTTAATCTTAAATTTGCCTTACCCGTCGTACCGTCCTGATTATACACGGTAGCCGTGGGAGTCAACGCCCCGAACGCATTACCCGTAAGTGCGGAGCGCAAGGTCATAATCGACTGGTCGCGGAAAGACGTTACGGCATAGCCCGAGAAATCCAAAATAATGGTCAAATCCGCCATGGTCGTACAGCTTTCAGGGGTATAGGTATACATTTCGTAGGATAAGATACCGTATTCCACAAGCTTATTATGCGCACTAGACGCGAAAAACCAGTTTTCCACCGTCGAGCCAGACGAGCTTTCGGCAATAAACTCGTTCGAGCCGTCTTCCTTTTGCACCAAGTATAAGCCTGCGTCCTCCAAATCAGAAATGAGTTTATCCGTGTCGGGTATAAACGTAACGTGCCCCGTTACATTATCCTTGACTACCTTTGCTCCGTAAAAGGCGTTTGGAAGGAGCGCAACGGCAAGAAGCACCGTTACGATACAAATGACTATACTTCTGTATATCCTTCCCCTATGCGCCATGTTACACCGCCTTTACGCAATAACCCAGCCAAGCTCCGCCATCAATTCTTCCGAAAATTCAGGCGTAATCGAATAATCGTGCCAAGGAATATTTTGCCTTGTAAGCCCTAACGCTTTCCATTCTTCTCTAAGCTCGAAAATTGCGTTTTTGAGCGTTTCGCTGTCCGTTATTTTCCAACGCGAACGCATCGTCGACAAATACACCGTTTCACCGCGTATATCCAAATACCCGAGCGTTTTATCCCCTAAAAGAAATTCTTCGTAGTCGATAATCACGAGCGGACGCACGTTTTCATATCCAAGCAAAATATTTTTTAACTCACTATATAATTTCCGCGTTTTCTTATCCGCGGTAAACAATCTGCCGAGAAAATAATACTTCGAGCTCGATTGTTCTTCCACCTGCCATATCGCCGATTGCGCTTTGACAGATTTCTTTTGATAGCGTACTGCTCTTTTGGGCTTTTCCACCGTTTCTACCGTCAGTAGCATGATTAAATCCCATGTAAGGTAAATAAACATAATACCGCAGGGGATAATCACCGTACAAATAATCCCTTTGACGGAATAGATAAAACGCACGAGCTCGCCAAACAAAGCAGGCGTTTTACGCGCTTTACCTAAAACGAAGTCGTGTGGAACGAAATGCGTATCGTCCGTTGAATTGTCCGTCCCCTTGGTAAGATACGTCTTTCTACCCAGCTCGTCCGTACTTACTTGAATGACTTCGTGAATCCAAACGGGATAGGACAAAAGCTCTTCTTTTTCCAGTTCGTCCGCGCGGTATTTATACAAATTCGGAGCACGATAAAAGACGATTACGTCGCCCACGGCGTAATCTTCCCCGTTTTTTGCAAACACCACGTCGCCCACGGCGTAACCGCCCGATACCATACTCGGTGATTGTATAATACCCAGCGCACCGAACCCGACCTGTCCGCGATTCATAAATACGATAACCGACGCGATTACCGTTAAAGCCAAAACAAGCGTAAAGAGCGCGTCTAACAACGCGCTCATCACTCGCCCAAAAGCAGTAGTTTCATTCATTATGTATTAAACAGTCGTCGAACCCTTTTCAACCTTCAAAACGAACGAGAATGCTTGTGCCGTAAAACCGTTTTCCTTTTGCGTTTGCGATACTTTACTTTCGTCCAAGCTTACGTGAACCGTCATTTTGTAGCTTTCCCCTTTGGGAATGGCATACGCCGTACCTTGCGTTAAATTGTTCTCGGTCCTAAGCTCCAACTTAATCGGGTCGCTTGCCGTCATCGTCGTCATATTTACGTCTACTTTCGTATCCGTATCGAATTTGTTGGTAATGGTGATTTCATAGTCTACGTAATCGGTAATTTTCGTAAATACGACTGCACCAAGCTCAATCGTATCGTTATACGACTCTACGCCTTCTTCGAAAGAACGGTCGTAATCCTTCGTAATAATCATCGCGTCCGCTTCATTCGCACGCTTTTTCACAACGGATACTTCCGCAAGCACGTCGCCGGACGAGCCGAGCGCAAGCGTACCGCTGTTGGTAATGTTAATCTTTTGCGCTGCGTAGATACCCATACTCATCATCAAAAGGACGAGTACCATTGCTACCAAGGTAGCGAAGATTCTAAGTTTCTTTTTTGTTGAAGTCATACAAAAAACCTCCAAAAATAATATATTTTGTAATCTTAATTATACCACTCGACATAAGGGGTGTCAAGTATTTTTATGGCTTTTTTGCGTCCAAGTATATATTTTTTTATATCAAATGACTTGACAAGCGCACAAAAAAAGCGTATACTAAAAAACAGATTTGAAAAGGAGCTTTTTATGCAAAAAACAGCGGTCGTTCATTCTATATTTCCCGCGAAAAATTTAGCGTTTACTGCCCTTTTTTCCGCACTTTGCTTGGTTTCGACCATGCTTGTCGCTATTCCCTTGCCCAACGGCTATTTTAATACGGGGGATACCTTCGTACTCCTTGCCGGCTGGTGTTTAGGTCCTTTGTACGGGAGCATTGCCGGCGCGGTCGGGAGCGCGCTTGCCGATATTTGTAGCGGTTTTGCCTTATACGCGCCCGCGACCTTTTTAATTAAAGGGCTCACGGCGTTTACAGGTTATTATATTTGGGCTTTGTGTAAAACATTCATAAAATCCGAGCGTTTAGACGGTATTGCCCGTTTTTGCGCCGTGATTTTTGCGGAATGTGTGATGGTTTTGGGTTATTTCTTATTTGAGAGCGCACTCTACGGCGTGGCAGGTGGCGTGCTTACGCTCCTTGGAAACACCCTGCAAGGCGCGTGTTGCGCCGTACTTGCCCTGCTCGTTTGCGGTATACTTAGACGAATAAAAGGTATGCGTAAACTCTTTCCTAAGCTTTATTAAAAATTGACCGCCTTGGCAAGGTTGCCAAGGCGGTTCGTTTATATGGAGATACCGAAAAAATTGTCTTTTCCGCTTGCAAGCTCTAAGCAAAGCAATTTTGCAAACAAAGCGCGGTATTCGTCTATATTCGGTTTTTTGAAAAGGTGTTTCCACTTAAAAGCGCGGTATTCCTTTTTATAGAGCGAAAAAAGGTTGGGAAAACGGAATTCGCCGTTTACAAAGACGACGAGATGAATTTCATTTGCGCCCGATACTTCGCGCCAGTCGAAATAATCCTTACCCTTTTGATAACGGCAAACATACACACAGGACGAGTCCCCGCCCTTTTGATAGAAATACTCAAACGCGAACCCCTTTTCTATGAAAGGTGCGGTGAGCGTTTTTATTTGGTTTGCCGATTGTATTTCGTTCATAATTGAAAATGGTATAATTCTATGAGATTGCCACGCTACGGCTACGCCTGCGCTTGGCTACGCCAAATAGCTAAAGCTGAGCGCAATGACAATGCTGGTAAAACGGCGTAGATACGAGCAACACAAGGCGTTTACTAGTATACTTGTAAACACGGAGCTGAGCAATAAAAACAAAGCAAGATGCAAGCAATTCAAGGCGCTACGAGGGCGCGTACCGATAGTACGTAACCGAGTAGCAACGCAGAAGTGCGTAGCATATTCTTTGTTTTTATTCTAAAATGGCCTTGATACGGCGCACCCCACTCCCGCTCGACTGCTCTTTCACGATTTTGAATTTGCCCAAAACGCCCGTGCGTTCTACGTGCGGGCCACCGCAAATTTCCTTGGAAAAATCGCCGATAGTGTAGGTTTTTACCCGTTCGCCGTACTTACTTTCAAAAAGTCCCGTGAACCCTTCCGCTTTCGCCTCTTCCAAGGTAATTTCTTTCATTTCTACGGGCAAATCTTGCGCGATTACGCTATTTACCATATCTTCTACCGCTTGGATTTGCTCCGCCGTCATAGGCTGGGGCAGGTTAAAGTCAAAGCGCAAACGCTCTTCGGTAATGTTCGAGCCCTTTTGATTGACGTCGGGCGAGCATACCTTTTTGAGCGCGGAATGTAACAGGTGCGTTGCCGTGTGCAATTTGGTCGTCGCCTCTTTATGGTCGGCAAGACCGCAGGCAAATTTTTGTTCGCTACCTGCCTTACTCTTGTTTTGGTGTTCTTCAAACGCCAGCTTATAGCCCTCTAAATCCACGTCAAAGCCACGCTCTTTCGCCATTTCCGCCGTAATTTCTACGGGGAAACCGTAGGTGTCGTATAAATGGAACGCCTGTTTGCCGTTAATCGCCTTTTCGGGGATATACGCAGGGTCTTTTTGGCTCATAAACGCGTTCTTGCGCTCGATACCGTTTAAGCATTTTTCAAACTCTTTCAAGCCCTGTTGCAGGGTTTTATTGAATTTGGTTTCTTCCTTATTGAGTTCTTCGGCAATCTTTTCGGCGTTGATTTTCAGCTCAGGATATACCGATTCGTATTCCTTGATAAACGCCTCGGAAATTTTGGCAAGACTGCCTTCGGGCAGGTCGATTTTACGACCGAACCGTACCGCACGGCGGATAATTCTACGCAAAATATAGCCTTGGTCGGTATTCGACGGCACGATACCCTTTTCGTCGCCGAGCATAAAGGTAGCCGTACGCGTATGGTCCAACAGCACGCGGAACGCTTTCGTCGTTTCTTCGTTTTCGCCGTAGTTTTTACCCGTGAGCGCGGAAATCACCTTAATCGCGCCTGCGAAAATATCCGTTTCGTATACGCTCGATTTACCGTTCAAAACGCAAAGCGCACGCTCTAAGCCCATACCCGTGTCCACGTTCTTTTGCGACAATTCTTCGTAATTGCCGTCCGCGGTCTTATTAAAACGCATAAATACGTCGTTCCAAATTTCAAGGAACGCACCGCAGTTACAATCGGGGTTACAAGTAGGCGAGCACTTTTCTTTGCGGATAACGAACATTTCCGTATCCGTACCGCAAGGACCGGTTAAACCGGCAGGTCCCCACCAGTTATTTTCACGGGGCATAAAGTAGATGTTTTCTTTCTTAATCCCTGCTTTTTCCCAAAGGGACGCCGACTCGTCGTCGCGCGGGAGCGTTTCGTCGCCACCGAACACGGTTACGGCAATCTTATCCGCAGGAATACCTAAATATTTCTCGCCCGTTAAAAATTCGTAGCTCCAAGGTATCATTTCTTCCTTGAAGTAATCGCCGAGCGACCAGTTGCCGAGCATTTCAAAGAAGGTACAATGCCGTTCGTCGCCCACGTCGTCGATATCCCCCGTACGCACGCATTTTTGTACGTCGGTAAGGCGTTTGCCCGCAGGGTGCTTTTCGCCTAATAAATAGGGTACGAGCGGATGCATACCTGCCGTGGTGAAAAGAACGGTTGGGTCGTTTTCGGGGATTAAGGACGCCGACGGAATAATTTTATGTCCGCGTTCCTTAAAGAAGTTCAAATACATTTCTCTTAAAGCTTGTCCTGTATACTCTTTCATTTGCTTTATTACCTTTTCGTTTATTTCCTTATCTATTATATCTATCGCACCCGATTTTGTCAAGAATTTTTAATCAGTTCATAGCCCGTTTTGCTATCTTTCACGGTATACCCAAGCTCCAAAAGCTTTGCGCGCAGTTCGTCGCTCTTCGCCCAGTCCTTATTTTGCCGAGCCTCAAAGCGTTCCTTGGCCATCTTTTCCACTTCTTCGGGCACGGCGCTTGCCGTTTGACTTTCATACCAAGCGGTGTATTCCTTCGCGCTCTTTTTGAACAGTCCTAACAGCGAATAGGTCTTGCGGATTTGCACGGCGTATGCAAGCGCAACGAACAATCCGCCCTTACCGTCGGCAAGGTTCTTTTTCATATCCTTGAAATACCCGAACAGGTTGGAAAGCGCAAGCGCGGTATTGAAATCGTCGCTCATACACGCGTTGAACTCGCTATCCACTTTCCCCGCTACTTCCGACGCTTTGATGGCGTCGTCTGCCGTTAAGCTCAATTCCATACCGCGGAGCTTATCCATGACCGTATCCACGATAGCAAGCGTTTTATAAAACTCGTACAAATGCTTTTCCGCGTCGGGGAATAACTCGTTCGTGATATTGATATCGTTCCTATAATTCGTTTGCAGGAGCGCAAATTTAATCGCTTCGTCCGAATATTTTTCCAAAAGCTCGGCAAGGAGCAAGCTGTTCCCGAGCGATTTGCTCATTTTTTGACCGTTGACCTTAATCAAGCCGTTATGCGTCCAGTAGCGCACGAATTGCTTACCCGTGAGCGCTTCCGTTTGCGCAATCTCGTTTTCGTGGTGGGGGAAAATTAAATCGCGACCCCCGCCGTGAATATCAATTTGCTCGCCGAACGCTTCCCTGTTCATAGCCGAACATTCGATATGCCACCCAGGTCTGCCCTTACCCCACGGGGAATCCCAAGAAATCTCCCCTGCTTTCGCGCTTTTCCAAAGCGCGAAATCGTAGGCGTTTTTCTTTTCGTCGTCGTTATCCACGCGCACCCCGTCCAGCGCGTCTTCCACGTTACGGTTGGATAATTTTCCGTAAGCAGGAAAGCTCGCCACGTCGAAATACACGTCCCCGTTTTTCGTCGGATACGCGTGTCCCTTTTCAATAAGCGTTTGCACGAAATCAATGATATTGTCGATATTTTCCGTTGCTTTGAGCCATACGTCGGGGTCGTCTACTTGGAATTTTTCCATAATCACGTTGATATTTTCTATCATTTGCTTGGCGTATTCGTCCGCTGGAATACCCGTTTCTTTAGATTTTGCGATAATTTTATCGTCCACGTCCGTATAATTACGCGCGTAAACGACGTCGTAACCCGCCTTTTTCAAGTATTTACGCATAATATCGTAGATGAGCGCTTGATAGCCGTGCCCGATATGCGCCTCGCCCGATACCGTGATACCACACGCGTACATTTTCACCTTGCCTTCTTCCAAGGGTATAAATTCTTCCTTTCTTTTGGTGTAGGAATTGTATATTTTCATAAGTCTTCTCCGTTTATTTTTTCTTCTTTTCTTCTTCTTTTTCCCGATACGCTTTCGCCACTTCCTTAGCGACTTCTTCCTGCAATTCTTCGTCTTTCAGCTCTTTATTGAGCGCGGTAACCGCAATCACCGCGTTCTTATGCTCGGGAGATTCAGGGTCGCGAATACGCACGATACGCCCAGGTACGCCCACTACCGTCGCATACGGGGGTACTTCCTTTAACACCACCGCGCCTGCGCCGATTTTCGCGCCCTTGCCGACGGTAAATCCGCCCAGCACCTTAGCCCCTGCCGAGAGCGTTACGTTTTCCATAATGGTCGGATGCCGTTTTCCGCGCTCCTTACCCGTACCACCCAAGGTTACGCCTTGGTAAATGACCGTACCCTTATGCACTTCCGCCGTTTCGCCGATAACGACGCCCGAGCCGTGGTCGATAAACACGCCACCCTCGATTTTCGCCGCAGGGTGGATTTCCACGCCCGTTAAAAACCGCGCCGTTTGACTGATGATGCGTGCTAAGAGTTTGAGTTTTATTTTATGGAAAAAGTAAGCGACTCTATGCCACGACAAAGCGTGCACGCCCGAATAGGTGAGCAAAATTTCAAACGAATTCCGCGCCGCGGGGTCGTTGGCTTTCGCCGCTTTTATATCTTCCCTTAAATTTTTGAACCACATAGTATTCCGCCTTCCGTTTATTAAAAAATCGCGCCCTTATACTATTATAGTATAAAGGCGCGGTTAAACGCTGTTCCACTTTACTTCAAAAAATTCCCTTTTTTTAGGAATTTTTCCTTTTTTGCCCGATAACGGGGGCGACCGCAAGGATTAGCTTGCCTGTTCACGCGAAAACGCACTTCCCCGCTTTTCTAAACCGCACTACGCTTTCAGCCTACGGCGTAGCTCTCTGTTTATGGCTTGTTAAACTTCGGGTACTCTTTTTCCGCTCGGTTATTCAATTTTTTCAATTATACCACGGCGACAACGAAAACGCAACCGTTTTCACGCACTTTCCTGCGTTTTTTCTCTTTTGAGATATAAATTCTCTACTTTATATTCTCTAAGCGCGGTATCTATCATATCCGCATTATACACTTTATGGGTAAGCAGGTACGAGATGACCACGTCTTTGACGATAGAATAATCCAGCTCGTAACCGCAAACGGCGAGCAAATTTTTCGTATCGTCCAAGGAAAAATGCATTGCCATCGACATAGATAAAATCAAGTTTTTGGTAGGTAGAAAGTTACCCTTGTAAATCCCTTTCCAAATTTCGGGCATGATAGCAAGCTCTTCTCCCACTTGCTTTTCGTCCGCGTTATATTTATTTAACACCGCGCGGAAATATTTTGGAAACCCAAATTTAGAAAGCTTGTTTTTGCATCTTGCAAAGAAATGGAGCGGTCGAAAGGAAAAGGACACCGTCTTATCAAACATCTGCTTTTTGAGCTCGATTAACAGCTCCGCTTTATTTTCTTGCAAAGCAAGACGCATGGTGTTTGCAGGCAGGGTATACGCATACGTTCTGCCGTCCGCACGCACCTCGGAAGTTTGCATCTTTGGCATACGGTAACCGTCCAACACGCACAGCTTATCGTAATTTGCGTATTTTTCGCAAAAATATTCGTCTAAATCGGCAATGAAATCGTACATATTCCACTCTCCCTATCTTTCTTATATTATTATAGCATACCCGTCATAAAAACGCAACCGTTTTTTATGCTCCGTTTCCGCTGTCGTTTGTGAAATTTACAAGGTCAAACTGAAAAATTTTCCCGTCTTTTGAAGATAATTTTAATAAAAACGAAAAAAAGTAACAGTTTTGCCGTTTATTTACTTGCTTTTTTGTGAAATTTATGATAAATTATGATAGAAAGGAAAATATAAGGAGATTGCTATGAAAAGAGAACGCATTACGCAAATTGCCGAGCTTTTGGATAAACGCGGTAAACTTTCGTTAAAACAGTTGGGCGAATATTTCCCCAAAGTATCCTTGATGACCTTGCGTCGCGACTTGTTTTTGCTGGAAGAACAGGGACGCATTATCCGCGTCCGTGGCGGTGCTATGTCCGTAAAGGACGTGCAAAAAACTTCGGGTGAGCCGTACGTTAAAAAGACGACCATTCATACGGACGAAAAAATTGAAATTGCGCAAAAGGCGGCAGGACTTATCGACGAAGGCGCGTCCATCTTTATCGACGCGGGTACGACTGCGCTCTATTTGGCTAAGGAAATGCCGGACATTTCCTGTAACGTATTCACCAACGGTTTGGCGGTAGCTACCGAGCTTTGCAAGAAAAAGAACGTGCTCGTCAACCTTTTGGGCGGACCGCTCATTAAAGATAATTTATCCACAGCGTCCTCCTTTTCGTCCATTTATTTTGCGGACACGAATTTTGAACTTGCCATTATCTCCGCCGCGGCGTTTACCCCCGAAAACGGGTTTTCCTGCGGTTCGCAAATGGAGGCGGATTTATTTAAGGTCATTTGCAAAAAGGCGAAATTTACTTATATGATGCTGGATAGCTCGAAAATCGGTAAAATAAAACCGTACACTTTTGCTCGCGCCGAAGACATCAACGTACTGATTACCGACGAGGCGTTCCCCGAAGGCTTAAAAGAAAGCTTTAAGGCACTCAATATCGTCGTTATGTAAAATTACAACTTCAAACCCCGTGCTTTTCTTGCACGGGGTATTTTGTATAATAAAAACCCCGAGAGATAATCTCGGGGTTTTTGAATGAAAAGCGGCAATTACCTATCCTCCCAACAGTAACCTGCAAGTACTTTCGGCGTAAAAGAGCTTAACTTCTGTGTTCGGAATGGGAACAGGTGGGACCTCTTTGCCATTATCACCGCTATCGTTATATATCTT
>JAFXHR010000029.1 GCA_017536305.1 Clostridia bacterium | reverse complement strand
TCGGCTTGTCCGCTATGGCGAAAAAACGCGGACTGAAAAAGAGATGGCTTGCGTTTATACCGTTCGCGAATATTTGGTATATCGGTAAAATTGCAGGGGAATGTAACGTATTCGGTCAGCGTATGAAACGGGGCGGTTTATATACCATGCTCGCGCAAATTTTTACCACCGTTTTATGCGGTTTGACCATTGCCGTGCAGGTATACTTGCTCGTCGTGGAAGGTGCGCCCGAATACGACCAGTTCGGTTTTCCGTTCTGGATAAATTTAACGGGCTTTTCCGCCGTTGCGTATAAATTCTACGGTATCAGTCAATACATTTTACCTATTTTCCAGCTCGTATACGAAGTGTTTATGCTAATTCTTTTAATAGCCTTGTATAAACGCTACGCACATAGAAATTATTTCATTTTAAGTATGCTCGCGCTGTTCGTGCCTGTTTCCCGTTTTATCGTGATTTTCGTATTGCGCAATAGAAACGGTATCGACTACGAGGCGTATATGCGTGCACGCCACGAGGCGTATATGCGCCAACAGCAACAGTACGGTGGATATAATCCCTACTACGGCGGTTATAACCGTAACCCGTACGGCAATCCGTATAATAACCCTTATGGAAATCCGCAAAACGCACCGAAACCACCCGAAGACCCGTTTGGGGAATTTGGTAACGCGTCCACGCAAAACGATACCAACGCGCAATCGACGGGTGCGCCAAGTCAACCAGACCCGAACGACCCCGACGGATTTTTCGATTGAGAAAACTGCATAAAATAAAGACGGAAAATAAGAAAAAGTTATATTTTTCCGTCTTTTTTTTCGCGTACGCGCGCGAAACGGTTTACAGTTGGAAATTACTGTGATATAATAGAGAGTAGATATAAGTATAAGTTATAAATATAACGGAAAAGGTAGCTGAAAGATGATGGAAGAAAACATTTCGGCAATCGCCACGCCGAGCGGTAAAGGTGGGGTTGCGATTATCCGAATTAGCGGAAAAACGGCGCTTGCGCTTGCGGAAAAGATGTTTACGCCCACGGGAAAGACCAAGGTGGCGGATTTTGAGCCGTATCGTATGTATACGGGTAAAATCGACGGCGGAAACTTTACCGATTTCGGGCTTTGCGTCTATTTCAAAGCACCTGCAAGCTATACGGGGGAAGACGTCGTCGAATTTCATTGCCACGGCGGAGAAACGATTGCGCGCGGAATTTTGAAACAAACCTTTATCCACGGCGCAAGAAGTGCAGGTCGCGGTGAGTTTACCAAGCGCGCGTTTTTGAACGGCAAGCTCTCCCTTTCGTCGGCGGAAGGCGTTGCGGATATGATAAACGGCGAATCGGAGGCGGAAGTAAAGGCAGGCTATCTTTTATACAGCGAAAAATTGACGAAGAAAGTGCAAGAATTACAAAGCGAGCTCACGACCTTGCTTGCAGGAATCGACGTTTCCGTCGATTATCCCGAAGAAGATATCGAAGAACAGCATATCGAAGAATTAAAACTTTCCCTGCTTTCCTTACGAGAAAAGCTCGTTGAGCTTTTGAACGGATACGGGGTAGGCAAGAAAATTAAATCGGGCGTTACGGTAGCGATTTGCGGAAAACCGAACACGGGTAAAAGCTCGTTACTGAATAGATTGCTCGGCTATGATAAAGCTATCGTATCGGATACGGCAGGTACGACGCGCGACGCGGTGGAAGGCGTAATCGAAATTAACGGTCGTAAATTCAATTTATACGATACGGCGGGGGTGCGTGAGAGCGACAACGCCATTGAAAATATCGGTATCGACAAAGCGGAGGCAATTATGGGGAGCGCGGACGTCGCCGTATTTGTCGCCGATTTAATCCAAGGTATCGACGAAGAAGACGCGCGCGTGTTATCCATTTTGAAGGATAAACCGCTGATTAAGGTCATCAATAAGCAGGATATCATAAACGACGAAACGGAAACGGACGCGGACGTGCATACGTCAGCCGTTACGGGCGCAGGCATAGAAAAGCTCAAACGGCTTTTGTATGAAAAGAGCTTTGGCGAGCGTGGCGAAGATATGGCGTTTTTGATTGAAGAACGGCACTATTTTGCACTTAGACGGGCAAAGGAAAGCATGGATAAAGCTATTCGAGCTTGCGGTAGTGAACCGCTCGATTTAATCGGGATAGACGTCAAGGAAACTTGGGATACGCTCGGCGAAATTACGGGCGAAACGGCGACGGAAACGATTATTGAAGAAATTTTCGCAAAGTTTTGTGTGGGAAAATAAGAAAGGTACTGCAAAAGATAAGGGGCAGGTATTAGATTATGGTAAATTTAGACTTATATAGAGTATTCTATACGGTGGCGAAAAGCGGTAGTTTGACCAAGGCGGCGGAAGAGCTGTATATTTCCCAGCCAGCCGTTTCGCGTTCTATAAAACAGCTGGAATTACAGCTTGGCGTGAACTTATTTACGCGTACGCATAGGGGTATGGTACTTTCCGCGCAAGGCGGTAAGATGATTTTTGCGGAAGTGGAGCGCGCTTTGAACTTATTAGAACAAGCGGAAAACCGTATCGCGGAAGTAAAAAATTCGGCGACGGGTACGATTCGCATAGGCGCGAGCGATACCATTTTTGAATACTTTTTAGCGGATAAAATCGTCGAATTTCACGAACGGTTTCCTGCCGTTAAAATTGAACTCACCGCGGATTTTACCCCCGAAACGATAGCAAAGCTCAAAGCGGATAAATGCGACGTAGCGTTCGTGAATTTACCGATTACCGCCGATTCCGAAGTAAAATTGCACGGTAATTGTATGCGCCTGAACGATATTTTTATCACGAGCGATAAATACGCTCGGCAAAGTGGCGGTGTTTTGCCTTTGTCCAAGCTTAGAGAATATCCCTTGATTTTTATGGCTGAAAACACCGTAGCGCGCCGTTCGCTGGAAAACTTTTTAAGCTCGGTAGGCGTGAGCTTAGCACCCGCTATTGAAGTGGGGAGCTGGGATTTAATGAAACGCTTAGTGGCAAAGGGTATGGGCATAGGCGTTATTCCGCGCGAATACGCTATGCGTGAGCTGGAAGAAAAACAGCTTTACGAAGTACAAACGGATTTGAAATTACCCGTTCGCTCGATAGGTATATTGCTTATGAAGAACGCGCCGATATCCTACGCGCTCCATTGTTTTATCGAGCTGTTTCACAAATAAAGAAAAGAATAAGGACTATTTATGGCAAAACCGAACAATCGTTTAAGAAATTTTTGTATTATCGCGCATATTGACCACGGTAAAAGTACGCTCGCGGACAGACTGATTGAACGCACGGGACAAGTATCGGGACGGGATATGGAAGAACAGTTACTCGACAGTATGGATATCGAGCGTGAGCGCGGTATTACCATCAAGCTCACCCCCGTTCGTATGTATTACACGGCAAAGGACGGTCAGGAGTACGAGTTTAATTTAATCGACACCCCAGGACACGTGGACTTTACCTATGAAGTGAGCCGTTCTCTCGCCGCATGTGAAGGGGCGATTTTGGTAGTTGACGCTACGCAAGGGGTAGAGGCGCAAACGCTTGCCAACGTATATCTTGCAATAGAAAACAACTTGGAAATTTTACCCGTCATCAATAAAATCGACCTGCCCAGCGCGCGCGTAGACGAAGTCAAGCAAGAAATTGAAGACGTAATCGGTTTAGACGCGCAAGGTATTCCTTGCGTTTCGGCGAAAGAAGGCACGAATATTGAAGATTTGTTAGAGGCGATTACCACCTATTTCCCTGCGCCCGACGGCGACACGGAATTGCCCTTAAAGGCGCTTATTTTCGATAGCTATTACGATAATTATAAAGGCGTTATTTTATTCGTCCGTATCAAAGACGGCACGGTAAAGGTAGGGGATAAAATTAAGAGTTTTTTATCGTCCACCGTATACGACGTAACGGAAGTAGGCGCGTTTGCACCTACGCTGTTTCCCAAGGACGCGTTAAAGGCAGGGGAAGTAGGCTATATCGCCGCGTCCATAAAGTCCATTCAAGACGTAGCCGTGGGCGATACGGTAACGAATGCGCTTCGCCCTGCAAGCGAACCGCTCCCTGGGTATAAAAAGGTACAGCCCGTCGTATTTTGCGGTATTTATCCCTTGGACGGCAGTAAGTTTAACGACTTGAAAGAGGCGATATTAAAACTGCAATTAAACGACGCGTCGCTTATTTTTGAGCCGGATAATTCCGTTGCGCTCGGGTTTGGGTTCCGTTGCGGGTTTTTAGGGCTTTTGCACATGGAAATTATCCAAGAACGCATTGAGCGCGAGTTTAATTTAGACATTATCACCACCGCGCCGAGCGTGAGTTATCTCGTGCATAAAACGGACGGCACGGAGTTTTTCGTGGACAATCCCTCGCACCTGCCCGACCCGTCGGATATCGAATATATGGAAGAGCCGATAGTCAAAGCGGAAGTATACACGCCCCCCGATTATATGGGTCCGATTATGGATTTATGTAAGGAAAAGCGCGGTGTGTTCAAGAATATGACGTATTTAGACGAGCGCAGGGTAAAATTAGAATACACCCTGCCGTTGAACGAAATCGTTTACGACTTTTTCGACGGCTTGAAATCGCGTACCAAAGGGTATGCAAGTTTTGACTACGAGCTGGCTGGCTACGAGCGTTCCAAGCTCGTACGGCTGGATATTTTGCTCAACGGCGAAATTTGCGACGCGCTTTCCACGATTGTATTTGAAAGTAGAGCGTACGAGCGTGGCAGAACGCTTTGCGAAAACTTAAAGGAAGCCATTCCCCGTCAACTTTTTGAGATTCCCGTACAGGCGGCGGTAGGCGGTAAAATTATCGCGCGTGAAACGGTCAAGGCGGTTAGAAAAGACGTACTTGCGAAGTGCTACGGCGGTGATATTACCCGTAAGAGAAAGCTTTTGGAAAAGCAAAAAGAAGGTAAAAAGCGTATGCGCAAGGTAGGGTCTGTGGACGTACCGAGCGAAGTGTTTATGGAAATTTTGAAAACGAACAAGGATTAAAGGAGTAAACGCCGAGATTTTTCGGCGAACGAACAGATATGGCAGGAATTTATATTCACGTTCCCTTTTGCAGACATAAATGCACCTATTGCGATTTCACGTCCTTTCCCGATAAAATAGAGTACGCCGAGGCGTATATGGCGTGCTTGTATAAGGAAATGAAAATGCGCGGGGAAGAGCTCAAAGATTATACCTTTGACAGCGTATATTTCGGTGGCGGTACGCCGTCCTATATTCCACCCAAATTCATCTTAGGCGCAATGAACCGTATCCGCGAATGTTTCAAGCTTGCTAAAAATGCGGAAATTACCTTAGAGCTCAACCCAGGGACAATCGGCGAGAGTAAGGTAAAAACGTACCTGCAAGCAGGGATTAACCGCTTTTCTATCGGGTTACAAACGGCAATCGACGAACAGCTTGCGGATTTAGGGCGTATCCATAACGCGCGCGACTACGTGTACGCGACCAAGCTTTTGAAAGGTCAAAATTTTAGCACGGATATTATGCTCGGCTTAAAAAACCAAACGCTTCCGGATATTGAAAAGACGATAGAGCTTGCTAGCGCGTGCGGTTCGAGCCATATTTCTATGTACGCGCTCACCGTCGAAGACGGTACGCCTATCTATACCGACTATCTCAACGGCGAATTGCCTGATAGCGACGAAGTGGCACAGATGTACGAGCATGGCTGTAAACTCTTAAAAGAAAAGGGCTACGAGCGCTATGAAATTTCCAACTTTGCTAAAAAGGGCAAGGAAAGTAAGCATAATTTGAACTACTGGAAACGGGGTGAATATATCGGATTCGGCGTTTCGGCGAGCTCGTTTATGCGCGGAAAACGGTTTACGAACACCTTTGATTTGGACGAGTATATGAAATGCGTGATTTCAGGCTTTTATCCTGCGGTTACGAGCGAAGAAGTCAGCGTAGCGGACGCGAAATTTGAATTCGTAATGCTTGCGCTTAGAACGAAATATGGCGTCAATATGCAGGAATATAAAAATAAGTTTGGCTCGTCACTTGCCGAAGACTTTCCAAACGCCTTGAAGAAGTCGGTGCAGTACTTAGAGCTTAACGGAGATAATTTGCGTATCAAAGACGAATACCTATTCGTGCAAAACGCCGTTTTGATGCCGTTTATGGAAGAAGAACGCAAAGAAGAAACGGACGGGGCAGGTACGCGTTGAATAATATTTGGAGAAGAGAATATGCATAAAAAAAGTAACGTTATTTTAATCGGTATGCCCACGTCGGGCAAGACCACAATCGGTACGGAATTATCCGCGAAAATCGGTTACGGCTATATTGACAGCGACAGCGTAATCGTGGCGCGCCAAGGCAAGAGTCTGCGCGAGCTCATTGAAACGCTTGGGAACGAAAAATATTTAGACGTCGAAGCGCAGGTCAATTCCCAGCTTTCCGCGAGTCGTTGCGTGATTGCGACGGGCGGTAGTGCGATTTATAGAGAAAACGCCATGCAAAAATTAAGAGAAAACGGCACGGTCGTATACTTAAAAATGTCCTATGAAGAAATGGCTCGTCGCTTAGGCGATTATAAAGCGCGCGGTGTGGTCTTAAAGGACGGTTTTACGCTCAAAGATATGTACGACGAACGCGCGCCGTTATATGAAAAATACGCAGATATTACCGTGGAGTTGGACGGCAAGACGCTTGCACAATCGGTGCAAGCGGTGGTAGGAGCTTTACAATGAAAATAACGGATACGAAAATTGCAATTTACGGCGCAGGGGCAATGGGTACGGTGCTCGGCGCACTGCTGACGAAAGGCGGACTGAAAAACGTGCATTTAATTACCCGCAACGAAACGCATACCAAGGCAATGCAAGATACGGGTGCGCGGATTGTTTGCGTAGCGGAAAATACCGAATTTACCGTCAAGGTACAAGCGCGCACGCCTGCGCAAATCACGGATAAATACGACGTCGTGTTTTTGATGACCAAGCAACGCGAAAACGCGAAAACGCTGGAATTTTTGAAAGATTATTTAAGCGCGGACGGTATCGTTTGCACCACGCAAAACGGTTTGCCTGAACAAAGCGTAGCGAACGTGCTTGGAGCGGAAAAAGCGTACGGCGGGGTGGCGTCGTTCGGGGCAACCTTTGTAGGCGGTGGGAGCGTGTTACTCACTTCCAAATGGCAGGGCATGCGTATGCAGGTATCGGGCTATGAAAACGACAATGCAAAGCAAGGGTTGCTTTTGGAGATTTTATCCTTTGCAGGCAAGGCAATCGACAATACGGCGTTTGCGCAAAAAGCGGACAATTTGCAGGGCGCAAGATGGAGCAAGCTTGCGATAAATTCAGCGTTTTCGGGGCTTTCGGTAGTAACGGGAAAAACGTTTGGCGAAATTGCGAAAAAGCGGAAATCGAAAAAAGTGGCTTTGGGTATTTTGCGCGAATGTATGGACGTTGCGACGGCGCAAGGCGTGGTTTTGGAAAAAATGCAAGGCCACGATATGCAAAAATTGCTTGGCGGTAGGAGCTTTTTCAAAACGAAACTCGCCCTGTTTTTACTCCCGATAGCTATGCGCAAACATAAAAAGCTCGTATCTGGTATGCTCAAAGATATTGAAAAGGGCAGAAAATGTGAGATTGATTATATCAACGGCGTCGTGAGCAAGGAGGGCAAGCGCTTGGGCGTGCCCACGCCCCTTTGCGATAAGGTGGTGGAGCTTGCGCACGGCATTGAAAACGGCTTGTATGAAATTTCCGAAAAGAATTTGGATTTTTTTGAAATATAAAAGGAAAGGTAGTGTATTATGGATTTGAACAAATTAGCTGACGCGTTAATTCCCGACGAGAATATAAAACCGCTCGAATATTACGAAACGCGTTATCCTGAAAGAAATTTAGAAAAGGGCGCGCAGGTAACCCGTTTAGCACCCAGCCCCACGGGCTTTATGCACCTTGGGAATTTATACGTTGCGCTCGCGAACGAGCGGATTGCCCACCAAAACGGCGGTGTCTTTTATTTGCGTATCGAAGATACGGACGAAAAGCGTAAGGTGGAAGGCGCGGTAGAAGTCATTCACACCTCGCTCAAATATTTCGGTGTACAGTTTGACGAAGGCGCGGATTTATGCGGGGAATACGGACCGTACTATCAACGTCAACGCGCGGAAATCTACCACGCGTATGCCAAGGAACTCATTAAAAAGGGCTTGGCGTATCCTTGCTTTTGCACGGAAGAAGACTTGGAAAAGACGCGCGAATATCAAACGGAAAATAAATTGCTCCCTGGGTACTACGGCGAGTTTGCAAAATGCCGTAATATAACGGAAGAAGAAATTTATGAAAATTTGAAAGCGGGTAAACCGTACGTAATCCGCTTAAAATCGCAGGGCGACGTGGAAGTAAAGCATACCTTCCACGACGAAGTGAAAGGGGATATTACCATCACGGAAAACAATCAAGACGTGGTTATTTTGAAATCGGACGGTATTCCCACCTACCACTTCGCGCACGCCATTGACGACCATTTTATGCGCACGACGCTCGTTATCCGCGGAGAAGAATGGCTTTCGTCGCTCCCGATTCACGTCGAGCTTTTCAAGGTGCTCGGTTTCCGTTTGCCTAAATACGGTCATAACTGTTCCATTCAAAAAATGGACGGCGAAACGCGTAGAAAGCTGTCTAAACGTAAAGACCCCGAAGCGTCGCTTACGTTCTACCGCGAACAGGGGTATCTTCCCACGGCGGTGCGGACGTATATGATGACCTTGCTCAATTCCAACTTTGAAGAATGGATGCTCAAATTCCCCGATAAGGACTTGGAAGAATTTAAGTATTCTATCGGTAAAATGGGCAAGAGCGGTGCGCTTTTCGATATCGCAAAGCTCAACGATATTTCCAAAACGCAAATGGCAAAGCTCACCGAAAAGGAGGCGTTCGACTTTTTCAAAGCTTGGGCAGACGAGTTCGGAACGAGTGCGCAAAAATCGTATTTTGAGAACGAAGAATACGCCTTAAAGGTACTTGCGCTTTGTATGGGCGTAGGCGGTAAAAAACGCCGTAAGGACTTCATTTGCGCCAAGCAAGCGGTGGAAACGATTGCGTACTTCTACGACCAGACGTTTGCACCCGCTTACGAGTACCGTTTTGATAATACGCTCGTGAAAAATATTTTAACTTCGTTTAAGAGCGTATACGACGAACAGGACGACTGCTCCGTTTGGTTTGATAAGGTAAAACAGGTAGCAGGGGAATACGGCTTTGCAACGGATATGAAAGCGTATAAGGCGGACCCGATGGCGTTTGTTGGGAACGTTTCCGACGTGGCGGAAATACTCCGTATCGCCACGACGGGACTTGCAAATACCCCCGATTTATGGACGATTATGCAAATCCTTGGCAAGGACAGAACGCTTGCGCGCTTAGAAAAAGCGATTATGGCGTTATAAAAAATACCGTAATAAAAGAGCTTGGATGCTTTGTCCAAGCTTTTTTTGTTTTCTATGCAATAAAAAGCCGTTTTAGATGATTGATAAGATGAAAAGGGAAACTGCAAATTCTGACGATAAAATTTTTCAGGTTGCTTTTTATTGCAAAATATGATATAATAAGCCCAAAATACGTAAGGAAAAAGCAATAGAGATGATAGTATTTGCGCTAACGACAGAAGAAATTCAAGATAAAAACGATAGGATAGAAGAATTGCTTTCGTTGATATCCGACGGAGATACTGCGTCCATGGGCTTATTATACGACCTTATTAAAACGGACGTGTTTGCATACGCGCTCTCTAAAACGGGGAATAAGCTGGATGCGGACGACGTTATGCAGGATACCTTCGTCAAAATTTATAAATACGCCAAGCAATATAAACCGAAGGGGAAACCGATGGCGTGGATTATAACCATTGAATTAAATTTAATCCGAAGACGCTTTCAGCTAAAATCCAGAACGGTAGGTTTTGACGAAAGCTTTGCGAATACGCCGAGTAGAGAAAACGTAGAAGAAAAGATTATTAACAACGCTTTTTTGCGTGAGCTTTTGAAAACGCTCAACGAAGAAGAACGGGAAGTTATTTCATTACATATCGTATCGGGAATGAAACATAGAGAAATTGCAAAGCTGTTACAAAAACCGTTATCGACGGTGCTTTCAAAATATAACCGCGCCATTAAAAAATTGCAGTTGGTTGTCAAGGAGAAAAACGTATGAACCATAAATTAAAAAACAAAATACAAACGGCGTATGAATCGGAAACGCCCGATAATCGCGAGCGCATTCTTTCCGCTTGTGAAAACGAAATACAGGTAGCTACCTTTTCGGATACCCAAAAGAAACCGAAATGGTCAATGCTGTTTCGCCGACTTGTTTCCGTTGCGACGTGCTTGATTTTATTCGGTGTAGGCTTATTCGTCGGTCAAATTATACCTGCGCCCAGCGAGCCCGTGCAAACGGCGGAAACGCGCGTATATTTGGACGTAAATCCAAGCTTAGAGCTGGCTTTGGATAAAGACAACGTGGTGTTATCCTGTACGCCGTCGAATACCGACGCGGAAACGCTGTTAAACGGAATGAAACTGGAAGGCGTGGAATTAAAAACGGCGTTAAACGCCATTGTCGGCGCTATGTACGTAAACGGTTATCTTTCGTCGGAAGATAATTCTATGCTCATTAGCGTAGATTCGACGAATGAAAATAATACAAACGACTTTTTGACGTATATCACTAACCAAGTGAACGAAGTATTTACGAATTCCGAAATGGAATGTGCTATTATTGCCCAAGCGGTTCAAACGGACGAAACGCTACGGCAACGAGCGGACGAACAAGGTATATCCGTTGGAAAATTATATTTGCTTGATAAAATGGTGGATAGTATAGATTTTATTACCAAAGAAGATATTTCCGAGCTTGCGGGTATGTCCATCAAGGATTTGAACTTATTATATTCCGCAAAACCCGAAGAAGAAATAAAACCGAGCGGTGAAGTCATTTCCGGTACGGTAAACGTAAAAGTACCCACGGAAGACGCTGTAATCACCGTATTGACGGAAGTGGGCAAGACGGCGGACGACGTGGAAGAATACCGCGTGTATCTTTTACCGTCCAAGCACGGCGATAAAAAAGTGGTGTACGTCGTATCGATAAAATTTAATAACGATGACGAATGGTATCGCTACGAAGTTGATTACCAAACGGGTGAAATTATTCAAAACGAAGAGGAACCGAACAAACCACCGCACGATAATCACCCGCCCAAGGACGGTTTCGACGATTAATATATTCAAAAAAAAGACGGAATGAAAAAAATTCGTCTTTTTTTTGCGATAAAATGCAAACTTGCTTTATTAGTTAGGTGAAAAGGCGAAAAAAGGGGGTAAAAATTTATGGTTTAACCGTAAACTGTAAGGGCTTAACAAATAATAAAAATAAGGAGTAAATAAAATGAAAAGAGTTTTTAAGTTAATGAGTATGGTATTAGGCTTTTGCTTGCTTTGCGCCAGCTTTTTCGGTTGCAACACGGCTACGACGGCGAGTGCGGACGGGCTCTCGTATATCAGTATGCGAATCAATCCCGAAATTGAACTTGTCGTGGATACGGACGGTAAGGTGGTTGCCGTAAATGCCATTAACGAAGACGGCGAAACGGTGCTTTGCGAGCTTACGCTCGTTGGTATGACCGCCGAAGAAGCGGGCGAGGCGTTTACGGCTATGGCGACCGAGCTTGGTTTTATCGACGTGAACGGGGAAGGCGCAACCGTGTATATTTTAGCCGAAGGACAAAACACGGAATTTGTAGAAGAGTTGGAAGAAAAACTGACGGATAAAATCCATAAATTCTTTGATAAAAAGGGCATTGTAGGAAAGGTATCTCCCGAACAGCTGGAAGAATTTGAAACGCTTGCTACTGAGTGGGAAGTTTCCTTAAAAGATGCAAAGCTGATTAGCCGTATTTTGGAACTCTATCCCGAAATGACGGTAGAAGAAATTTTAGCGCTCAGCTTTGAAGAAAGATTAGACCTTATCAAAGAAGATTGCGCAAAGAACGGTTTATCTGTACATATGCGCGACGAGTATAAGAAAGCCGTTGACGAAATTAAAGCGGAATATTCTGAGCTTTTCGAGCTTGCAAAGGAAGTAAAAGACCTTGAATTGCAATTAAAAGACGAGAATTTGAGCGACGACGAGCGCGCAACGCTCCAAGCGGAATACGACGCGAAAAAGGCAGAGTTTGACGCACTCAAAGCGCAGTACGAAGAAGAGATTAACGCATTAAAATCGGAAAAACGCGAAAAAGCGGAAGAAGTGGAAAAGGAAATTAAAGAAAAAGCGCAGGAGCGTCGCGACGAGTTTGCGGATAAATTGAAAGAGCACGAAGATAAGCTCGAAGAAAAAAAGAAAGAAATTGAAGATAAAATTAAAGAATGGCGTGAACATCATAAATAATCGCGCTTTGGAAAGGACTGCTATTAAATAGCGGTCTTTTCTTTTTTTGAGAAAATATTTCGCGTAAAAGGTTTATGAAAGAATACCAAAGAAATATGAAAGAATTTCTATTGTAATTTTAAGTGGCTATGTTATAATATAAACAAAGTATTATATATAAAGAGGAGATATACTGATTATGAAAATGCCCGTTTTGGACAAGAACTTTTATCCTATGATTAAGGCGCTTAACGACTTTGACGAAGTGGTTAAAAAAAGCGGTGAGAAAGTACAAGTAACGCTCGTAGCGGAAAGAAGTGGCGGTTACAACTACGTATATACCTACGACGCATTAAAAGACGGTGTAAACGACGCGCTCAATTTCCGTATTGCGGAGCGTTTGGCAAAGACGATTTTGTGGGTAGTGGGCGGTTTCAAAATTTCCGTTGCGGGTAGCAAATCCGTTTACGAATATTTGAAAAAAGCGTACACCTTGGACGGTCTTAGAGCGTTCGACGTAGACTTTATGAGCGGTGTTTACGAAAGAGCGTTTGAAGTGGAATGGTTGGTACAGGACCAAATCCCTGCGCAAAAGAACAATTCCGTACGCGTAGGCGGTTATTTGAACGGCTGTCGTATCGGTTTCGACGCAGGCGGTTCGGATAGAAAGGTAAGCGCGGTAATCGACGGCGAAGTCGTTTACAGCGAAGAAGTGGTTTGGAATCCGAAAGTAACCGAAGACCCCACCTATCACTATAACGAAATTTTAACGGCTATGAAAACGGCGGCGTCCAAAATGCCTACCGTAGACGCTATCGGCGTATCTTCCGCAGGCGTTTACGTAGATAACAAGATTATGGTAGCGTCCTTGTTTATTAAAGTGGACAAGCAAAAGCACGGCGATTACGTAAAAAATATGCATATCAACGTAGCGAAAGAAATGAGCAAGGAATACGGTAAGGAAATTCCCTTGGAAGTAGCAAACGACGGCGACGTTACCGCGCTGGCTGGTGCGATTGACTTGAACGATAATGGCGTGCTCGGTATCACAATGGGTACGAGCGAGGCGGTTGGTTATATCAACACGGACGGCGGTATCAACGGTTGGCTTTCCGAGCTTGCGTTCGCGCCCGTAGATTTCAATGAAAACGCAATGCAAGACGAATGGAGCGGTGATTTTGGCGTAGGCTGTAAATATTTCTCGCAAGACGCGGTGATTAAGCTTGCTGAGTACGGCGGATATAAATTTGAAGACGGCTTGACACCTGCACAAAAATTAAAGGTCGTACAAGCTATGATGGAAAAAGGCGACCCGCTTGCAAAGCAAATTTACGAAGATATCGGCGAATATCTTGCACACACCATTCCCTTCTATGCGAAGTTCTACGATATTAAGCATATGCTACTTCTTGGTCGCGTTATGGGTGGTAAAGGCGGTGATATTATCCTTGCAACTTGTAAACAAGTATTGAAAGAAGAATATCCCGAATTTGGTGCGTTGGATATCGGACTTCCCGACGAAAAGAACAGACGTGTAGGTCAAAGTATCGCGGCGGCATCCTTGCCTGCAAACGCATAAGGAGTGAATAGTATGAAATGTTTTAAGAACGTATCCGTTTACGTAGAAGGCGAAGGCATTAAGAAAACGAGCGTATGTTTTAGCGACAAAATAGAAAAAATTTCCCGTTGCGGTATTACGGGTGAAGAAATCGTGCTCCCCGAAGACGCGGTAGTCGTACCTGGGTTTATCGACCAACACATTCACGGTGCTGGCGGTAGCGACGGTATGGACGGCACGGTGGAAGATATTTCCATTATCGCAAACACGGTAGCAAGCGAAGGCACGACGTCTTTCCTTGTAACTACCATGACGCAAAGCAAAGAAAATATTCTGAAAGCAATGCAAGCGGTAAAAGCGTATCGCGACGCGGATAAAAAGGACGGCGCGCGCGTGGTGGGTATTCACTTGGAAGGCCCGTTTATCGCACCTGCACACAAGGGCGCACAGCCTTTGGAATACGTGGCGAAATCGGATATCGAAGTATTCGACGAATACAATAAGGCAAGCGGAAACGCGATTAAAATCGTATCGCTCGCTCCTGAAACGGACGGCGCAGAAGAGCTTATCCGCCATTTGAGCGCAAATAAAATCGTGGCATCCGTCGGTCATTCGGGCGCAAAATACGCGGACGTAAAGAAAGCGGTGGACGCAGGCGCGTGCAACGTAACGCACACTTATAACGCTCAAACCCCCTTACACCATAGAGAAATCGGCGTGGTAGGTAGCGCAATGCTCTTTGACGAGCTCAACTGCGAACTTATTGCGGATACCATTCACGTATCCGTACCGGCTATGCAACTGCTCGTTAAAAACAAGCCCGACGATAAATTGACGCTGATTACCGACGCTATGCGTGCAAAGGGTATTCCCGACGGCGTAAGCGAGCTTGGCGGTCAAACGGTATACGTGAAAGACGGCGAGGCAAGACTTGCGGACGGCACGCTTGCAGGTAGCGTTTTGAGAATGAATAGAGCGGTACAAAATATGGTGGAAAAGGTAGGCGTGCCTTTTGAAAAAGCCGTGAACTTTGCAACGCTCAATCCTGCGAAAAATCTTGGGATTGATAACGAAGTAGGTAGTATCAAAGTAGGTAAGCGTGCAGACTTTACCGTATTGAATTCGAGCTACGACGTACTGCTTACCGTGCGTGGCGGTGAGATTATTTATAAAGCATAAATTTGCTCATAGATTATTTCCTCTTATAAAAGGGCTAAGACGATACGTCTTGGTCCTTTTTTCATAAGAAAAAAACCGTTTGCATACTATAAGGTGGCGCGATAAAAAATTTTTTACGCCAAATACGGCGAAATACTTTCAAAAAATTGAAAAATATGCTATAATAGGAGAGAACGGTTTTGAGCGGAATTTGTTTAGACGAAAAATACGCAAATTTTACCATAGAGAAAAATTTTGAGTTTACTAAAAAGTCGACTATCGGTTGCGGTGGCGTCGCGCCCGTGGCGGTATATCCCGAAAACGCGCAGGAGTGCGTAACCCTTTTGCGGTATCTAAAAGCCGACGGCGTACCCTACCAAATCGTGGGCAATTTAAGCAACGTGCTCCCTAAAAGCGGTGCGTACGATAAAGTGCTTATCTCTACAAAACGCCTTTGCGACGTTGTTTTTGATAAAGAAATTTTTGTAGGCGCAGGGGTAACGAGCGGTGCGTTTTTACGCTTTTGTAAAGAGAACGGTTTAAGCGGTGGCGAATTTTTAGTGGGAATACCGTGTACTATCGGCGGTGCGTTATATATGAACGCAGGCGTGGCAGGTAGGTATATCGGCGAAATCGTGGAAAGCGTAACGGCTGTTTGTGGTAGTGAACTAAAAACGCTCACGCGAGCGGAATGTGCTTATGCGTATAAGCAAAGCGTGTTTATGCAAACGGGAGATTTGATTATCGGAGCGAGTTTGCGCTTAAAAAGAGCGCCCCAAGCGGAAATTTTGGAAAATATACAAGCGTATACGAAACGGAGAGCGCATTTGCCCAAAGGGAAAAGTATGGGTTGCGTTTTCAAAAATCCTAAAAATTTAATAGCGGGTGAATTGATAGAAGGCGCGGGCTTAAAGGGCTTGCGCGTGGGTGGAGCGCAGGTGTCGAATGAACACGCCAACTTTATCATCAACGATAAAGGCGCTACGCCCGAACAAATCAAAACGCTGATTAAGATAATAAAAAACGCGGTATTTGCGCAATACAATATTCGTTTAGAAGAAGAAATACGCTATTTATAGAGAGGGAAAAACATTGATTTTAACGGCAGATTATCATACGCATACGCCTTATTCACACGGTAAAAATACCGTAGCGGAAAACGTTGCGCGCGCAAAGGAGCTTGGACTTCAACAAATCGGTATCTCCGACCACGGTTTTTCACATATCGTCTACGGACTTAGACGAAAGGAAGTTGCCGATTACAAAGCGGAGTGCGCGCGTGCGGAACAGGAGTATGGAATAAAAGTGCTCGTAGGAATAGAGGCGAATATCCGCGGAGCGTCGGGCGCGTCCGACTTAACGAAGGAAGACTACGAAAATTTTGATATTTACCTTTGCGGTCATCATATTTACGTGCATTATACCAAGCCGTTTGAATTATCGAAATACGGGTACTGGAACTGGATATCGCAATCTATGCTCCATTGTACGACGAAAAAGCAAATTGAGCGCAACACGCTTGCGTATATCAACACCGTCAAAAACAACCCGATTGACGCGGTAACGCATCTTGGGTATATGTGTCCTTGTCAAGCGGTGGAAGTAGCCAAATGCGCGTCCGATTACGGGACGTATATCGAATTAAATTCCAAAAAATGCCATTTGACGGACGAAGAACTCAGCGATATTGTGGCGAAAACGCCAGCGCGGTTTATTATCAATTCGGACGCACATTCCGCGGATAGAGTGGGGGATACCAAGCTCGTAGAAGAACAGCTTGCAAGAATAAACTTTCCAATGGATAGAATAGACAATATAGACGGACGGTTTCCCACTTTCCGTTTTAACGAATTCAAAAAACACCTTTAAGAAACGAATATGAGCTTTACTACCGACATTAAAAAAGAAATCGTGGCGAAAAGCGCGACGGAATTTAACAAAAACGCCGACGCAAAAATATCGAGCGTTTCCGCGTTCGTTCGCACGAGCGGTGCGCTCGGTGTCAAAGACGGCGCGCCCACTTTCTTTTTAGTCAGCGAAACGGAAACGGTTGCGGAATTTTATATGCACCTGTTTTTGGAAACGTTCTTTGTGGAATTATTCGTAACGCACGCAACGAGAGATAGAAAGAGCGGTAAGGACAAGCTGGTAATGCAATGTCCCCCCGAAAGCGCGAAAGCGACCTTGGATAAATTAGGGCTTTTGAAACGGGACAAGGAAAATATTCGAGCAGGGATAGCCAAATCCCTACTTAAAACGGAAGAACAAAAAATTGCGTATATCAAGGGCGCGTTTTTGGGTAGTGGGAGTTGTACTTTACCGAGCGGAAACGGCACGGGCTATCATTTGGAAATCGTATTCGACGATAGACAAACCGCGTACGATTTTTGCGATTTGCTTGCGGAAATGGAGCTAATAGCAAAGCTCGTAGAGCGCAAGGAAACGCAGGTGGTATATATCAAGAGCAAGGAAGTCATTTCCGATTTTCTCGCGCTTATCGGCGCGGAGAATAACCTGCGCAAATTTGTTGCGTTTACGCAAAAACGGGACGAATCCAACCAAGACAACCGCGCGCGGAACTGTTTTTCGGGTAACGCGGATAAAACGGCGATTGCGTCGGTAAAACAGGTTGTCGCTATTCAAAAAATACAAGAAAAAACACATTTTGCCGATTTGAGCGAAGAACTGATTACGCTTTACAACGCAAGGCTGAAATATCCCGAAAAATCACTCAGGGAGCTTGCGGAGCTGTTAAACGCAAGCAAGAGCTGTCTAAATCACCGTATGCGACGGCTTATGGAAATAGCGGAGGAGTTATAAAATGACGGATTTCGTACATTTGCATTTACACACGGAATATTCCTTGTTAGACGGGGCGGCGAAAGTGGACGACCTCGTGGATTATCTCGTGAAAAATAACGTCGACGCTTGCGCTATAACCGACCACGGCAATATGTACGCGTCCTTGTATTTTGCCGAAGAATGTGTAAAAAAGGGCATTAAATATATTATCGGTTGCGAGCTGTATGCGACCGACAACCATTTCGATAAACGCGCAGGCACGAATACCGACCATATCGTTTTGCTTGCCAAAAATAAAACGGGTTATAAAAATATCGTCAAATTAGACTCTCTTTCGTATATCGAAGGGTTTTACGGTAAACCGAGAATAGGCTACGACTATATCAAAAAGCATCACGAAGGTGTGATTTGCCTTTCCGCGTGCTTGGCAGGTAGAATACCACAGCTTTTGCTCGACGGCGAGTACGATAAAGCCAAGGCTTGGGCGCAGGATATGAAAGAAGTATTCGGCGAAGATTTTTATATCGAAATCCAAGACCACGGTATCGCCGAAGAAAAACAGGTCATTCCCGACCTTATCAAAATCGCCAACGAGTTAAATATCGGTTTGGTGGCGACGAACGACGTGCACTATATCGAAAAGGACGACTGGGAGGCGCACGACGTACTCCTTTGTATTCAAACGAAAAAGACGCTTGCCGACCCCAAGCGTATGAAATTTGAAACGCACGAATTTTATATGAAATCGGGCGACGAGATGGCGGAGCTGTTCTCGTACGTACCCGAGGCGATAACGAATACGCGTGTGATTGCAGATAAAATTGAAGAGCCCGTATTCGATTTAACGCCCAAGGGCGACCCGATTCGCGATACGTCGCTCATTCCCTTATATAAACCGGACGACGGCTCGACCTCGCCCGAATACCTTACCAAGCTTACTTGGGAGGGGTTAAAGGGTAGATACGACGATATTACGCCCGCGATTAAAGAGCGTGTGGAATACGAGCTGGGCATTATTATCAAAATGGGCTTTGCCGATTATTTCTTAATCGTTTGGGACTATATCAACTGGTCGCGCTTAAACGGTATACCCGTAGGTCCTGGACGCGGTTCGGGCGTTGGCAGTATCGTTGCGTACTCTATCGGCATTACGGACGTAGACCCGTTGCGCTACGATTTGATTTTCGAGCGGTTCTTAAATCCCGACCGTGTATCTATGCCCGACTTCGACGTGGACTTTTGCACCAAGCGCAGATACGAAACGATTGAATACGTACGCAAAAAATATCACCCCGAAAACGTAGCACAAATCGTTACGTTCGGTACGCTCGCCTCGCGCGCGGTTATCAAGGACGTAGGGCGCGTTATGGGCGTTCCCTATTCGGAAACGGATAAGGTGGCTAAGCTGATGGACGGTAAATCGACTATCGGCGAGCTTTTGGGTAGAAAAATCCCGAAAATCGAAAAACAGCTCGAAGATACCACGCTTTCGGAAGAAAAGCGCACGGAAATTGAAAAAAATCTTGCCGAGCAAAAGAAAAAGAAGAACCCCGAATTTATCGAAGTGTACGAAAGCAATCCCGAACTTCGCCGTGTTATTGATATGGGCTTAAAGCTGGAAGGTATGCCCAAGAACACTTCCGAACACGCCGCCGGCGTCGTAATTTGTAACAAGGTTTTGGCGGATAACGTACCCTTGGCAAGAAACGGGGAAGATATCGTTACGCAGTTCGATATGAAAGAAGTGGAAGCGGTAGGAATGTTGAAAATGGACTTCCTTGCGCTCACCACGCTTACCGATATCCAAAACACCTTGGAATATATCAAAGAAGGGCTTGGTATTGATATAGACTTTAACAAAATCGGGGTGGACGTACCCGAGGCATATCAGCTCATCTCGTCTGGCGACACGGACGCGGTGTTCCAGCTTGAACAAGGCGGTATGAAAAAGTTTATGAAAGACCTGCAACCCAACTGTTTGGAAGACTTGATTGCAGGTATTTCCCTGTACCGCCCTGGTCCTATGGACTTTATTCCCAAATATATCGAGAATAAGCATCATCCCGAGAAAATCGTTTACGATACGCCCTACTTAGAGCCGATTTTGAAAAATTCCTACGGCGTTATTATCTATCAAGAACAGGTAATGCAAATTTTCCAACAGCTTGCAGGCTATTCGCTTGGACAAGCGGACCTTGTTCGCCGTGCTATGGCGAAAAAGAAGAAAAAGGAATTGATGGAGCAAAAGGATAAATTTATCTACGGCGCGCCCGAAGACGGTATCACGGGTTGTGCGTCGCTGGGTATTCCTGCGGAAGTGGCGGGTAAAATTTTCGCGGATATGGAAAGCTTTGCGTCCTATGCGTTCAATAAATCGCACGCCGCGGCGTATGCGGTCGTAGCGTATCGTACGGCGTATCTGAAAGCGTTCTACCCCAAGGAATTCTTAGCGGGTATTTTGAACGACAGAATTGATAAAATCGAAGAAATTTCCAAGTATATTATGTATATGAAGGAAAAGAATATCGACGTTTTACCTCCCGACATCAACAAATCCAAAGCGATTTTCTGGGTAGAGGGTAACGGACTTCGTATCGGGCTTGGCGCGCTCCGTGGCGTAGGGCAGGACGCGATAGAGGCGGTTATGAAAGAACGGGAGCAAAACGGCTTGTTTAAGGACTTCTCCGACTTTATGATGCGCTGTGCAAAGCTGATTAACCGTCGAATCGTCGAAAGCTTAATTTACGCAGGTGCGTTCGATAGCTTTGGTTATACCCGCTCACAGCTTTCGGCTGTATACGACGAAGTATATTCACGCGTGAACGCTATGGACAAGCAAAAGGCAGGCGCGCAAATATCCTTGTTTGGGGACATTATCGAAGAACAGGCGCTGGAAATTGCTTATCCGGATATACCCGAATACGAAACGATGGAAAAGCTTTCCAAGGAAAAATCGGTGCTCGGCGTATACGTAAGCGGACACCCGTTTGAGAAATTCGTGCCCTATTTCAAGGACTGCACCTTTAATTGTTCTATGCTCAACGCGTATACCGAAGACGAAGAAACGGGCGCGAAAACGTATACGGAAATCTCCGACGGTATGCCTGTTACAATGGGCGGTATGCTCGGCGCGTTCAAAAAACTCAAAACGCGTACGGGCTCTTTGATGGCGTTCGTTACCGTGGAAGATATGTACGGCGCTATCGAGTGCGTATGTTTCCCCAAGGTTTACGATAAAATCCGTAATTTCTTGGAAACGGATAGAGTCGTGTCCCTGTCGGGTAAAATCAGTATCGACGAAGATAAAGCCCCCGTTATTATTTTGGATTCTATGCGCGAATTTTCCGTTGACGAACCGCAGGTGGCGAAAAAATCGAGCGTTGAAAGAAATACGGAACCACAGCCGATTATCCGTAGAGAAAAATCGGACGCGGGGAAAAAGCTTTGGCTGAATATCACGGGCTTAGAAGACGCGGACGTGGAAGAGCTTATGGAAACTTTGACCTTCTACGACGGGGATACGAGCGTATTTTTCGTCAAGGACGGTAAAAAGCTGATATGTTCACAAAAGGTAACGCCCAGTCGCGGTCTGTTTGCCGAGTTGGCGTCTTTCCTTAGCGAGAGCGCAATTAAGTTGCTTTGAGAAGTATTTTTGGAAAGTTACCAAAAAAATTGAAAAATGCGGTTAAAAACGTTTGTTTTTTCCAAAAGATTTGCTATAATATATAGGCGAGAGAAACCAAAGAGTAAGTAAGAGGTATGAAATGAAAAGGATTGGTTTATTGACGAGCGGTGGCGACGCCCCTGGTATGAACGCGGCAATTCGTGCGGTCGTTCGTTCAGGTATTTATTTCGGAATGGAAGTATACGGCATTGAAAGGGGTTACGCAGGTTTGATTGAAGACGCGGTGTTCCCTATGGAAATGCGTAGCGTATCGAATATCGTGCAATTCGGCGGTACAAAACTGCGTACGGCAAGATGCTTGGAAATGATGACGAAAGAAGGTCAAAAACAAGCGGTAGAAACGTTGGAAAAACACGGTATTGAAGGTCTTGTCGTAATCGGTGGCGACGGCTCGTTCCGCGGTGCAAAGACGCTTACGGACGAATTTGGCGTACCGACTATCGGTATTCCTGGTACGATTGATAACGACTTGGCGTATACCGATTATACGCTTGGTTTTGATACGGCGGTTAATACCTGCTTGGATATTATCAATAAATTACGCGATACTATGACCTCGCACGAGCGTGTATCCGTCGTGGAAGTTATGGGTAGACATTGTGGGGATATCGCATTGTATAGCGGTATCGCGTCGGGTGCGGAAATTATCGTCGTTCCCGAAATTGCGTTTAATATGGACGAAATTGCCTCCCGTATTCACCGTTCGCGCGCCAACGGTAAGCACTCGAATATTATTATCGTAGCCGAAGGGGTTATGAGCGCGGATAAGTTTGCAAAGGGCTTGCAAGCGATTACCGAGTACGACGTACGCCCGACCTGTATCGGACACGTACAACGCGGTGGCTCGCCGAGTATGTCGGATAGAATGCTTGCGGCGCAGTTTGGTAATAAGGCGGTTCGTTTGCTCAACGACGGTATCGGTAACCGTGCGGTGGGTATTCGCGATAATAAAATTATCGATATGGATATCATAGAGGCTGTTTCTATGAAAAAGCAATTCGACTACGAATTATACGAAACGTTACAAATGATTTCAATGTAAGCGAAAAAGCTTCGACCGTTTTCGCGAAAATGGCGAGAACGGTCTTTTTTTGCGCAAAAATACTTTTTTGAAAAATAAGTGAAAAATTTTTCCGTTTGGTATTGAAAAATTCCAAATTGTGTTATATAATATATATGATGATAAATAGCTTTCTCAAAAGCTAAAACGAGGGGAATATGATATTAACCGTTTGTATGAGTCCTTGCACGGACGTTACCATAGAGCTAGATGCACTGAGCGTAGGCAAAACGAGCGTCGTCAAAAGCAAAAGTCTATCGCTTGGGGGTAAAGCCTTAAACGTCGCTATCGGCGTGAAACGCTTAGGGGGCGAATCGTACGCGACGGGACTGATGTATAACGAAAACGGTTATACCTTTGAAAACGCGCTCAATAAAGAAGGCGTGCCGTATACGTTCGTTTGGAGCAAAGGTCGCGTGCGCGAAAACTATAAATTTATAGACAGCCGTTCCATGCTTACCGAAGTGAACGACGTCGGTGAAGAAGTGAGCAAGGAAAAAGCGGAAGAAGTGCTTTCCATTGTGCGTATGCTATCCGCGCGCAGTAGCGTAACCGTTCTTTCGGGCGGATTACCGCGCGGATTAGAGCCTGAATATTACGGCAAGCTTGCCCGTGCGGTGGACGAGAAGTCTATGAAAATCGTAGACGCATCGGGAGCAAGAATGTTTTCCGCGCTCGGCGTAGGGGTAGACCTTGTCAAACCCAACCTTGACGAGCTGGAACATACGCTCGGCAGGCATATCGCCGATAAAGAAGATATGCTTTCCGCCTGCTACGAGCTGTTAGACCGCGGTGCAAAACGGGTATTGCTTTCCTTAGGCAAACAAGGCGCGGTCATTACGGACGGTACGAAAAACTTTTACTGTAAGAGTATCAACGTTGCCGTTAATTCCACGGTAGGCGCAGGGGACGGTATGGTTGCGGCGGCGTCCTTAATGTTAAAACAAGACGCTCCGCTTTCCGAGATTTTGCGTGCAGGCGTTTCGGCTGGTACGGCGACGGTAATGACGACGGGAAAAACTTCCTTTACCAAGGATAAATACGACGAAGTTATATCCAATTTACGCATTATTGAGCTTTGAAAGAAAAAATAAACGAAAGCGGGTACTTTTTTTATGAAAAGTGCGTATAATATAGTATATTCTACGGAAGAAACTTCTTTTATTCCGAAACGTAGCGGGGAAATCCGTTCCTTTTCGGAGCGAGAAACGGAAGTCGGAAAAGACGCCGTATTATCCGACGTAAAGATGAGATACCCAAGACGAAACGGTGAGCGCGCTTTGCAACGTCCGTTGCAAAGTCGCACGACTGACGATACTAAAAACGTGAATAGACCGCGACGGCTCGTCGCGGTTTTTATAAAAGCCTAAAAAACGGGGGGATATTATGAAAAAATCCGAAAGACTTATCACCGCGCTTATCACCATTGCGCTCGGCGTACTTTTAATCGTTTTACGCGGAGATTTAATTAGTATTTTAATGACGGTAGTAGGTCTTGGACTTATCGCGCTTGGGGTAATGGATTTAATAGACAACCGTATTCCGCCTGCCGTCGTCAAATTAGTCGGTGGGGTTGTGGTAATCGTATGCGGTTGGGTTATCGTAGAGGCGGTGCTGTATCTCGTCGCAGGCGCGTTGTTGATAGCAGGGATATTATTGCTATACGAAAAAATCAAAAGCCGTAGCCGTTGTGATACTCTTTTTTATACTCTTTGTGAATACGCCGTTCCCGTCGTGTTTCTCGTAATCGGTACGCTCTTGATGTTCAATCAAGGCAATACGGTAAATTGGGTGTTTATATTCGGCGGTATTTTTACCATAATCGAAGGGGGCTTGCTCCTTGTCGGCGCATTGAGCGACGACTAAATCAATCGTAACCTATCGAAACCTTGCTAAATATCTGCAAGGTTTTTTATTTTTTACGAAAAAGATAAAAATTTATCGATTTAGCGATTAAAAAATGTGTTCAAGGTGTGTCAAGCGTTTGGAAACGGGGGGATTTTATGGTATAATTATGGAGTACGAGTAGAAATACGCGTCTTTTCGCGCGCGTATAAAACAATAAAAATAATACAAACGGAGATATAAAACTATGAACAACAAGGTTACTATTATCGGTGCAGGCTCGGTTGGTGCAACCGTAGCATACACGCTCGTAGCAACGGGCTCGGTTGCGGAAATCGTATTGATTGACGTGAACGTGGAAAAGGCAAAGGGCGAGGCTTTGGATATTAGACAAGCTACTCCCTATCTTTCCCCTGCAAAAATTTATTGCGGAACGTACGAGGACGCGGTGGATTCGGATATCGTTATCGTTACGTCCGGCGTAGGCAGAAAGCCTGGTCAATCGCGGATTGACTTAACGCAAACGAACGTCAATATTTTGAAGAGCATTGCTCCGCAAATCGTAAAATACGCGCCGAACGCATTGTATTTGTTCGTAGCAAACCCCGTAGACGTGCTTACCTACGTCTTTTGCAAAATCACGGGCGTGCCCAGAAACCGCGTAATCGGTACGGGTACGACGCTCGATAGTATTCGTTTAAGAACGCGTCTTTCCGAACTGTATTCGGTCAACCAACAACAGGTACACGCATACGTTTTGGGCGAACACGGCGATTCCTCGTTCGTAGCTTGGTCCACGGCGGATATTTCGGGCGTATCGCTTGCGGAATATGAAAGTACGCTCACGGATAAGAGCGTATTAAAGGTTACCCCGTACGATAAAGCGGAAGTGGAAGAATACGTGAAAAAATCGGGTGGTCAAATTATTGCAGGCAAGGGCGCAACCTTCTACGGTATCGCGGCTTGCGTAACGAAAATTGTCAACGCGATTTATTCGAGCGCATATACCATTTTACCCGTATCGACGGTATTAGAAGGCGAGTACGGTATTTCGGACGTTGCGCTTTCTACGCTTTGCGCTATCGGAAACGAAGGCGTCGTAACTACGCTCACGCCCAAGCTTTCGGACGACGAGCTTGCAAAGATGAGAAACAGCGCGGAAGTACTCAAAGGCGTTATCGCACAAATTGAAATTTAAGGAATGGTGCTAAAAGATGGAATACCGTATTGAAAAAGACACGATGGGGGAAATGCAAGTCCCTGCAGACAGATACTGGGCGGCACAAACGCAAAGAAGTTACCAAAATTTCAGAATCGGCGACGAAGTGATGCCCCGTGAAATTACCAAAGCGTTCGGCATCTTGAAAAAGGCGGCGGCGCTTGCGAATCATAAGCTTGGCAAATTAGACGACGAAAAGCTCAGCGCGATTTCCAAAGCTTGCGACGAAGTGATTTCGGGTAGCTTAAATTCCCATTTCCCGCTCGTCGTATGGCAAACGGGTAGCGGTACGCAATCGAATATGAACGCAAACGAAGTTATCGCAAACCGCGGTAACGAGATTGCAGGTAAAAAGCTTTTGCACCCCAACGACGATATCAATAAGAGCCAAAGCTCCAACGATACATTCCCGACGGCTATGCATATTGCAAGCGTGGTGGCGATTGAAGACAATTTATTCCCCGCTATGGATTCGCTGATTGCAACCTTAAAGCGTTTGGAAAAAGAAAACGAAGGCATTGTAAAAAGCGGTAGAACGCATTTACAAGACGCCGTTCCCATTGCATTCTCGCAAGAGATTAGCGGTTGGAGAAATATGATTGAAAAGACCAAAGCGCAATTAACGCTTGCGCTTGACGGCTTGAAAGAGCTCGCGCTCGGCGATACGGCGGTAGGAACGGGCTTGAACGCACCCAAGGGCTTTGCGGAAGAAGTGGCAACGCAAGTAAGCGTGCTTACGGGTAAAAAATTCGTAACGGCGGAAAACAAGTACCACGCATTGACGGCGAAAGACGAGCTGGTATTTGCGCACGGCGCACTCAAAGCGCTTGCATGTAACCTGATGAAGATTGCCAACGACGTGCGTTGGCTTGCGAGCGGACCGCGCGACGGACTTGGTGAAATTTTCATTCCCGAAAACGAACCTGGTTCGTCCATTATGCCAGGGAAGGTCAACCCTACGCAATGCGAATCTATGACGATGGTTGCGGTACAGGTTATGGCAAACGACGTTGCGGTAGGCGTCGGCGCGTCGCAGGGTAATTTCGAGCTCAACGTATTTATGCCCGTGATTATCTATAATTTCCTGCAATCGGTACGCTTGCTTTCGGACGGTATCCGTTCGTTTGAAAACAACTGTGTAACGGATATTAAAGCGAATAAGGAAAAGATGAAACACAATCTTTATAATTCCTTGATGCTCGTAACCGCGCTCAATCCGTATATCGGCTATGAGAACGCGGCAAAGACGGCTAAGAAAGCGTATAAGGAAAATATTTCCTTGAAAGAGGCTTGCGTTGCGCTCGGTTTCTTAACGGCGGAAAAATTCGACGAAGTATTCCGTCCCGAGGATATGGCGTATCCTCAAAAATAAGAGAAAGAAAAAGGTAGTGTATTAAAATGGTGAAAATCAGTTACTATCCTGGTTGTACGCTCAAAACGAAAGCCAAAGACTTAGACGTAACGGCGCGTCTTTGTGCAAAAGCTTTGGGCGTAGAAATGGACGAAATTGAAAACTGGCAATGTTGTGGCGCGGTGTATCCTATGGGTACGGACGAGATTGCCACCAAGCTTTCGGCGGTACGCGCGCTCGATTATGCCAAGCATAACGGGGGCAAGCTTTTAACCCTTTGCTCCGCTTGTCATAACGTAATCAAACGCACCAACGAAGATATGAAGAAAAACGACGATATCCGTTTTAGAGCGAATAACTATTTACAGCTCGACGAGCCGTACGGTGGCGAAACGGAAGTACTGCATTACTTGGAAATGCTTAAAACGGTCGTCGGCTTTGATAAGATAAAGCAGGCGGTGGTAAAACCGTTAAATCGTAAAATCGGCGCATATTACGGTTGTTTATTGTTAAGACCGAGCGGTGTCATGGCGTTTGACAATCCTGAAAATCCGACGATTATCGAAGATTTCATTCGCGCAATCGGCGGTACGCCCGTCGTTTATCCTTTCCGTAACGAGTGTTGCGGAGCGTACGTATCCTTAAAGAACGGCAACCTGCCCAAGGAAAAGAGCCGTAAAGTACTTACAAGCGCAAAAGAAAAGGGAGCGGAAGAAGTGATTACCGCGTGTCCGCTTTGTTTATATAACTTACAGGTCAACGGCGATAACATCTTGCCCGTGAAATATTTCACCGAGCTACTTGCCGAGGCGTTGGGGGTACAGGTATGACGAACAAGGAATACGTAGAAATTATCAACCGCGTCAGCGGTACGGACGTACAAAAATGTATGAAATGCGGTAAATGCTCGGGGCGCTGTCCTGCGTTTAAGGATATGGACATCAAACCGCATCAATTCGTGTCCTTGCTTGCAAAAGGCAAAATCGAAGTGCTTATGGAAAGCAAGGCGATTTGGAACTGTTTATCGTGTATGGCTTGCGTAGAGCGTTGTCCGCGTGGGGTTGCGCCTGCGGCGGTCGTAGAGGCGGTGCGCGACACGGTAACCCGTATGCAAGGTAATAACGGCATCAAGGCAGAGGAAATTCCGCCGATTGTAGACGAGCTTATTCCTCAACAACTTCTTGTCAGCGCGTACAGAAAGTACAATAAATAACGAAAAAAATAAAAAAGAGAGAGATAAAATATGCAAAGAATAGGTGTATTTATTTGTTGGTGCGGAAGCAATATCGCGGCAACGGTAGACGTCAAAAAGGTAGCGGAAATTATGAAAAGCGAGCCTGGTGTCGTTTACAGCGCGGACTACCAGTATATGTGCTCGGAAAACGGTCAACAGCTTATCAAGCAAGCGATTAAAGAGCACAACTTAACGGGTATCGTCGTAGGCTCGTGTTCGCCGAGAATGCACGAGGCTACCTTCCGTAAAACGGCGGAATCGGCTGGCTTAAACCCTTATATGGTTGAAATCGCAAATATCCGTGAGCATTGCTCGTGGATACATAAAGATATGGACGAAGCGACGGAAAAAGCGGTCATTCTCGTTCGTACGGCGATTGCCAAAGTAAAACTCAACGCTCCGCTCATGGCGGGCGAAAGCCCCGTGGTAAAACGCGCGCTGGTAATCGGCGGTGGTATCGCGGGTATCCAAGCCGCGCTCGATATCGCTGACGCGGGTTTTGAAGTGGACATTGTGGAAAAGAACGCGACTATCGGCGGTAGAATGGCGCAACTGGATAAGACGTTCCCCACGCTCGATTGCTCCGCTTGTATTCTCACGCCCAAAATGGTAGACTGTGCACAGCACGAAAAAATCGATATTCTTTCCTATTCGGAAGTAGAAGACGTAAAAGGGTTCGTTGGTAACTTCTCCGTAAAAATCCGCCGTAAGGCAAGATACGTGGACGAAACCAAATGTACGGGTTGTAAAATCTGTATGGAAAAATGCCCGTCGAAGAAAGGCTTGAATACCTTTAATATGGGCTTAAATACCCGTCCTGCTATTCATATTCCGTTCGCGCAAGCAATTCCCAACGTAGCGGTTATCGACCCCGAGCAATGTATCAAGCTCAAAACGGGTAAATGCGGTATTTGTCAAAAATTCTGCGGAGTAGGCGCGATTGACTACGAACAAAAGGATACGTTTATCGAACGTCAATACGGCGCAATCGTCGTTGCGACGGGCTTTAAGCCGATTAACCTTGACAACTTCAACGAATACGGCTACGACGATAACAAGGACGTTATTACGTCGCTCGAATTAGAGCGTTTGATGAACGCGGCTGGTCCTACGAACGGCGTACTTCTTCGTCCTTCCGACGGCGAGCACCCGAAAGTAATCACCTTTATTCAATGCGTAGGCTCGCGTGATACGAGCGGTTGCGGTAAACCGTACTGTTCCAAGGTATGCTGTATGTATACCGCAAAACACGCTATGCTTATCCGTGAAAAATATCCCGATAC
>JAFXHR010000028.1 GCA_017536305.1 Clostridia bacterium | reverse complement strand
TACGGACATGTGGGGATACAACGCATAGTTTTGGAATACCATGGCGATATCTCTATCCTTAGGTACGACGTCGTTTACGAGCTTACCGTCGATGTACAATTCACCCGAAGAAATTTCTTCAAGCCCTGCAATCATACGGAGCGTAGTGGATTTACCGCAACCGGAAGGTCCTACGAGTACGATGAATTCCTTATCTCTGATATCGAGACAGAAATCGAACACTGCTTGTACACCCGAGGGGTATACTTTGTTAATGCCTTTCAGCAAAAGTCCTGACATAATCTTTTTCCTCCAAATGGAATGACATATTTTTTACTAATACTATTTTACTACATTTTGACAAAAAATACAATAGGCAAAATCAACAAAGTTGCCTACCGCGTTTGTATACTTTGCACAAGTTTTGCGCTCTTTTACCATTTTTTACCCGTCGGGCTATTCCCAACCGCTTGCTTTTTCGGTATATTTACGCTATAATAGACTTATCATTATATAAGGAATAAAACGAAATGTCAGTCAAAGAACGCTTTTTACGTTACGTACAAATAGATACGCAGTCAAACCCCAAAACGGGCACGCACCCGTCCACGCAAAAACAATTTGATTTAGCCAAATTGCTCGTAGAAGAATTACACGCACTCGGCGTTACCAACGCTTTTTATAACGAGCACGCGTACGTGTACGCGTATTTACCCGCTACCATTAAAAACGCGCCGTCTATCGGTTTTATCGCGCACTTAGATACCGAGCCCGTATGCTCGGGCACGAACGTCAAACCGCGTTGTCTTATCTATCAAGGCGGTGATATTACCTTGGATAACGGCGCAACCATTACCCCTACCGAATTTCCTTTCTTGGAAAACTACGTAGGGCAAGAGCTTATCGTATCGGGCGGGGATACCCTGCTCGGCGCGGACGATAAGGCAGGCGTTGCGGAAATTATGAGCGCGGTAGAATATCTACTTTCTCATCCCGAAATCCCCCACGGAAAAGTGGGTATTGCGTTCACTCCCGACGAAGAAATCGGCGAAGGTGCAAGCCTTTTCGACGTAAAAGGCTTTGGCTGTGATTTTGCCTATACGGTAGACGGCGGAGAAATCGGAGAGCTGGGCTATGAAACGTTCAACGCCAGCGAGGCGGTTATCACCTTACAAGGTAAAAACATTCACCCTGGGAGCGCGAAAAATAAAATGGTCAACTGCGCGGTAATCGTAGGCGAATTTATGGCAATGCTCCCTGCAAACGAAACGCCTGCCACGACGGAAAACCGCGAGGGTTTTTACCACGTTTGCCATATACAATCGGGCGTGGAAACGGGCGAAATCGAACTCATTATCCGCGACCACGACAAGCAAAAATTTGAAATGCGCAAAGCGTTTATCCAAGATATTTGCAAAGAGCTTGCGGATAAATACGGTCAAAACGCCGTCGTTTGTCAAATCCGCGACCAGTATTATAACTGTTACGAAAAAATCAAGGACCATTTCCATTTAATCGAAAACGCACGCAAGGCATACGAGCAGGCGGGCGTCGTACCTATCGAAACGCCCGTTCGGGGCGGTACGGACGGTAGCACCCTTTCGTTTATGGGTTTGCCCTGCCCCAACCTTTTCACAGGCGAACACAACGCTCATTCGGTGCGCGAGCTCGTTCCCGTACCGTCTATGGAAAAGGCGGTAGAAGTGATTATCGAGCTTATAAAATTATACGCAAAGCAATAAAAAAATCGGCTACCCCTTTCGGTAGCCGATTTTTTATGTAGCCTTACATTTTAATAAACTGTTCGACGGGAGTTACGAACACGGTTGCGCCCCCGACGAGCACTTCCGTTTTATAATAGCTAAAAGCAGGTACGCCCGCGTTTACAACGGCAGGCATAGGCTCCATACGCTGAGCGCAATGCTTACGGATAATTGCCAAAGCAGTATCCACCTTATCGTCGTCCACACCCATTAAAAGGGTAACGTTCCCCGCTTTCAAAAATCCGCCCGTCGTCGCCATTTTGGTAAACGCGAATTTCTCTTCGGCAAGCGCGTCGCACACTTCCCCTGCATCTTTTCTATTGACAATCGCCGTTATCATTTTCATAACAAATACCCCCTTACTATTTATAGTATAGCATATTTTCCAAATCTTGTCAAGAAAATTTTTTATTCCTTAAACGGCGCGTAATATTCCGCTCCGCGCTCCGTTTGCACTTTGCCTTGCATATAATCGACGAGCTCCGTTATAAACGCCTGCTCGTCCGCTTTTTTTACCGCTATTTTGAAAACGACCTTTTCCCCGTATTCCGTAGAAAGCAGGGTACAGGTATTAGACGAAAGATATTTTTGCACACCGTCAATGCCCGTATAATCCACGAAAATCGTATACTCGGCACAAACTTCCAAAACGCGAATATCCGCGCCGTCCAAATTTTCCAACGCGCACGACGAATACGCGCGCACCAAGCCCCCTGCGCCTAATTTCACACCCCCGAAATACCGCACCACGGCAACCGCCGTTTCAAACAATTTTTTATTTTTGAGCACCTCTAAAATGGGCACGCCTGCCGTACCCTGCGGTTCGCCGTCGTCGGAAAAGCGTTGTAAATTCCCCAGCTTATCGGCAATAAACGCAAAACAAACGTGCGTAGCTAAGGTATGCTGACTTCGCACGCTCGCGATAAACGCGCGCGCCTGTTCTTCACTTTCCACGTGCGCGGAATAGGTAATAAACCGTGATTTTTCGATTATTTTTTCACTTTGCCACGGCGAAAACACCGTGCGCACCGCCTTTTCCATAGCCTTTTTGCTCCTTTCTATTATTATAGCAATAAATACAATTTTTGTCAAATAAAAGAAAGCGACGAAAAAATTCGTCGCTTTCCGTATATATTATATTGTCTTATTTTTATGAGATTGCCACACTCGCGTTGCTCGTTCGCAATGACAATTCGATAAACTTAGAGCCGAGCGTGTAAAAATGCGGAGATACGAGCAGTTCAAGGCGGTGCGAAGGAGCTTACCGATAGTAAGTGACTGAGCACCAACGCTGAAATGCGACGTATATACGCGTTTTTACTTTACAAGGACTTTTAAGTGGACTTTTTTACCCTTATGCAACACGAATTCCTTAGACGGAATTTCCATATTACAATCGGTCACTTTGGTATCGTCCACGGACACACCGCCCTGTTCGATTAAACGACGCGCTTCGCCCTTGGATTTTGCAACCCCACAGGCAACCATAGCGTCTACCACGGTTACAACGTCCGAAACTTCCTTAGTCAAAAGCTCGCCACCTGCGCCACCGAACGCCGAACGCGCCTGCGCTTGTACGAGATTTGCCTGTTCTTCCCCGTGCACTTCCTTGGTCAATTCGTATGCAAGCACTTCTTTGGCTTTATTCATACGCTCGTCCTTGTAACGGCACAGCTCTTCGATTTGCTCTAAGGGCAAGAACGTGAGCAGTTTCATACATTTTTCCACGTCCTCGTCCGCGGTATTGCGCCAGTATTGATAGAACTCGTACGGCGTCGTCTTATTCTCGTCCAACCATACCGCGCCCTTTGCGGTCTTACCCATCTTTTTCCCGTCGGACGTCGTAAGCAGGGTAAAGGTCATTGCAAAAGCAGGCTGTTGTTCTTTAATACGGATAAGGTTAGCACCAGCAAGAATATTACTCCACTGGTCGTCGCCACCCAGCTCCAACGCACAACCGTATTTTCTATACAGTACAAGAAAATCGTACGCCTGCATTAACATATAGTTAAATTCTAAGAACGAAAGACCGCGTTCTAAACGCTGTTTGAAACATTCGGACGTAAGCATACGATTGACCGAGAAATGCGCGCCGATTTCACGCAAGAAATCAATATAATTCAAATCCAAAAGCCAGTCGCCGTTATCCACGATAACCGCCGCGTTTTCCCCTTCAAAACTGACGAATTTCGACATTTGCTTTTTGAAACATTCCACGTTATGACGAATGGTTTCCTTGGTCATCATAGACCGCATATCCGTTCTACCCGACGGGTCACCGACCATAGCCGTACCGCCACCGATTAAAATAATCGGCTTATGTCCTGCCTGTTGCATGTGATGCATAGCAATCAGTTGCATAAAATGCCCTACGTGCAAAGAATCCGCCGTGGGGTCAAAACCTATATAAAACGCTACGCTTTCCTTGCCTAACTTTTCATACAATTCTTCTTCAAATACCGTTTGCTTGACAAATCCGCGCGCTCTAAGCGTATCCATTACGTTGACTTTCGTTTCCATAACCCAAAACTCCTTGTTTGAAAGCTTTATATAAACGATTTCAGTTTACACTTTTTCTCTTGAATTGTCAAGCGTTTGCGCGCTAAAAACGCTTAAAAAACGTGCGTTTTTACCCTTTCTACTATCGCTACCGCCGAAACGCCGATAATAAAGGTCAAATTTTCGCTCAGCTCTTTAATAACGTCTTCTTTCGTCCGCGTTTGCAGGCTACGCAAAAACCATTCGTTCATTTTTTCTTCTTTTTCAATCCTGCGCTTTTCTTCCAACCGTTCCATATATCCGTCAAATTTCGTCATTCGTTTACCCCTTTTTCTTTTTTACACACCTATTATATCGCTATAAACTTGACAACAGTTGTCATATATGATAAAATATTTTTATAAAATTTTATTTTTTTGGGGTAAAAATTATGAAATTTACCATTTTAATCGATATTTTATTCGACCTGCTTGCAAAGCGCAAGCTCACGGCAAGCTATTTAGCGGAAAAGCACGGTATTTCCGTGCGGACGGTGTATCGGTATATAGACCACATGTCTTTAACCGTACCCGTATATATTAAGCGTGGCAGAAACGGTGGAATTTGCATTTCGGACAGCTATAAATTACCCGTTGGATTTATGACTAAGGAAGAATACGAATCGGCAATCGAGGCGCTGGAAACTATGTACGCTCAGCTCCCACAAGAACGGTTTTTAACGGCAAAGCACAAGCTTTCGGCGCAGGTGAAATCGGAAATACGGGACAGAGCGTTATCGGGCGAAGTGGGCACGATACTCGTAGACGGCGGTACTTGGGGGGATACGAAAGCCTTTTCGGACAAGCTCCGCTTAATGGAAGAGAGTATCAAAGCGCAGGAAATTTTAGAAATCGAATACCGCTCGCGCGCAGGCGAAAAAACGGGCAGAAAAATCGAACCGCACGTACTCGTATGTAAACAGGCGGTTTGGTACGTCTACGCCTTTTGCCATAAGCAACGCGCCTTTCGTTTATTCCGTTTGGGACGGGTATTTTCGGTGGTAAAAACGGACGAGCATTTCCAAAAACGCCCGTTTACGCGCGAAGATATTCCCCTGTCCTTTTGGTCCAACGAAACGGATAGCGTGGACGCGGTATTTGAAATTTCCGAAAGCGCGTTCGCGGACGCGCAGGACTGGTTGGGCGACGAGCATTTACGCTTAAACGGCGATAAATGGTACGCGGAAATCACCCTGCCAAACGACGATTTGCTCGTCAAAAAAATTCTGAGCTTAGGCGCAGGCGTAACGGTCTTATCTCCAAAAGCTTGCGTGAAAAGGTCGCCAAAACCGCTAAGGAAATCGCAAATTCTTATGGCGATGGCACAAAAAATGGTTGATTAGCAAAATATTTATATTTTGCGTTTTCACGCGTAAAACACAAGAAAGACAAGCGTTTTGCGACGGCGCATACGTGGAACGTATGTAACGGAGCAAAACGCGTAGTATTTCACAGGGTTTTGCCGTCAAAAATCAACCAGAGTTTGGGATAGAGCCATTTTGATTAAAATCGAGCCGTAACAAACGTTACGGCTTTTATTTTAGAATATTTCCGCGCGCTCGCGTCTATAATATTATACGGCAGTATAATACGATAAACAAGAGGCATTATGAAAAAAATATTATTTACGGGCGGTGGTAGCGCAGGGCACGTCATACCGAATATTGCGATTATGGAAGAGCTGTTATCCCAAGGCGAAATCGACGTTTGTTATATGGGCACGGACGGCATTGAAAAACGGCTTGTTTCCGAATGGAAAATCCCCTTTTATCAAATCGAATGTCCCAAGCTCGTCCGCGGTGGCGGTTTTCACGCGTTTAAGGAAAATATAAAAATTCCGCTCCGACTTAGAAAAGCGGTCAAGCAGGTGGTCAAGGGGTTAAAAATATATCAACCGGACGCGGTATTCTCCAAGGGCGGTTTCGTAGCCCTGCCCGTCATCTTAGGCGCAAGGAGATTGAATATCCCCTGCTTTGCGCACGAGAGCGATTTTTCCTTAGGTCTTGCGAATAAATTAACGAAAAACAAATGTCAATGCGTGTTTACGTCCTTTCCCGAAACGGCAAAAAAGCTCAAACGGGGCGTATACAGCGGTGCGCCCATTCGTCGCACCGTATTTACGCATACCAAAGCCGAGGCGCGCTTAGCGCTCAATATCCCTTTCAATGAAAAGGTGGTACTCGTATTCGGGGGCGGTAGCGGTAGTGAAGCGCTCAACCGCGCTTTACGCGCGAGATTGAATATCCTAACGCAAAAATATACTATCTTGCATATTTGCGGTAAAAATAACACCGTAAAAAGCAACGTAAAAAAATATATCCAGTTTGAATATTTTTCGGATATGGGACTTTTATACGCAAGCGCGGATATTATCGTATCGCGCGCAGGCGCAGGCACGGTATTTGAAGTTTTAGCCTTAAAAAAGCCTGCACTTTTCGTACCCTTGGAAAAGGCGTCAAGGGGCGACCAAGTGGAAAACGCGCGCTATTTTGAAAGAAAGGGACTTTGCCACGTATTACGCGAAAAGGAGCTTGAAAGCTTAGCCGAAGAAATCGATAAAACGATTGCGGACGAACGGTTAAAAACCAAGCTTTTAGAAAACGATTTCACAAGCGGAAACGCACGCATTTTAGCCAAATTAAAAAGCGCGGTAACCAAAAAATGAACCGCTTTGCCGAATATAATTTACCCGTCTATCCCAAGCAATCGGTAAAAGCCGTCAAAAAACGACGGCGCAAAAAAAAGCTTTTCGTCTGGCTGTCTTTTATCGCTATTCTCGCCGTTATCCTATTCGTATACTTCCAACGCAACGTTACGCGCGTACTCATTTCCATTAGCGAAGCGACCATGCGTGCAAGCACGACGATAGCGGTCAACGACGCGGTATATTACACCCTATCCGACGAAATGCGCTACGAAGATTTGGTGAGCGTCAACCGCGACGACACGGGTAATATCGTATCCGTGGGCGCAAACGCCTTAAAAATCAATAAAATTGCGCGCGATACCGCGTCTATTTCCCAGTCCAACCTAAAAAATTTAAGCTTGAACGGTATCCCCGTGCCCTTGGGCGCACTCACGGGTATTGAGGCTTTTGCCGGTTTAGGACCAAGCATACATTTTAGAATTATTCCCGTCAGTAGCGTTTCCTGCGGTTTTTCGTCTAAATTTGAAAGCGTGGGTATCAACCAAACGAAACACTCGATATATCTAAACGTGATTGCGGATATTAGTATCGTTATGCCGTCGCGCACGGAAAATTTTGCCGTCGTTACCGATATACTCGTTGGGGAGTCGGTTATCGTCGGTTCTATCCCCGATACCTACCTGCAATCGGACATCTTCGGCAATAAAGCGAATTTATCCCCTACGGAATAAATTAAACCGCGTAGAAAGTTTCTACGCGTTTTTGCTTAGTTCTTTTTTGAGCGCGACTTAAAAATCATTGCCATTAAAAAGGAAAATACGACTGCCGCCGACACGCCTGCACTCGCCGACGAAAGCGCGCCCGTGAACGCCCCGAACAGTCCCTTTTGCGCACCCTTAATCGCACCGTTTGCAAGCAAATATCCAAACCCGCTAATGGGCACGGTCGCACCTGCTCCCGCAAACTCAACGAGATACTGGTATAGTCCTAAACCCTGTAACACGACGCCCGAGAGCATAAAAATCACGAGAATTTTCCCTGCGGTAAGGTCGGTAAAATTAATCACGATTTGTGCAATCATACAAATCGCACCGCCCACCAAAAATGCTTTCAAAAACATAAATAAAATATCGAAATACTGTCCAAACATATGTAGCTCTCACTTGGAGCCAAGCGAAGTAAAATAAAGCAAGATGCAAGTAGCCCTATATACTCGGAGCTAAGCGAAGTAAAAATGCGGAGAGTGCGGTATATTGCCACAAATATCGGGTTGCACCCGAAGGGAGATTTACTTTTAGTAAACGAGCAAGGGTGCGTTCCGATTTTGGGGATAAGATACCGTGCTATACGCGTTTTTACACTAGTTCGATACTGACAGCGTGCGCAATACAAGGTATACTCTCCCCTTGACCGCTGGAAACGGTAGAAAGGAGTGCACCCGTTGCACAGAGTAGAACGCGCTTTAATTCCCCGCGACGGAGTTTATCGTAAATATAGGAATTGAATACGACCGCGCTACACCCTGCTCCGCTACCGCCTTGAAATTCGTCTTCAATGACGTTATAGATAATCTCACCGCAATCGACGTGATTTTTTTGAATATCCACGCCCTTTTCCCAAGTTAAATCCTTTAAGATACGGCTACCGAGCGCACCCAAATCCCCCGTAATAATCAAATCGTAATCGCTTGCTTTGCGCCCCGTATCCCGTAAATGATTTAAGATAGTATCGCACGCGGACGGCGCCATAGCCGCGCCCATATTATTCACATCGGTAATCCCAAAATCCACTACCTTTCCAAGCGTGGCGCTCATAATGGCAACCGAGCTCCCCGACTTAGCAATCAACGCGCTCCCTGCGCCCGTTACCGTCCATTGCGATTGCGGTGGACGGGTATTCCCAAGCTCCAAGGGATAGCGGTATTGCCGTTCGGCGGACGAAAAATGACTGCCCGTGCCTGCGACGATTTTTTGAAAATAGCCTGCGTTGACCATCATAGCCGACAAAGCAAAGCTTTCCGAAAGCGTAGAGCACGCGCTATATACTCCTAAAAAAGGAAAATCGAAATCGCGCGCGGAAAAGGACGCGGAAATAATTTGATTGAGCAAATCCCCTGAGATGAGCAAATCGATATTTTCTTCCCGTTCGCCCCCGTTTTCAATCGCTTTGCGAATGGCGTACGTGAGCATTTTACATTCCGCCTTTTCATAGGTACTTTCGCCAAACATATCGTCCGAAAGCGCCTTATCCACGAATTTTCCTACCACCCCTGCACATTCCTTCGGTCCTGCAATCGTACCCGTGGCAATAATTCTCGGTTTGTTTTCAAAAAAAATCGTTTGCAAGTTCTCACCCCTTAACGATAAACAGTATGTTTTCTCGACCCCCTTTTTATACCGCAAAGCAAAAAAATCCCCCCGAACGCATGCGTTCGGGGGTAAGCATTTTATAGAATTTTACTCATTGTTTTCCGCTTTTTGAGCAAGGAAGAAATTATAATCTTCATACAACGTCAAGTTGTATTCGTTCGCCCCCGCTTTATAGTCGCTTTGCGCTTTATTAAAGCTTGCCATGTGCGTAGCATTTTGCGTCGAGAACGGCGTAGTTTGATAATCACCCGACGCACCCCAAACTGCTTGGCTTAAATCGGACATACCGCCTACCACGGCAAAGTGTTTATCTCTCTTTTCCTTACTTGCTACGAACAACAAATAATCCACGGTATCGTTTACCAAATAATTTTCCGCTTTACGCACCTTAGAAATCCAGCTCTTTTCCACGTCCGTAAATTCTTTGTATTGCAGGTTGGAAATCACTTGATTTTCCACCAGCGTTAAAACGCCCGAATACGGTTTATTATGATAGGAATATCCTTCGGGGTACGAATACGTACCGTCGCCGTTATTAATCCAGTGCACCCCTTCAATGCCGTAACGGCAAATATTATAAATCTTTTCGCTACTGTATACCCAGTTCAAGAAATTCAAAATAGTATCCACGTCAGGCGTATTTTTGGTAATAGACGCCATAAACGTACTTACCGAGTTTCTCATATTCCCCTTTGCCGTCGAAGTATCGTCCTTGGTTAAACCGCAAAGCACGGTAAATTCCGCCTCCGCGTTTTGCGCCTTACAAGCGCGCGCCACTTCAATTAAGTGCTCAATCGTACCGTTTTGCAGGAAAATACCCGTACTGCCTGCGATAAATTCCGCTTCGTAATCGTTTACCTTGGTCGCGTCGGGAGATTTTTTCAATACCCCTTCGTGAATCCAACGGGATTCCACTTCCAAAATTTCCGCATATTTGGGATTGAGAAGCGCCCCGTAGCCCATTACGTCTAAATCGTTTTCATCTTTTGCCTTGGTATACGTATAATAACCTGCGTCTAAGCCGTACGCACCCAAAAGACCCGTCTTTTCCACTTCGTAGATTGCACCCGAAACAGCGTGGTTCAAATTCTTGGCGGATTTCATAGCAAGCGCCATTTCTTCAAACTCTTCATAGTCATTGACAAGCGTTAAATTTTCCGCCGTCGCTTCCGCCTCGTCGTCGGTATAACCGCACGCCTTCATCCAGTCCTTTCTTACGAGGATACCAAACTTATACGGCGTAATGACGGACGGAATACCAACGATTTTCCCGTCTTTCGTCGTTACTCTATCCAGCGCGTTTACCGTCAGCTTATCTTCCGACGCCACATCGGGGTTCGGGTCAGACCAAGTCATCCACTTAGACAAATTCTTATAACGCTTGAAATCGGTACACATATCACGGTAAATTTGCGTGCCTTGCCCTAAGAACCAGTCGTCCAAGCCGTCGCCACCGCCCACGTGGCTCATAACCACGTCAATCGTACCTTCGGTAACCTGCGTGGTCATACTGTTTTTCATATTTTGCCCTAAAAGCTGTACGTTGAATTTAATTTTTTCCTTAAATTCTTCATAGTACAAATCTTCCACGTACTTATACACTTCTTCTTCCTTCGAGCCTTTTTTCATTTGATATTCACTCGAACCGCCCGTCCAAATGGTGATTTCCGTAACGCCGTCGTTCGTTTCCTTTTTATCCCCGCATGAGGCGAGCGAAAGCACGCTCAAAGACGCCAGCGCCACACTCAACATTTTTCCAAATTTGTTCATATTCGTTTATCTCCTTTTATTTTTTTCTTATTTCTCAAACCGTAGCAAACGGATTTGCACTATAATAACGTACCTTGTCGAAATACGTAACGCCTTGACCGCTAAAATTCATAGCCGACCATTGTCCCGCAACACGGCCATCAATCGCCGACTGATGGTCGAACACCAAGGTATACCAAACGCCCGTTTCAATCGTCGTACCCGTCGTTACGAGCACGCCGTCTTTATACAAGGCAATACAGTCGTTATCGTTCTTGCTAAACGCTTGCCCCGCTTGATAATCGTCGCGCTTATTTGCCGTACCCGTGCTCTCGGGCGCACCGCAACGAAGTAGCGACGTAGCCGTAAAGCAAACGTCAATCGCTACGTAATTATAACCCTTGCTCGTCATATTTGCAAACGCGTTATCCGCGCTCGTAAACGGGAACTTCGTTTCTAAATTTCCGTTTGCTTGGCTAAGCAATAAATGGCCACATTCGTATACCATCAATTTATCGTTCCAGCCACCGCTACCCGTCAAATCCAGCTTATACACGCCCGTTTTTCCGCCAACCGTTTCCGTCGTTATACCGTACGGTGTTTCCGCCGTCAACGCGTTCGTACGACCGCCCCAAACCAGCTCACTACTGTCGTATTCTACGTAGCCGTCCTTTTGCGCATACGCGTAATTTTCATAACAGCTATCGTCGAAATAGTAACGCACGGTATCAAAGTAAATCGTACCCGTCGAGCCGGCAAAGTTGATGAGCGACCAAATATCCCCGCTTGCTGGCGCTTGCGTATTTTTACGGTCAATGATTATCGTATACCATTTATTTGCAACCACCATGTCGCCGTTTTTCATAATAACACCACGTTCGTTATTGCAAATGGAAATATTAGGATTATTCTTTTTCAAATGCGTAGCGCCTACCGTAGCTCCTACCTGATAATCGTTTCTCGCGTTCATAGAATCCACTCTAAGCACCGCACCGTTTGTAAGACATACGTCAATGGTTACGTAGTTATAATTCTTCGCCACCATATTTTGATAAGCCACTACCGAATTCACGTATGGTATCTTGCTATTCGTAACGCCTACGGGGTGCGCGCTCTCATATACCGCAAGTCTATCTTCCCAACTGCCTGCGCTCGTATCGGTATATACGTATACACCCGTGCGACCGCTGACTGTGCCCTTATATTGCTCGTACGTAGCGTCGTTCGTGCGTACCATCATCAATTCGCTACCGTCCTGCTCCCAGAACGATTCGCGAACGTATACGGTAAGCGTATTTTCTACTTTCGTACCGTCTTCCTTTTCAAACCAAACGCGCACGCTCGCCTTGCCTTCGCCCACGTTTTCTTTTGCCGTTACTACGTTGTTTTCTACGCTAATAAATTCACCGCCCGACGAAATTTCATACTGCAACCGCGCTTTATCCACAGGCTTTTTGTTTTCATACGCCTTGGCAATCACCGCATCCGAAACCGCCGTCGAATACCCGTCGCTACCGCCGTACAGCTGGATATAATCCTGTGCAAGCACTACGCGGTCGGCATTTTCCACTTTAAGCGTAAAGGAAAGCGTATCCGTATGCACAATTTCATCTACCGTTTTCGTAACTTCAATCTCAACGGCAAAAGCACCCGTTTTCGTAAAGGTAAGTACCCCGCCCGTATTTTCTACGCCGTCTACATGTACGCTCATTTGGTAATCGCTAATCTTTTTATTCGCAAAATATACGTTTATAACTTCGCGGAAATTGAGCGTTTCACCTACAGCGTAGAACCCGTCCAAACTATCGAATTTCGCTCTTAATAAATCCTTTTCGCTATATTCGTTAAAATACGAGCCGTCTTTATAATAGTTGGTATTCTTTACGTAGAATATAGACGATTTTTCGTCGCCAAGCTCAGCCGAGCCAAACTCCTTTCTTGCCGTTATAAAGAAATTTTCTTTCGCTTTACCGTCAATTCTAAGCGCAACGGTAATCCATTCGCGCGTTTGGAACGTATCCACTTCATAACCGTCTTTTTTGAACAATCGCAAACAGCTCGTTTGTACCTTCGCACCGTCTTGGAGCGTCAATACGTACGTACCCTGCTTATATAAATCGTAATAGGAAAGCTTGGGTGCAACCAAATTTTCACCGCTTTCTACGAACACATCAAAGGTAATATATTGATACCCCTGTTTTATCGCGTTTCCGTTCAAATCGTTGTACGCGTTAATCTTGCTCTTGGTTTCAATTTCAAACGCCTTTGCACTCGCGTTATCATATTTATAGCAATCTACGCCATTCAAGTCCACCTTAGCAAAGCTTACGTATTCGTTGGGCGAAAAGGCGATAAACTCATTTTCTCCTGCTACGTATTTTGCGGGATTTGCGCTATCCTGCGTGAGCGTACGCTCCGCCATATCCCGTTTGTCTTCATACGAGCTTAAAATCGTCGTATCAAACCAGTACCGCAAATCGTCGATATACGCGGTGTTGTTCACATAGTTGCAGGCAATAAAGGTATTACAATCTTCCTTTCCTGCCGTCAAGCTCGCAACCGCCAGCTTTTCCAAATCCAAATACACCGTTTGCCACGTATTCGCTTTGAGCGTATTCGTAATCTTGCCGTTTTCGTTTACGATAAACATATCGTCGCGGTTGTTTTGGCTATCCGTACGGAAATAGGAGCTACAACCGTTCATACCAAAGAACATACCGTGCAAGCTATCCGCACCGTTTACGTTCGTGTAATACACGTCGAACGACACCATCTTATAGCCCTTTTCTTTCAAGCTATCGTATGCTGTCTTACCGTTCAAGGTCTTTGTAGAAACGAGCTCCAAACGGGTATTCCAGTGCGCCCAAGCCTTACTGGAAACGTTTTGATTTTTCTTTGCATCCGAAATGGTGTAGTCGGCAATTCCTTCTCTTGCGCCGTCTTGCGTAATCGCGCTGTCCGTGCCTTCGTACGCCTTTACTTCCACTTCCGTCTTTTTCGTTTCTATCAGCTCTTCCAAAGGATTCATCACGATATAGTTAGGCATCACGTTTATCGTAAGCGTTTGCGCGGGCACACCTGTCACCGAAGTAGCGACGCTAAACGTAACCGTTTCGCCGTCCGCATCAGGCGTATAATTTTCCGCCACCTTTACGGTATTACCCGTAATCATAACGCTATTCGTATCTCCGCCCGTTTGCGTAAGCGTAACCGTACCATCTTGCAAAACGCCCTGTACGAACACTTCGGGTACAACGGTATAGGCGTTTTTCTTCGCTTCGGTGGTATCGGGTACGTCGTAAATATTCACTTCGTTTTCGGCAAGGAACATGACCTTTTCCCCGTACACGGCAACCTTAACCACGTCCGACGCCGTCCACTTTTTCCAAGAAACGTCTACTAAAAGCTCCGTTTTTCCTTCTTGAATACCCTTTAATTTTCCGTTTTCAATTTTAACGATACTTTCGTCGTCGGAAACCAAACTAACGGTATCGGGCGCATACAGTACGTCGTTATAGTTTATTTTTACGTCCACTTCGCTCAGCCCGTTTACGAACGCACGCGCGTCCTTTAACTCTAACGCTGGCTCGATAAAACGGTCGCGAACGCTGACTTCGCATTCCGCTTTCCCCGACTTGGTCTTTGCTTTAATCGTGGCTTCGCCTTTAACGCCCTGCGCCATAACCAAGCCGTCTTCGCTCACTTTGACGATATTTTCGTCGGACGACGACCATTTTACGTCTTCCGCCCCTTCTACCGTCAATAATACTTCGTCGTATAAATTGAGTGAAAGCACCGTTTTATTTAGCTGTAAGCTTTCGTTACTGCACCCTACGCCAAACGCCAAGCACAAAACGGAAAGCACCGTTATAAGCCAAACTAACATTTTTCTCTTCATCACTATTCTCCTTTCCTTGGCGATTATTTACAAATCGCACCGAGATAAGCACTCTTGTTTTCATTGCCTACGCCGTCCGTTTCGGACATTTTCTTAATATCCTTACCCTTTGCAAGCACTTCTTTATTCCCCAGCGCAAACGCCTGCATCTTGTCGATACCGTCGCAAT
>JAFXHR010000027.1 GCA_017536305.1 Clostridia bacterium | reverse complement strand
TCGTTAATCTCGCTTATAATACGTCGGTATGATTGCGCTCGATTGCCTTGTCTAATTCAATTTTTCTTTCTCTAAAACTGCTCCGCACCTTAAAACGCGTATTTTTTAGATATTTTTGGCGCACTCGCGCGCCGACGTATCAACATACTTCAAGTGCGAGCGCGTCGAAAAGAGCAAAAAAGACGCTTTTAAGGCTTGTGCGGTTCGACTCTTGTCAGGCTAAGTTTATGTATTTATTCAATTTACGAATTCATTATACTCTTACTTTTTTAGATTGTCAAACCTTTTTATGCATTATTTTTAATTCCTTTATGAATATTTTATGAATGAATTGCATAATTGCATAAAATGTTGCATATTTACTGTATTTTATGCATAAAATTAACTTTTGATTTTTGAAAAAGTGCTTGACAAAGAAAAGCGGTTGTTTTATAATGGAGCTATGCAAGAAAAAAAGACGGTACAAGCAATCGGATATATCCGTTGCGATTTCAAAGAAAAATTCGGTATACCCCGTCAAAGCGGACGGGCGTCGTCGCTTCGCGCGGAGATTATTTTTCACGCGCCCTATCAATGCGCAGACGCGTTCCGCGGGATAGAAGAATTTTCGCATCTTTGGCTGTTATTCGATTTTTCTAAAACGGAAGACAAGGCGTTTTCCCCCACCGTTCGACCGCCCAGACTTGGCGGAAATAAGCGGGTGGGCGTATTCGCCAGCCGTTCGCCTTATCGTCCCAACCGTATCGGTCTATCCTGCGTCAAGCTCGTGGAAGTAAAGAAAGCGGAGAACGGGAGCGTATCACTCGTCGTTTCGGGCGCGGATTTATTAGACGGCACGCCGATTTTGGATATTAAGCCGTATATCCCGTTCACCGATTGCATGATAGACGCGACGGGCGGATACGCCAGCGCGCACGAGCACGACCGCTTGGAAGTGGATTTTCCCAAGTCTTTGCTTGCGCAAATCCCCTTGGATAAGCAAGCGGGACTGTTGGATTGTCTTGCCGACGACCCGCGCCCCTCCTATCAAAACGAGCCTACGCGCGTATACGGTATGAAATTCGCGGAGTTTGAAATCAAATTTCAAGTATGTAAAAAGCGTCTTGCCGTTCTAAGCGTGGAAAAAGTTGACAATAATCTAAATATAGTGTTATAATATTTTTATGGAACTAAGAAGAAAACACAAATTAACCGCTTGGCAATACCTTTCGTTGGGGTATTTAACCGTTATTATCATAGGTACGATTTTACTGTGCTTGCCTTTTGCGACGAAAAACGGAGAAAATACCAGCTTTACGAACGCGCTGTTTACTTCCACGTCGGCGACCTGCGTAACGGGGCTCGTCCCCTACGACACCAATACGCATTGGACGATTCTTGGGCAAGTCGTTATTCTTGCGCTTATTCAGTTGGGCGGTTTGGGTTTTATGACCTTGGTTACCCTTATTTTTCAATTAATCGGTAAAAATATGGGTATGCACGAACGGAAAATTTTAATGCTCTCCGCCGGCGAAGAAAAGCGAAACGAGCTCAAACGCCTGTTTAAGCGGTTGCTTTTGGGTACGCTTATCTTTGAAAGCTTGGGCGCGATTTTATTATCCGTCCGCTTTACACAGGAGCTTGGTGCGGGAAAAGGTATTTACTACGCCGTATGGCATTCCGTTTCCGCTTTTTGCAACGCAGGCTTTGATTTAATGGGCGGTGTATTTGGGAGCGATAAATTCGTTTCTTTAACGAGATACGCTACCGACCCACTCGTTTCTCTCACCGTGTGCGCTCTAATTATTACGGGCGGTTTAGGGTTTTGCGTATGGGACGATTTCGTGGTTTGCAAGGGGAATTATAAAAAATTTAAGTTGCATACTAAAATCGTGCTTATCTTTACGGCGGTTTTACTTATTTCGTCCACCCTACTGTTCTTATTATTTGATTACCGTAACCCCGCTTTTGCAAATTATTCGTTTGGGGAAAGGTTACTCGTTTCCTTTTTTAACGCGGTTACGCCACGCACGGCAGGTTTTAACACGATAGATATGTCCACGCTCTCTGACGCAAGCTATTTATTAACCGTTATGTTAATGTTTATCGGTGGTAGCTCTGCGTCCACGGCAGGCGGTATAAAAATTACAACGCTGTTCGTGATTATCATGGGAATGGTTGCTGTATTTAGCAATAAAAGGGATATTGAAGTCGGCAAACGCCGTATTCACAATACCCTGCTTAGGCAGGCCTTGGCAGTATTCGTTTCCTGCCTGTTCTTAATTATGACGGCTACGCTCGCTATTTGTTTTTTGGAAGCGACAAACGAAACGGCAACCTTGCAAGCGGTACTTTTTGAAACGGTTTCCGCCATGGGTACGGTAGGGCTTTCACTTGGGTTAACCCCTACTTTAAGTCCCCTTTCCAAGTATATCTTAATTGCGTTAATGTATGCAGGGCGCGTCGGTATATTGACAGTCGCGCTCGCATTTGGAGAAAAGAAAAACACGGCGGAAATTAGAAAACCCGTGGATACTTTACTTATCGGTTAGGAGGCTATCATATGAAATCGGTATTACTTATCGGTATGGGCAAATTCGGTCAAACGCTAGGCGCAAGCCTTATCAATATGGGCGTAGAAGTAATGGTCGTGGATAAAAACGAAGATAAAATCAACGCCGTAGCGCAAAAATACACGGACGCTCTTATCGTAAATTGTATGAACGAAGACAACTTAAAAGCCTTGGACGTCCCCTCTTTCGACGCCTGCGTCGTGGCTATCGGCGAAGACTTTCAAGCGTCGCTGGAAATTACTTCCATTTTGAAAGAATTAGGCGCAAAACGGGTGGTTTCTAAGGCAGTAACGGAAATACAAAAGAAATTCCTTTTGAAAAACGGTGCAGACGAAGTCGTTTATCCCGAGCAGGACACCGCGGAAAAGCTCGCCGTCAAGCTAAGCTCCACGAAAGTTTTTGACTATATCGAACTGAACGCCGAATATTCCATTTTTGAAATTGCGGTACCGCAAAATTGGTACGGAAAAACGATTATCGCGCTCAATCCCCGTAAAAAATACGGTATGAATATTTTGACCGTTAAAAAGGAAAACGCTATCGTTGCCTCGCCAGACGCGAATTACGCCTTTGAATTAGGCGACCATATACTCGTCTTTGGTAAAACGGAAGAAATTCTTAAATTTGCAAATAAATAATACGGAGTGTGTACTATGGAAAAATTTACCGTACGATTTGCCCAAACGGAGGAAGAAAAAAACGCGGTCTACGCGCTTAGATATCGGGATATGATTTTACAGTTTAGACCGGAAATAAGCTTTGTAAACGGCATGGATATTACCCCCTACGACGACTATGCAAAGCAAATTATTTGCATAGACAATGAAACGAACGATATCGTCGGGTGCTATCGCATTATTACTTCGGACGATTTGCCCAACGGCAAAGGCTTTGTCAGCGAAGAAGAGTTTGATATACGCACCTTAAAAAATTCCGGCGAGCGAATAGCAGAGCTGAGCCGAGCTTGCGTGAAACGGGAATACCGCAACACCGCGGTATTGATGCTTTTGCTCCGTTTTATCGTGGGCTACGTGCGCGAGAACGGCTATCGTTTCGTTATCGGCGAGGCAAGCTTTGGTGGCGTGGATAAACACGAATACCAAAAAGAATTGTCCTATTTAACGCATTTCCATAAGGCGGACGACAAATACGATATTCAAGCGCTGGAAGAGGAGCAAATTCAAACGCTTGCCAAGGAAGAGCTTTGCGTAACGGATATTAAGCACGACCTTCCCCCTTTAATTCGCGCCTACCTTTCTTTCGGTGCAAAAACGTCCGAGCAAAGCTTTACGGACAGAGAATTCGGTAGCGTAGACGTATTCGTGCTTTTGGATATGCAGGACTATAACGAAAACTACGTCAACAAGCTTTTACGCATCAACTAACGCATACATAAAACGAACGCCCGACGGCAACCACCGTCGGGCGTTCGTTTTTTATCTCTTTTTACCTTTCACAAACAGCGCAACCGTGCCCGCGCCTGAGTGCGTACCGATTACCGCGCCTACGTAGTTGACCGTAATATTTGCGGTCGGTTCTCTTTCCAAAATCAACGCTTTCACGTATTCCACGTCCTCTATACAATCCCCGTGGCTGATAAATATGCGCTCGTTTTGCGCAATATCGGCATTCTCAAACAAATTATCTACGAGCGTATGCAACGATTTTTTTCTACCCATTGCCTTTCCGATTGCCACGAGCTTACCGTTATCGTCCACGTGCATAATCGGTTTAATTTTCAAAATCGAACCGACGAGTGCGGTCGTTACCGATACCCTACCGCCACGCTTTAAGTGGAATAAATTATCTACGGTAAAATGATGGCAAATTTGCAATTTAATATCTTCGGCATACCCTGCCGTTTCTTCAATGCTTGCGCCCGTTTCCGCCTTTTCGATTACGTAATCCAAAAGCAAGCCTTCCCCCATAGACGCGCAAAGGGAATCGACTACGAAAATTTTTCGCTCCTTGTATTCCTTTTCAAGCATGCGTTTTGCAACGAGAAAGCTACCTGCCGTGCCCGAAAGCGCGGACGAAAAGGTAATGACGAGCAAATCCCGCCCCTTTTGCAAGCTCTTTTCCATATACGTTCTCGCCATTTCCCCCGTTACCTGATAGGTGGTAGGCATAGCGCCGTCGCGAAGCTTGGCGTAAAAGTCCTTTTCCGTAATCTTTTCACCGCTTTCCCCTTCGTAGTTGACGTTATTCATGGTAAATCCCAGCTTTACGCACGCAATTTCATGCTCGTCCAAATACGATTTAGGCATATCGCACGCCGAATCGACGAGAATATCAAATTTTCTATTCATAGTACCCTCACTTTAATACGTTAAATTTTTTAATGCGTTCCGCTTCAAAGGCAATTTCTATCTTGTATATACCGTTTTTACAGGCAATTTCCATTCTCGGTAGACCCGTTAAATCAAAATATTCGGTAAATTTCTCCGCAAAATCCTGTAAAACGAGCGCTTTGCACGCTCCCGTCATCACCGATTTATCCGCTTGAATAACGCCAAAAACACGCTTATAATCGTCCGTTCTTCGCATACCCGCCCCCTTACAGCCGTTTTTTCAGTACTCGGCGTAAGCTACCCAAAAAACCCGTATAAAGACGGGCTGGATTATACGTTTTGTTTTTATCAAACAGCAAATTGCTCGCTAAAATCTTAAACGCAGGATGCGCTTTGGAAAGACCGCCGTTAAAAATAGAATACTCTTCGGGCAATACGCCAAGCAGGGGCAATTTCAAAAGCTCGCTAATCTCGGACGGGGATAAACTCTCACCCACGGCAAGCAGTTCCCCTCGCACCTTATTGACCACGACGGATATTTTATCCAGCTCGTAGCTTTTCAAAAGGGTAATTGCCTTATCCGCGTCGCGAAGCGCGGAAATATGCGGAGTGGTTACCACAATCGCCTCGTCCGCCACCGCAACGGCTCTATGAAAGCCTTCGTCCACCCCCGCAGGGCAATCGATTAAAATAAAATCGAACTGTGGGGATAGAGTGTCTAACACCAGCTTTAACGACTGCGGAGAGATATACCGCTCGGGCGCGGAATGTACGCTCGTTAAAATATGTAAATTATAAAAATCGGGGTGCGTAACGAGCGCCTGTTTGGCACGGCATCTACCTTCGATTACGTCCACGATATCGTAGGTTATCAGCTCTTCCACACCCGTTACGACGTCCACGTTATTCAGTCCGAAATCGGCGTCGCAAAGCACGACGCGCTGACCGCGTTTTGCAAGCTGTGCGGAAAGGTTAGACGCTACCGTGGTCTTACCCACGCCCCCTTTTCCCGACGTTACAACGATTTTTCTTGCCATTTTTGAACTGCTCCTTTTTCAGCACGAAAAATCATACCATAATTATAGCGTCGAATTTTGTATTTTTTTTGCTCTTTTTATGAAATTTACAAGAAAAAACAGCTCGAATATCTTCGGGCTGTTTCCTTAGTTATGTAGCTTAACGGTTCCGTTTACAAAGCTCCGAACAAACTTCGGATAATTTTACGCCCTTTGCCGATAACAATACCATCGTATGATACAGCAAATCCGCCGCTTCGCTCACGACGCCTTCCTTTTCCGCGTTTTTGCTCGCAATAACGAACTCCACCGCTTCTTCGCCAACCTTTTTCGCGATTCTATCCACACCGCGCGCGAACAAAAAGCTGGTGTACGCGCCGTCTTCGGGATTTTTCTTATATTCGCCGACGATACGTTGTAAGCGACCGAGCATTTCACCGCCGATATCTTTATATTCCCCTTTAATTTGCTTGGGGAAACAGGTGAAATTACCGCTTTCCGCGTCCGCTTTGCCCGTTTGCTTTACCTTCAAAAGTAGCGTATCGCTATCTCTGTCCAAGAACGCAACCATCAGCTTTTGCGTATTTCCAAGCGTTTCGCCGTACTTAGCCACCGCCTTTTTAGAACGGCTATAATAGTGCGCGTATCCCGTTTCAAACGTCTTTTTTACTGCGTCTTCGTTCATATAAGCAAGCAATAAAACTTCACCGCTTTCATAGTCCTGCGCAACGACGGGAATTAAACCGTTTGCGTCAAATTTCCACTCTTTTACGTTTACCGTTTCGTTTTTTAACGACATATTCGCACCTCCGTATGGCATCTTCCGTTTTTATTATACAACATTTTTTTGCATTCGTCAATAACTTAAAGAAAATTTTTATACAATTTCTTACAATTTTCACTCTTTTTACTAATTGAGCACCACGTCTTTTAAGCTATCGTATTTTTTCAAGGCTACTCTCCTAAGCTCTTCACTATCCAGCCGTGCGTCAAACGTATCGTCCGAAAGCTTTTTCGCCGCGAAAATAACTTGCGTAGGATACCGTAAATTTTTGATGTCCCCCAGCGTTTTTCCCGATTGACGGGTACCGAAAAAGTCCCCGCCACCGCGCATTTCCAAATCCTTTTCGGCAATTTTGAAACCGTCCGTTTCGTTTTTCAAGGTAAGCAGTCGTTCCCTTGCGCTCTCACTTTCCGAGCCCATCAATAAAAAGCAATAGCTCTTATCCGCTCCGCGCCCCACGCGTCCGCGTAATTGATGGAGCTGTGAAAGCCCGAACCGCTCGGCGTTATAAATAATCATAGTCGTAGCGTTCGGCACGTCCACCCCGACTTCAATAACCGTCGTGGATACCAAGCAATCAAACTCGCCGTTTTTGAACGCCGTCATAATCTCCGTCTTTTCCTTTTCCTTCATACGCCCGTGCAACAGGGCAAAGCGAACGGTAGGCAGTCGGTTTTTCAATTCTTCGTACAGCTCGGTTACGCTCATTATCGAGCCTTCTTCGTCGTCGTCAATTTTCGCGCAAACGAAATACGCCTGCTTTCCTGCCTGCGCCTGCACGCGAATATATTCCAGCATATCGTCGTACTTGCTTTCGGGAATGATACTCGTGGATATTTCCTGCCGTTCCTTGGGCTTGTCCGTAATCGTCGTGATATCCAAATCCCCGTAGAAAATCAAGGACAGCGTACGGGGAATGGGCGTCGCGCTCATAACCAGCATATCCACGCTCTCCCCCTTTTCCGCAAGCGCGTTGCGTTGCGCTACGCCAAAGCGGTGCTGTTCGTCGCATACGATTAACGAAAGCGACGGTATTTCCACGTCCCCTTGTAAGATTGCGTGCGTACCGCAAACGATATCAATTTCCCCGTTTTTTAAGCGTGCTTTCATTTCCCGCTTTTCTTTCGCCGTCATTCCGCCTGCCAAATACCCTACGTGATATTCGGGAAAATATTTTTGCAACAGCTTGTAATTTTGCTCGGCAAGCACTTCGGTGGGGGATAAATACGCCGAGCTGTAACCGCTCTTGACCGCCATAAACATTGCGCAAAGCGCCACGGCGGTTTTACCGCTCCCCACGTCCCCTTGCAAAAGCCTGTTCATCTTGGTCGGCGCGTTCAAATTCTCATACAAAGCGTTCACCGCTTGCTTTTGACCGTTCGTAAATTCAAACCCAAAGCGCTTAGAAAATTCCTTCACTTCCCCTGCCGTTACGCTATAACGCTTAATCCGCGCCTCTTCCTTACCGCCTTTTATCAGCTTAAACGCGGAAATAAGCACGAAATATTCTTCCAAAGCAATCCGCTCGGACGCCAGCGCAAGCGCGTCTTCGGTGGGCGGATTATGCACTTCAAAGTACGCTTTCGCAAGCGACGGTAATTTGTATTTTTGTATAATCGGATAGGGTATTACGCTATCAATATTCACCTTTTGCAAAGCCTCTTTTACCCCGTCCCGCACGACCTTTTGACTGAGCTTTCCCTTTAAGGAATACACGGGTACAACCCCTTTTAAGCGGTAATTCCTATCCAGCGGTTCAAAGGTGGGATTGACGATAGAAATTTGCCCGAACTTATTTTGCACGCGACCGTAGAACAAATATTCCCCTGCTTTGAGCTTTTGCGCTACGTACGGTTGATTAAACCAAATCGCGGTAAACGGGCAACCGTCCTGCGAGCAATACGCGCGCACCACCTTACGCGCCGAACCGAAATTGACGGGCGCAAGCCTCGTTACTTCGCAGGCAATAAGCACCATATCGTTATGATACGCTTGACGAATCGAATTGCGCTTTGTCATATCCAAATAGGCGCGCGGATAAAACTTTACGAGCTCTTCCGCCTCGTAAATTCCAAGCTTATTAAATTCTTTTTCGCGCATTTCTCCTACGTTGCGCAAAGCAGAAATTCTCATAACCACTCCTTGCCTTATTACTACGCAAAAAGGCAGGTTGCCGACCGCGCCCCGCCTTTGTGTTTTAGAATGTATATTTATACAAAATATTCAACTTTTATACCTTATTCCAAAGAAAGGATATAATAGTACACCGATTGACCGCCGTTATGGAAATCGACGTCGCAATCGGGATATTTTTCCGCAATGGTTGCGCAAAGCTCTTCCGCGTCCGATTCCTTCACTTCTTCGCCGTAGTAAAGGGTAATCATTTGGTGGAAATCTTCCTTCATCTTCGCAACCAGCTTTAATACCGTTTCTTCTACCGAACGGGATTTTGCGAGAATTTTCTTATCGTCCAAGCCGATAATATCCCCTTCTTTGATGGTAAAGCCGTTGAGCTGTGTATTTCTTACGGCGTAAGTAACTTGACCCGCTTTCACGTTATCGAGTGCGTGAATCATATTCGTCTTATTTTCCACCGCGCTCATTTCGGGATTAAATTCCAAAGCGGCCGCAAAGCCTTGCGGTACGTTCTTTGTAGGAATGACGTGAATGGTCTTGTTCTCTACGAGATTTTTCGCTTGTTCCGCCGCGAGAATGATATTTTTATTGTTCGGGAATACGAAAATATGCTCCGCGTTAATCTTTTGCGCCGCGTTTGCAATATCGCTTGCGCTGGGGTTCATAGTTTGACCGCCTTCGATAATACGGTCTACAGACAAATCACGGAAGATATCCGAAAGCCCCGACCCCGTACAAATCGCAAGCATACCCATTTCTTTCTTTTCCGCGTCGAGCTTGGCTTTGAGCTGTCTGTTTTGTTCCAGCATATTCTCAATCTTCGGTCTGTCCAGCTCGCCGAGCTCCAACGCATAGGAAAGCGCTTTCCCTGGTTGGTTGGTATGCACGTGCACTTTTACAAGCTCCAAATCGCCGATACAAATGACGCTATCCCCGATAGCCATCAAGCGGTCGCGCAATCTATCGATTGCCGAAAGCGTCGTACTCTTTTTCAAATTGATAATAAAGAATTCGGTGCAGTACGCGTACTGAATTTCACCCAAATCCATATTGATAATGTTAGAATTATCCCCAAAGTCCGCGTCTGTTTGCTCTGTTTCTACTTCGGTAATACTTTCAGCGATTTCTTCGCCCGTAAGCTCGGACGCAAAGCCTTTGATAATGGTCATAAGACCAACGCCACCCGAGTCTACGACGCCTGCTTTTTTCAGTACGGGCAAAAGCTCGGGCGTGAGCGCAAGCGCCTTTTCGCCTTCCGCGATAACGTCTTTGAAAAATTCTTCAAAATTCTTTCTCTTGCTTGCAATTTTACTAGCATGCTCGCTCATCATGCGGATAACCGTTAAAATCGTACCTTCTTTGGGTACGGAAACGGCGCCGTAAGCGACCTTCGTGCCTTGTTCCATTGCCTTTGCAAACGTTTTGGTATCCGCTTCCTTTTCACATTTACCAAGCACCGAGCAAATCCCTTTCAAAATTTGAGAAAGGATAACGCCCGAGTTACCGCGCGCGCCTTTGAGCGCACCTCTTGAAATACTGTTACAAACCTCCGCAAACGCGTTGGAGGGACAAGCGGTCAATTCCTTTACGGCAGACTGCATAGTAAGCGACATATTCGTACCCGTATCGCCGTCGGGAACGGGGAACACGTTGAGTGCGTCTACCTTTGCGCGATTGATTTCCAGCTGTTTCGCGCCGACAAGTATCATCTTCCGAAATTCGGTGCTGTTTATCGTTTTATGCATTTGTTAATGCTCCTTAATTCTTTTTTAGCGCTTTGCTATATTGCAAAACGAAAAGCTATACGCGTATCTATATATATACGCAAAAAAGCGCAAGATACAATTCACCTGCGCTGAATGATTAGAGTTTAACGCCGACTACGTTTACATTCACGGTAGCCACGACCATACCGGTAAACGCCTCGACCTTGTATTTAATTGCTTCCTTTAACGATTCCGCTACGGCAACGATAGAAACGCCGTATTTAATCACGACGTATACGTCGATATAAATACGGTTACCCACCGTGGTTACCTTAATACCGCGTCCGCCGTCTTTTTTCTTGGTAAGAAGGGACAAGCTGTCTTTGAAACAATGGGATACCACTTCTACTATCCCGTACGATTCCGTCGCGGTATGCGAAGCGACCTTTGCAATCGAAAGGTCGGATATGGAAATTTTACCATAAGCGTTGTTTGTGTTAACTGCCATAAGCTTTCTCCATTTACCTTTCCATTTTACACTATTTACCTCCATTTGGCAAGTACTTTTTCAAAAAAAACGGAATATTTTTTATTTTTTGTTTTTTAGCCCCCGTTTTTGATTGATTTTTCTGCGCGGAAATGATATATTATTATTGCTCGTTTTCCGCTGGGCGGAATTTCGAGCTACACAAACGGTAAAATTAATCCAAATTTGGAGGTGTCAATATGTCAAGAGTATGCAATATTTGCGGTAAAGGTCAAGCTTCGGGCAACAACGTAAGCCACTCCAACCGTAAAACGAGAAGAACTTTCAAAGTAAACGTTCAAAAGATTTCCTACGTGGAAGACGGCAAAGAAACGAACGGATACGTTTGCGCGAGATGCATCAGAACGCTTAAAAAAGCTGACTGAGCCTTAAAAACGGTCTTTCGTTTTTAATATCAAAAAGTAAAGCCGACCGCTATGACAGCAGTCGGCTTTTTGCGTTTACGCGTTTTTTAATTTTTTAACTTTTGAATAATGCCCGCTCTATCCGTTGCCTTAAACACGGTGCTCCCAGCTACAATCACGTTCGCGCCTGCGTCTTTAATCGCCTGCACGTTTTCTTCCGTTACCCCACCGTCGATTTCCAAATCAATTTCCTTACCGCAAGCGGAAATAATCGCTTTCACTTGGCGGAGCTTATCCAGCGCCTCGGGAATAAATTTTTGACCGCCAAACCCAGGGAATACGCTCATCACAAGCACCATATCGCACATAGGTATGACGTCCTTAATCTTTTCCACGGGCGTATCGGGATTGATGACCGCACCGCATTTTACGCCCGTCGATTTGATAAGCTCTAATACTTCTTTCAAATTATCTTGGCAAGCCTCCCAATGTACGGTAATCATATCCGCACCTGCTTTTGCAAAGCGTTCTACGTATTTTTCGGGATGGACTATCATCAAATGGCAATCCAAGGGGAGCGAAGTAATTTTCCGCAAATCTTCCACCATCTTAATCCCAAACGTAATATTATTTACGAATACACCGTCCATCACGTCGCAATGCACGACGTCCGCACCGCACGTTTCCAGCGATTTTACTTCTTCACCCATTTTAGAAAAGTCCGCCGACAAGATAGACGGCGCGATTTTTATTTTTGCCATAATTCATTTACTCCTATTGTATATAATTTATTTTTTGTGTAGTATTTGCACTTCGAGCCGAGCCATTCAAGGCTTTTACAAGTATACTTGTAAACATAGAGCCGAGCGAAATAAAAATGCGTAGATACGAGCAAGACAAGGCGGTTACTAGTATACTTGTAAACATAGAGCCGAGCGAAGTAAAAACAAAGCAAGATACAAGCAATTCAAGGCGCTACGAGGACGCGTACCGATAGTACGTAACCGAGTAGCAACGAAGAAGTGCGACGTATATGCGTATTTTTACAGGTAACTGTTTCTCAGTTGTCCGCACGCGCCCCCAATATCCACCCCTATCTGCCGACGCAAGGTCGCGGATAATCCGCCCTTTTCAAGCCGACCTAAAAAACGGTACGCGTCCTTGTCGCCAAGTGCTTTTAAGTCCCGTTCCTTGACTTCGTTTAAGCGGATTAGATTGATATGACAGGGTTTGCCTTTTAACAGCTTAATGAGCGCGTCTGCGTGCGCTTCGTCGCAATTTTCGTCTGCAATTAATGTATATTCAAAATAATACCGTCTACCCGTTTTTTCAAAATAATATTCGCACGCTTTTAAGATATCCGCAATCTTATACGCCTTGGCTACGGGCATTGTCCGAGCGCGAGAAATATCGTCCGTCGCATGCAGAGAAACGGTCAAGTTTAAGGGTATATTCTCTTCCGCTAATTGATACATTTTCGGCACTAAACCGCAGGTAGAAAGCGAAATATTCCGTGCGCTCATACCAAACCCGTTTTCGCTACAAATATTCCGTAAAAACCGCACGACGTTCTCGTAATTATCCAAGGGCTCACCGCTACCCATAAGCACGACGTTGGTTACCGCACGCGCCTGCGCGCCCTTTCCTTGCACTTCGTCTTTATGGAGCGCGTTGACAAGCAAAATTTGGGATAAAATTTCCCCTGCCGTCAAATTACGCACCAAGCCGTTTAGGGTAGACGCACAAAATTTACAACCCATTCTACACCCAACCTGCGTGGAAACGCATTGCGTATAACCGTATTTATACTTCATTAAAACGCCTTCGATAATGTTACCGTCGGCAAGCTCGAACAGGTATTTTTCCGTACCGTCCGACGAATAAAAGGTGTGTTTGATTTTTATCGGCTCGTTTTCGTATTCTTCCAAAATCCGCTCTTTGAGCGCGTGAGAAAGAGAGGAAATCGCCGTAACGGATTTTCCCTGCAAAAGCCCTTCATAAAGCTGTTTTGCGCGGAATTTCTTTTCCCCGAGCGATAGAATATATTCTTCTGTTTCCGTAAAGGTTAAGTCCTGTAATATCTTCTTCATTTCGCTCTCACCATCTTACAAATGTAAAAGCCCGCGCCAAAAGCCGTATCAGGCAAGAATTGCAGTCCGTATTGTTTCTTATCGTGCACGAGCGGACTTTCGATTTCTTGGCATATAAACTCGGGGTGCGTTTTCAAGAATTTTCCGACGATTGTATCGTTTTCTTCTTCAAACAACGAGCAGGTAGAATAATACAACGCCCCACCCTTTTTAACGTACTTCGAGCAGATATCCAAAATCGCCGATTGAGAAAGGGCGAGCGCCTTAAAATCTTCTTCCTTTCTAAACAATTTAATATCGGGATTTTCACTCACCGTACCAAACCCCGAGCAGGGCACGTCGCAAAGCACGCCGTCAAATTGTTCTTTATACGTTTCGTCGTAAACGCTACTATCCTTTTGCAAGGGCGTAATATTTTCCACGCCCATACGCGATTGATACTGCTTAATCAGCTCCACGCGGTGCTCGTGTAATTCAAAGGCGGTAATTTGACCGCACTTTTTAGATAACAGCACCGACTTCCCCCCAGGGGCGGAACAAGCGTCTAAAAATTTTTCACACGGGGCTACGACGTTACAAATGGCGATACTGCCCACCGATTGAAAGGTATACGCGCCGTCGTCAAACTTATCGTCGCGCACGAATTTTTCAAAGATATAATTATTTTCAAAGGGCGTTTTGATATGCGGTTTTTGTAAGTATTGTCCCGCGTCCCTTTCAAAGCGGACGGACACCCCCGACGAAACGGCTTTGGCAATATCGTCCGCGCGCGCTCCATATTCTTTTTTCAAGCGTTTATAGGCGTATAACGGATAGGAAAGCGCAATCGCTTTTCCGTCGTCGCCGTTTGGCAAAGCGCTATCCACCGCCTGCTTATCAAACCGACGCAAAAACGCGTTGACGAAACTGCTTACCCCGCTTTTTCCCAGCTTTTTGCAAAGGGTTACGGCAAGGTCGGTAACCATATACCGTTTCTTGTCCATAAACAATAGCATATACAAGGCAATTTTCAAAATCGTCCGCACGGCAAGCTTAGGATTTTTAGGCGCATAGTAGCGAATACAAAAATCCAAATACCCGTCGTTTTCTAACACTCCGTACACGATTTTGACCGTTCTTGCACGGTTTTGCTCTTCGATATACGTATCGGCAATCGCCTGCTTTACGTGCGTGCCATCCGAATATATTTTCGTTAAAATAACGAACGGGTCGTAAATAGGATTGCTCAGCATACGAACACCTGCCCTACTTTCACCTTTCTGCCGTTGAGAAAATCGGAGCCTTTCATTCTTTTACCGCCCGAGAGTTGCACTTCGCAAAGCTTGACAAATCCGTCCGCGCATTTGACGATAAGCCCCTTTTTAGGGATATCGCAAACGATTTCACCACACACGGCGTTTTCACAGTCAAACTCCGTTTTTTCCGCGCTGTAAATATTGATTTTATTCCCGTCTATCTCCGCGTACGCAACGGGCGCAGGGTTCATTCCGCGCACCAAATTCACTATTTCTTGCGCCGATTTAGAAAAGTCTATTTTCGCGTTTTCCTTGTCGATTTTTCGCACCGTTTGCACGCCGTCCGTTCCTTGCTCTTTGAGCTCGTATTCGCCCGATTGCAGGGCAATAAGTGCGTTTATAATGAGCTCCGCACCGATTTTAGAAAGCCGAGAAGAAAGTTCGCCGTACGTTTCCGTATCGCCGATAGCCGTACGCTCCACGCAAAGCACAGGACCGCTATCAAGCCCCAGCTCCGTTTTCATAACGCTCACACCCGTTTCCCGTTCGCCGGCTATAATACAGCTTTGAATGGGCGATGCACCGCGGTATTTGGGCAGTAGTCCTGCGTGAATATTCCAAACGCCGAGCGGAAAACAATCGAGCACTTCCTGCGTTAAAATTTGACCGTAGGCACAGGTTATCATCAAATCCCCGCCGAGCGATTTTACCGCTTGAATTTCATCACGGATTTTCGTCGGTTGTAATACGGGAATACGGTATTCGTTGGCAAGCGTTTTCACGGGCGGTGGCGTGAGAATACCCTTACGCCCCTGCGGTTTATCCGCTTGCGTAATCACCCCTACGACTTCATAACCGCAGTCAATTATTTTTTTGAGCGACGGAACGGCAAACTCAGGCGTTCCTGCGAATACGATTTTCATAAAACTCCTTGATAAATAATAGTGAATTGACTGTCGTCGTGAATTGCGTACTCCGTACGCATGAATTGAAAAACTAAAGTTTTTCGTGAATTGCCGACTTTGTCGGCATTATTGTAATATTTCCACAATGCAACGCTTTGCGTTGCAATTCACGCGTGGCTTTGCCACGCAATTCATTGAGCGTAGCGAAAATTCACGCAAGCTATGCTTGCAATTCATTTTTCTTGCGTAGCATATTCTTTGTTTTTAGTTTCTTTCGATATGCGTGGCCTTGTCTATATATAATATTCCGTCCAAATGGTCAAGCTCGTGGCAAATGGCACGGGCAAAAAATCCTTTTGCATGCAAAAGATGCTTTTCCCCGTTTCTGTCTTGATAGGAAAGCTTTACTTTCATAGGACGGGAAACGATACCGCTTTTCCCCACCACCGAAAGACAGCCTTCCCAGCCCGTTTGCTCCCCTTTTTGCGAGAGTATAACGGGGTTGATAAATTCAAAATACCCTTCGTCCACGTCCACGACTACGACGCGCCGTAACACGCCGATTTGCGGGCCTGCAAGCCCCGCGCCTTTTTCTTTTTTGACCGTGTCTTTCATATCGTCGAGCAATTTATGCAAGCTCTCGTCGAAATTTTCCACGGGAAAACATTTTTGTCTTAATACGTCGTCGCCGACCTGAACAACGCTACGAATTGCCATAATTTTTCTCCTATTAACTCAAATTTGCGGGGTTTTCTTCCACCGACACTAATACTTCACGGTTTCGCGCCTCCGCACACGCGTCGTAAATTTGCGGTAAAACAGACGTATCGCAAAGACGCATCAACACTTGATAACGGAATTTATTTTGTATGCGCTTAATAGGCGCGCGCATTTTATTAAAAAACAAGAATTTATCGGGATTGTCCGTATACAGCTTTTCCAAAGCGATAAACACTTCCCGAAGCGTTTCCAAGGTCTTTTTATCGTCCTCGCCCGTAACGAGCACGCGCACGATTTTGGAAAAGGGCGGAAACGCCATTGCAGAGCGCAAGGATATTTCGTTTTCGTAAAATCCCGCATAGTCGTAACCGATTGCAAAACGCAACACATCGTTTTCGGGGTCAAACGTTTGCAAAACGACCTTTCCTTTTTCTTCCGCTCTACCGCTCCTGCCGGCTACTTGGGTGATGAGCTGAAAGGTTCTCTCCCCGCTCCGATAATCGGAAAAATGCAAGCTCATATCCGCGTCCAAAATCCCCACGAGCGTAACGGACGGGAAATCGTGTCCCTTGGCTATCATTTGCGTACCGACGAGAATATCCGCTTTTTTGTCGGCAAACGTCTTTAAGATTTTATAATGCCCTTCCTTACCGCTCGTCGTATCGTTATCCATACGCAAAATGCGCGCGGTGGGATATAATTTTTTCAAATCGGCTACAATCCGCTCCGTGCCCGTACCTGCGTACGACAGCTTTTTACCCCCACAATCGGGGCACGCGGAAAGCATACCGTATTTCGCTCCGCAGTAGTGGCATTTCAAACAATCTTCGTCGCGGTGGTAGGTAAGCGATACGTCGCACGCCTCGCATTTTGCGACGTACCCACACTCTTTACAAATGACCGTTTGGGAATATCCGCGACGGTTTAAGAATAAAATCGCCTGTTTACCGCCCGTAAGGCATTTTTCCAGCTCTTCTTTGAGCACGCCTGAAAAGGGGGAATTGTTTCCGCGACGCACTTCCCGTCGCATATCCGCTATCATAATTTCAGGGAGCGGTTTTTGGTTAATACGCTTGTCCAAACGGATTAGGGAAAACTCCCCGTCTTTAGCGCGTTTATACGTTTCCGTAGACGGCGTTGCACTACCTAACACCAGCTTACAGCCGTTGTATTTTGCGCGCAAATACGCTACGTCAAAGGTGTTGTACCTCGGCGCGCTCTCGCTTGCATAGCTCGAATCGTGTTCTTCGTCGATAATAATTACGCCGATATTTTCCATAGGCGCAAAAATCGCACTCCGAGCCCCAATAGCGATTTTCGCCTCGCCCGTTCTCAGTCGCCACCATTCGTCAAACCGTTCGCCCGCCGAAAGACCGCTATGCAAAATCGCCGCGTTCTTTCCAAACCGCGCCCTAAGCTGGGCAAGCATTTGGGGTGTCAGCGAAATTTCAGGCACTAAAAAGATAGAGCTTTTTCCTGCCTTTAAGCAATCGGCTATCAAAGTTAAATAAATTTCCGTTTTACCGCTACCCGTAACCCCGTGAAGTAGCTGTACCGTTCGATTATCCGTCTTAACCGTTTGCACCGCGCGCGCTTGGTCGGGCGTTAAAATATGCAATTTATCTTCCCTATCCAGCGTTTCGTAAGGGTTTCTTGCGATTTGCTCGCGCGTGATTTCCACGTACCCCTTTTTCTCCAAACCGACGACGCCACCTGGGTAAAGCTTATTTAATATCGCACATTCCGTCTTACCGTTTTGTGCCAAATACTGCGCGACCGCCATTTGATTTTTGGCGGTTTTGGGCAATGAGATTGTTTCCAAATCCACTATCAAGCGCGCGTAATTTTTGGTAAGCTCACGCACCTTGCCCGTCCGCATTTCCGTCGGTAAAAACAAGCGCAAGGTGAGCGCCTTAGGCACGCGGTATCGCGCCGTCAATTTTTCAGCTAACGCTAAACATTCGGGGTTTAAGGCAGGCAACTCGTCCGAAGTGGGATATACTCTTTTGAGCTTTTCCACGGGATAGTCGCTTTTTTCTTTCAACCGCATCACGAAACCGGCGACGATTTTACCCCCGAAAGGCGCGCGAACGCGACTCCCTTGCACGATAGTATCGTCGCAGAGATAATCGTAAATTTTATCCGTTTCGCTGGACGCGATATCCACAATAACTTCCGCTATCACCTTATACTCTCCGATAAATTGCAAATTGCCTCGAAGAATCGAGGCAACCCTGCGTTTTAATCTTTTGCGATTACAACTTTTCCGTCCGCGATATCCTTGCACGCGGAAAGAAGTTCTTTGTCTTTACCCGTCGAATCGGTAATACCTGCGTTTCTCTCCGTTTCAATAATTTGGCGCGCGCGCTTAGATGCAATCGTGCAAAGCGCGTAACGGCTAATCGGGTCTTCTTCCGTACCCAGCTTACGAATCATTACGTCTACAGAAGGTTCGTTAATCATACTATTTATGCTCCTTTTTTGCTATTATTTTTTCCTGTTTATTTTTGCGAATACGTTCCGTCCACAATTTGAGAAAGGTCTTGAATTGCCTGTTCCAAATCGTCGTTAACGATAACGTAATCGTATTTATCTTTTTGCGACAGCTCGTATTCCAACCGCGAAAGCCTGCCTGCTATCTCTACCGCCGTTTCCGAGCCTCGACCTATCAATCGGCGTTTGAGCTCTTCCACCGACGGGGGCGCAATCATTACGAGCACGCAATCGGGGAACGCCTTTTTCGCGTTCAAACCGCCTACCACGTCAATTTCCAAAATCACCGATTTTTCTTTGAGCATTTCTTTCACGAACGATTTAGGCGTGCCGTAAAAATTCCCAAAATGCTCGTCGTACTCCAAAAAATCGTTCTCTTGCACACGGCGTAAAAAATCTTCTTTGCTTAAAAAGTAATATTCCCTACCGTGCACTTCGCCGTCCCTTGGCGCACGCGTTGTGCAGGATACCGATTCCACAACGTCCGCCCTACGCTTTACGAGCGTTTTCACAAGCGTGCCTTTTCCCACGCCCGACGGACCGGAAACCACGACTAATCTATGCTTTTCCATCTATCCACGCCCTGCCTTATTCGAGATTTTGCACTTGTTCGCGAATTTTTTCGATTTCGTTTTTGAGCGCAAGCCCCAAACGGGTAATGGTAACGTCGTTACTCTTGGAACAGGTGGTGTTCGCCTCGCGGTTAAATTCTTGCACTAAAAAATCCAACTTTCTACCCACGACGCTTTCCTTACAGATATCCCTAAACTGCGAAATATGCGAGCGCAAACGGGTAAGTTCTTCGTCGATATTGCTCTTATCCGTAAATACGGCGACTTCGGTAAGCAAACGGCTTTCGTCAATCCCCGCGCCGTTTAAGTACTCGGCAACACGCGCCGTTAATTTATCCTTGTATTCCTTGGCAATACTCGGCGCACGCTCCGTAATTTCTTCCACCGTCTTTTCAATGAACGCCACGCGCGAAAGCATATCCGCTTTCAGTTTTTCCCCTTCGATAAGGCGCATTGCGTTGAGATTATCCAGCGCACTATTTAACGCGCTTTTCAAGGCGTTTACGAGCGGTTCGTCCAGCACCACGCTATCGTCCTGTTTCAAAACGTCGGGATAACGCAACACGGAAGTCAAGGTCAAATCGTCGGGGAGCTCGGGTATTTCCGCTTTGAGCGTTTGTGCTACTTGGAAATAGGAACGCGCTAAGGCGGTATCCACCACGAGCGAAACTTCCTTTTCCCGTTTATCCTTCAAGGAAATATATAAATCGGCATGACCGCGCGTCAATTTTTCCTTAACGATTTTTCTAATTACGTCTTCGCACGAAGAAAATACACGGGGGGATTTTATAGAAATATCCAAATAACGGTTATTGACCGTCTTGATTTCACAAGTAAGCTCGATTTCGTTATCGTCGTATACGCCCTTACCGTATCCCGTCATACTCAGCATAAAAGTTCTCCCGTATTCTTTGGTGTTCTTCGTTTATATGTACCCGTTTATTTTACGGGTCAATCCATTATAACAAACTTTTTGGAAAATTTCAAGTAGTATCGCTCTTTTTTTTTATAAAAAAAGAGAAAAAGGCGAAAAATTTTCGCCTTTTTCCGTAGTTTATTTCCACAAATCGCTCACACTATTTATTGCAGTACGATGATTTATATGTCCGCAAGCGCAACACTTTCCTTTATATCGATTTGTTGTTTCTTGTATATCACGAGATTGTGTTTGCTTTATATCTCCATATACTTCGGCAAATTCTATATCATTTGAATAGATTGAGCCAATTTTCTCTCTATCCGTCTTCGTACGATATTCAGTAAAACTTTTTGTCTCACTACTCACTAGTGAAAAGCTAATCGTTCCTATAAGCCTACAACAACTACAAGCACTTTCGTTATATCCTACACATAAAACAATAAAATACACAATCATTCCCGTCCCAATACCGACAAGAAAAAAAATTAAAGCTAATATGTGCGCAGGAACCAACCCATCTTCTGCCGTAAGTATTTCATTTGTTGCATACTTATACAAGCATATAAGAGCGATAAAAGAAGCCACCCCAATAATTAATACTGCTATATTACAAGCAACCGCTTTCCCAAAAGTAACACTCTCTCCGCACTCATCCCAACCCGTAAACCATTTTTCATCATTACCGTTCTGGAACGCGTAATAATTCTCATACAATAAATAACCTGCAATACATGAAGCAATAAGACTGATAATCAAACCAATAACCGAATATGTAACATAAAAGGTTTTTGGAGAAGGTACAATCTCAAACCATCCATAAAAAACAATCTCACTAATTATGTAATAAAGCATATACCCCAACACAAATGTAATAATACCTATTACAAAAGATACAAGAATTGAAAATAAAAGAGTTAATATTATTGTTTTCGACATAAGCCCTCCAAAAAAAATAAACATTTGTTGTTTTATATTATAAAACTTCTTTTGTTTATTGTCAAGCAAAAAATACACATTTGTGATAAAATTCTTATATGGCAAATAATATAATACACTTTAAAGCAATTTTAAAAGATTTACGTTTGGAAATGGGAATTAAACAAAAAGACGTTGCAACAGCCTGCGACGTCAGTCCACAATGTATTTCACAATTAGAAGCAGGAACACGAAACCCCACGGGTTCAACCTTAATTGCTTTGGCTGATTTTTTTAACTGCTCCGTCGATTATTTATTGGGTAGAGAAGAAAATTTTACAAATCCGCCCAAAACATCCCTCGCAACGCTCTCCTTACAGGAAAAAGAACTTTTAAATACATTTAAAGCTTTACCCAAGGAATTGCAAGATTACACTTTATCGCATATAAAAAAAACACAAAACCTATACCAACAAGAACAACCCCAAAATATGAAATAAAGAATGGTTAAAAACAGGCGTTTCGCAATTTGCGAAACGCCTGTTTTTATTTATCAAGCATTTTTTTGAATTGTTCTTCGTCAATTACCTTAACGCCAAGCTTTTTCGCTTTTTCCAGCTTACTGCCCGCCTCTTCGCCGGCAATAACCAAGGTCGTCTTACTCGTTACCGACGATTGACAAGCGCCACCGCGCTCTTCAATCAGCTTTTGCGCTTCGCTACGCTTATAATTCGTTAAACTACCCGTTAAAACGACCAACTCGCCAGAAAATACGCCGTCCTTTTTTTCTTCCGACCAAACGGGCTGTACGCCTGCTTTTTCCAGCTCGGCAAGCTCGGACAAATTCTCTTCGTCCTTGAAATATTCCAAAATCGCGTTTGCGGTAATCTCGCCGATATTTTCCATACCGATAAGTTCGTCAAAGCTCGCGTTTTTCAAATTTTCAAGGTTTTTGAACTTCACCGCAAGGTCTTTCCCCGCGACCCTGCCTACCCCGTCTACGCCGATTGCAAAGAAAAATGCGTCGAGCGTAGGGCGTTTACTCTTTTCAATCGCCGTCAAGAGATTGGCGATTTTTTTATCCTTAAAACCGTCCAAATCCGCAAAATCTTCCGCCGTTAAACGGTATAAATCGGAAAAGCTTTTCACGCCCTTTTTCTCTACTAAAATTTGCGCGGTGCTTTCCGAAAAGCCGTCGATATTCATTGCGTTTTTGCTCGCGTAGTGGTCAAGCTTGGCAACCAACCTTGGCAAGCAACTGCGATTTGGACAAAACAGGTGTGCACCGTTTTCCGTAAGTACGCTCCCACAGGCAGGACACACCGTCGGTTTTTCCACTTCTTTGCTATCTTCATAATACTCGGTCGTACCCAAAATTTCGGGTATCACTTCGTTGGAACGGCGCACGAGCACGCGCGAGCGGAGCTGTACCTTTTTCCGCAAAATATCGCCGTAATTATTCAAGGTCGCGCGCGACACGGTCGCACCGCCAAGCTCTACGGGCTCTAACACGGCAAGGGGGGTCAATTTCCCCGTTCTACCCACCTGCCAAACGACCTCTTTGAGAAGTGTGGTAACTTCTTCCGCTTCAAATTTATACGCCATCGCCCAGCGCGGAAATTTATCGGTAAAGCACATCTCGGCGCGAAGATTTGCGTCGTTGACCTTAATTACCGCACCGTCCGTCAAAACGTCTATATGATGCCGTTCCTGCTCGATTTCCCGAATTGCCGAAAGCACTTCTTCGCCCGTTTGACATACCTTGAAATACGGAAATACCTTAAATCCTTCTTTCACTAAAAAGTCGTGCGCTTGCGTTTGAGAAAACTCTTCGTTTTCAGAGGTGTAGTTGATATCGTAAAAATAAATATCGGGTTTTCTGAGCTTAGTGATTTTAGGGTCTAAATTGCGGATTGCACCTGCCACCGCGTTTCGAGCGTTCTTCAAAGTTTCCGTCGCCGTTTTATTGTATTCTTCCAGCACGGAAAGGCGTATCACCGCTTCTCCACGCACTTCCAAAAGTCCCTGATAAGAAATTTTCAAGGGAAAGGACGGAATGGTCAATACCTGTGCCGTTACGTCTTCGCCCACGACGCCGTTTCCGCGCGTCGTTGCGCGCACGAAAACGCCCTTATCGTAGGTCAAACATACCGTCAAGCCATCGAATTTATATTCCACCGTATACGCGCTTTTCGCGCCCGCTACTTTTTCCACGCGCGTTAAAAAGGCTTGCAATTCATTTTCGGACACCGATTTATCTAAGCTAAACAGCCGAGCAATATGCGTATGTTTTTCAAAGCCTTTAATCGGCTCACCGCCCACCCTTTTCGTCGGACTGTCCGCGTACACTTCACCGCTTTCTTGTTCTAACTTTCTAAGCTCGTCGTAAAGCGCGTCGTACTCTTTATCCGACACGGTAGGATTATCCAAGACGTAGTATTCGTACGCCCATTTATTGAGAATATCCACAAGCTCTCTTTGTCTATTCATTGTGTTCTCCTTTTGTGGTAGGGTTGGTATAAGATTGCCACACTCGCATTGCTCGTTCGCAATGACATTCAGTCAACACTGAGCCGAGCGGTAAAAATGGCGGAGATACGAGCAGTTCAAGGCGTCGCGAGCGCGCGTACCGATAGTACGTAAGCGAGCGACAACGCTGAAATGCGACGTATATACGTCGTTTTTATAGGATTGTTAAGGGGGCAAGACCTGCCGATAACTGCTTAATCCCCACCCCTTCAAAGGCAATGTCTAAAATCATATTTGCACCCGTGCCCTTGACGGTAATAATCACTCCGACGCCAAACTTCGGGTGTTTGACTTTAACGCCCGTTTTGAATGCGCTCAAATCTTTACCCGTAGTAGGCTTTGGCGTACTCGCCTTTCCGATTCCACCGTACGAAAATCCGCTACTTTGCTTGCTCGTCGTATGCCGTTCCCCGTATGAGCTACTACCATAGGTAGTACCGCCGTAGGACGAACCGCCCTGCCAAGTACTACGGGTAACCGCGGAATTGCCCCTATCGTCCCCGTAGCTCTTGCCGTAACCGCCACCGTAGCCGTAGGCGTTTCTATTGCCGTAGCCGTTATTCGTTTCGTACCTGCCCCCACCGTATGCGGAATTTCCATAGCTTTCAGGGTCGCCGTCTTCATAACTTCTGAATACACGCGGTTGTTCCTTGGGCATGTCCAACTCTGCGCTGAGCTCTTTCAAAAAGCGGGAGCGCGCGGTCGGTTCGCGTTTGCCGTAAAGATAACGGCTCTTGGAGCGGGTAAGGAATAACCGCTCTTTTGCACGGGTTATGGCTACGTACATTAAACGGCGTTCTTCTTCCATATCGTCGTCGTTTCCAACGGCACGGGAAACGGGCAGGATATTTTCTTCCATACCGCAAACGAACACCGCCTTAAACTCCAAGCCCTTGACCGAGTGAATGGTCGCAAGCGTAACGTAATTCCCGTCGTCCATATCGTCCGTATCCGAAACGAGCATAATTTGATTGAGATAATCGGTCAAGCTCGCCCCTGCGTTCAGCCTACAATATTCGTCCACGGAATTGATAAATTCTTCGATATTTGCGCGTTTATTGATACTCTCGTCTGAATCGTCCGCGTACGCCTCGCGCATATGCGTATCCAAAACGATTTTTTTCACCAGCTCGTTTACGGGCAAGTCCTGACTTTCAAAAATCCAACCCTTTACGAGATTTCTAAACTCTTCCAGCTTTTGCTTGGTTGCACCCGTAAAGCCGATTTCGTCCAACTCAAACAGCGCGTCGTAAACAGAAAACTCGTTCTCATACGCGTAATTTTGTAAATTTTCCACCGTTTTCGCGCCGATTCCGCGCTTGGGGAAATTGATAATCCGCGTTACCGCCTCGCTGTCGAACGGGTTGTTAATCAACCGCAAATACGCCAGCAAATCCTTAATTTCCTTACGCTCGTAGAACTTGAAACCGCCGAATACCTTAAAGGGAATTCCGTCCGCTAAAAACTCTTGTTCAAGCGAACGCGTAAGCGCGTTCAAACGCATCAGCACGGCAAAATCGGAGTAGCGATACCCCCTTGTGAGTAATCCTGCAATGGTGCGCGCAATAAACCGCGCCTCACCGCTTTCTTCATCCGCCTCGTGCACCTTAGCAGGCGCGCCGTCGGGATTTTCCGTCCAAAGCGTCTTGCTTTTTCTATGCGCGTTGTTTTTAATTACCGTGTTGGCAAGCTTCAAAATTTGCCCTGTCGAGCGGTAATTCCGCTCCAACTTAAACACCTTTGCGCCCTTGAAATCCTTTTCAAAGTGTAAAATATTTTCAATTTTTGCACCGCGCCAGCCGTAAATGGACTGGTCGTCGTCGCCTACGGCGAATAAATTCCCGTGTACGGACGCAAGCAGTTTTACAATCTCGTATTGCACGGCGTTGGTGTCTTGGAACTCGTCCACTAAAATATAACGGAAACGACCGCCCAAATATTCTCTCGCCTCTTCGTTTTGACGGAGCAAAAGTCTTGTTTCGTTCAATAAATCGTCGAAATCGAGCGCGTTATTTTCGCGCAAATGCTTTTGATAACGGCGGTAGACCTTGGTAACTTCTTCGATATCGTTATCGCCTGCGTATTCTTCGGCGTAACGCTCGGGGGAAAAACCGAGCATTTTGGCGTTGGCGATATGGAATTTGACGGACTTTAACAATTTTTCGTCGTCATAGTCGCATTCTTGGAAAGATTTTTTAATAATGTTATTGCGCTCCGCCTCGGCGTAAATGGAGAAATTTTCGTTTATCCCCACTTCCTTGGCGTACATACGCAAAATACGCACGCACATACTGTGAATGGTACACACCCACGCGCGTGAAATATCCACGATTTTAGAAAGCCGTTCTTTCATTTCGTTCGCCGCTTTATTCGTAAAGGTAATGGCTAAAATCGCCGAATCGGGCACGCCCTTTTCCAGCATTAAATAGGCAATCCGCGACGTTAAAACGCGCGTTTTACCGCTCCCTGCGCCCGCAAGCACGAGCACCGCACCTTCCGTTTGTAAAACGGGTTTAATTTGTTCTTCATTCAATTTTTCGAGTATTTCATTCGTTTCCATCATACGCTTTTATTATATCATATCCCACGCGATTTGGCAAGCGACTTTTAGGCGTTTTTATCGCGAAGATTAAAAGCACATTCCTTGCGAAAACGCTCCAAAGCCCGCAAGTACCGCTCGCTCAGCGATAAATTGTAGCGTTGCTTTTCTTCGTAGCTCAAGCTTTCATAATAGGGCTTGTCCGTAAGTCGTCCGATAGCGTCGCTCACTTCCCCTTCGGACAGCAACATTTCTTTTACCTTCAAATAAAAATTATCTTCTGTATCCCCTGCAATCTTCGCGCTGACCTGCGTTTTGAAAAACCGACCTGCCTTGCTTTCGTTTAAGCCTTGCCGTCTTGCCAGCTCCAACTGCTCGTCCATATCTTCTTTACATCTCGTCCAAAAACCGCTTTTAATGCGCGATTTTGCAAGACGTGCCTCTTCTCTAAACGTGCGTTTTTGTTCCAACCGCTTGTCCTTAGACATATTTTCTCTCCTTTTGACTTTTTTTACCTATTATTGACCTTTGCTCTTAAAATTCGACAACGATAAATAAAAGAACCCACGATTTTTCGTGAGTTCTTCTACCGTTTAGTTTCTGCTTCTTTTTCTAGCCGCTTCCGACTTCTTCTTTTTCTTTACGGAAGGCTTTTCGTAAAATTCTTTCTTACGAAGGTCCCCGATAATGCCGTCGCGAGAGCACTTTCTCTTAAAACGACGAAGTGCGCTTTCCACGCTTTCGTTTTCACCAACTTTTACCGTAGACATACTTTTCACCATCCTTTGCCTGTGCGTTCATTCTTTACCCCGTAATTATAACAATTAAAAAAAAGGTTGTCAAGTCTTTTTTCGTCCTTTTCCAACCTTTTTCCGTAAATTTTATTTTTTACTTTTTTCAACGGCAAATATCCGTCGAAAAGCGTCGGATTTTAGCTAATTCGCTCAAAATCTTCTTTGGGATGCTTACACCAAGGACAAATGAAATCGTCGGGCATTTCCCCTTCGTGCACGTAACCGCAAATCTTACAAACCCACTTTTCCGTATTGCTCTTTTCCGCTTGCGGTTTGGGTTTAATATTGCTTAAATAGTACTCGTACGATACCGATTTATCGCTTGATAATACTTTCCCCTCCGTAACTTCCGCAACGAATAGAGTATGCGTGCCGTAGTCGTACGCGTCGATTACTTTACCGCTTAATACCGCGTTTGCATACTCGGGAATATAGTATAAGCCGTTCTCCGTCTTAGGATACGCGGTATTTGCAAATTTATCCGTATCTCTACCCGACGCAAACCCAAACTGCTTGAAAATATCAAACGGCGTCTTTTCCGTCAAAACGGACACGTTGAAAACACCCGTCTTTCTAAGCAGTTCTTCCGTATAATTCGCTTTGTTCACAAATACCGTAATCCGCTTAGGATTATCCGTAATCATAGAAACCGTGTTTACAATACAGCCGTTTTGCTTTTCCCCGTCCGTCGTCGTTAAAACAAATAACCCGTAGGTCAGCTTATACATTGCTTCCTTTTCAATCATTGCTCTTTATCCTTTTTTTAATTTTTCCAAAGTCCGTGCAGGTTGCAATATGCGTATACCGCTACGAGCGCGTCGCCGTCCGCGAGCGAGAAATTGCAAACGGGGGTGCTTTCCGCCGTCAAATACTTGATTTGATACCCTTGCTCCGTTTCAATCACAACCCACTCAATCAAATGCTCCGCCGTCATAGGATGCGCTACGCTCCCTACGTCCACTTTCACTTGCTTACACTTCTTCGTAACGACGGGCACGTGCTTTTCCATGGACGCGTCTACGCTACCCGCTACAAGCTCCACCCAGCCGTCCAGCTTTAATTCTTCACGGCTCACAATCACTTTTTTGCATTTTTCACATTGATAAAATTTCATACTTTTTGCTCCTTAATAAGATTTAATCTTAATAATATTATAGCATATAAAAATATCGCTGTCAACAGTTTTTGCAAAAAAATAAAAAAAAATTACGAAGATAGAACGCCGTTTTTATATAAAATCTCGTCCATATAATCGCAGGCGGTTTTCAGCTCCGTTTCGTCGCCGTAATCGCCGGTATATACTTCGATTAAAAGCGCGCCGTCAAAGCCCACGTCTTTGAGTCGTTTTACGAGCGTTTCAAAATCAAATTTACCTTTATGCGGTAAACACATTTTACCCTTTTCGTCTAAGCCTGAAATATGCGCGTACGCAAGTCGCGTACCCATTTCACGCAAATAGTTCTCGTAGGGGATTTCGGAAATGCGCGCTTGCTTGATATCCAAAACCCCTTTCAAGTTCGGAACGTTGGACGATAACGTTTCAAACACGCCGATACGGTTATACAACGCCCATTCCACGTTTTCTAAACACAGCGTTACTCCGCGTGCGTTACAAAAATCGGAAATCGCTTGCATATTTTCTATCATTTTAGGGAAATTGTCCAACGCTCCGCTACGCGACGCTTTTTTAACGCGTGCCGTGCCGTGAAAGGTATAATAGGGGGCGTGTAAGGTTTGCGCGCTTTCCATTACCTTTTCAAGGCGTGAAAAAGCGTCTTTGCGCGCTCTATCGTGCGCGTTAAACAGTTGCGGTTCAAAGTCCGTTACTAAGCTATGCACGGAATTGACGGTGATATTCCCCTTTCGCGAAGATAATATTTGCGCAAATTCCTTTCCATATTCGGAATACGTCGTGAGAAAGACCTCGGCGTGTTTTACGCCAAGGCTGTCTAAGAGCGGTAACGCGTCTTCGTTATATTTTCGCAAAAACAGCGACGCCGTTGAAACGCCCGTTTTCATTTTACGCCATCAGTTCGGAAATGACGTCCAAAACCTTGGAATGACAAGTACCGCAACCCGTCGAGCAGTGCGTAATCATTTGCACTTCGTCAAACGCTTTTTCTACGTTTTCAAACTGCTCGTGCTCGTGCAGAGCTTTTTCAATATCCGCTACCGATACTTGCATACAATTACAAATAATTTTGTTTTCCATTTTCTTTTTCTCCTTTATTCTATCCAATATATCCAGTTTTCTTTACGAGGCTTTTCCAAAGGCGTCATATCGGGATATCCCACGATACAATTTCCTATGCCTTCGTACTCACCTTCAATGCCTAATTTTTTCAAAATCGCCTTGCCCTCGTCCGTTTCAAACGTTTCCTTAGCGCGGTGAATCCAACACGCGCCAAGCCCTAAGCTATGCGCCTCTAAAAGCATATTTTCCATTACGAGCGAACCGTCGTAAATATACGTATGCTTGCTCTTGTCCGCGAGCACCACGAGAACGACGGGTGCGCCGTAAAAGGGGTCAACCCGTTTATCAGAGTCGGACATAAAATTCAGCCGTGAAAGCTCGTCGCGAATTTCCTTATTCGTAACCGCGAGTATAATCGGCGATTGCCAGTTCTTACCCGACGGTGCATACGTACCTGCCTCTACGATTTTCTCGATAAGTGCCTTGGGCACAGGGTCGGATTTATACTTTTTCACGCTTTTACGCGATTTAATAACGTCTAAAATATCGCCCATAGTTTACTCCTTATACCGTAAGTTTTCTACCGTCCAGTCTTGCAAAACTTCGCTCATATCCTTGGCAACCGCCTTTGCGCCAGCCAAGTCGTGGTCGAGATAATTTCCACATTCCTTTGCCGTGCTACCGAAAATTTCGCCGTCGAAATCACGGGCAAAGCGCATACTCTCTAATACGAGCGCAATCGCGTCCGCCTTGCTCACGCTATCGCGAACGAGCAGATAAAAACCCGTTCGACAGCCCATAGGACCGACGTAAATCACGCTATCCTTTACGCGGTGATTGCGCGCGTAGGTTGCAAATAAATGCTCTAAGGTATGCGCGCTTGCAGGCGATAAATAATCCCCTGCGTTCGGCTTTTTCATACGAATATCGTACGTTATTATATCCCCGTCCACACGGGAAATATACATACCCTTTTCCAAGGTATCGTGATTGACGGTAAAACTCGTTATTTTTTGCATGTTATATTCTTAGATGAGCTTTGCTCCGCATTGTTCCAAAAGCGCCACCGCTTTTTCGGGCGACGTGGTCTTAAACCCGATTTGCGCGTGTCCGTTCGCGCCTGCGAACGAATACATATATTCGATATTCACACTGCCTTCGTATAAAGCTATGAGCAGGTCCGCAAGCGCGCCCGATTTATCGGGTACTTCGATTGCCACGAGCTCTACGAGTGAAGATAAAAATCCTGCGGTTTTGAGCGCGGAAAGCGCAAGCTCGTTATCGTCCGTGATAATACGCAAAATACCGAAATCCTTGGTATCCGCTATGGACATAGAACGCAAATTGATGCCTGCGTCTTTGAGCACTTTACAGCACTCGCTCACTCTGCCTTCTCTGTTTTCCAAAAATACAGCTATTTGTTTAATCATATATTTCCTCTCCTTATCTTATTTCAATTTACGGTTATCCGTGATACGCTTTGCCTTTCCTTCACTTCTCGCAACCGTCCCAGGGGACACGAGCGTAATTTTCGCACTCACGCTAAGCGCCGACGCCATATCCGCGCTCAGCTTTTTACGAATTTCTTCCACGTGCGCCACTTCGTCGAGCGCAATATGCGGAGAAAGCTCCACGACGATTTCCATTGTATCGAGATTGTTTACTCTATCCACGTTAATGTGGTAATGCGGTTGAATATTTTCATTCTTCAAAAGCACGCTCTCAATCTGCGACGGGAATACGTTGACACCGCGAATGATGAGCATATCGTCGCTTCTACCCGTAATTTTGTTCAATTTCACCGACGTTCTACCGCAAGGGCAGGGGTCGTCGTTCAAGCTTGCGATATCGCGCGTGCGATAACGGATAAGTGGCATACCTTCTTTTGTCAGCGTCGTAATAACGAGCTCACCCGACTTATCATAGCCAAGCGGTTCTAAGGTGTCCACGTCCACGATTTCGGGATAATAATGGTCGTCTTGGAAATGCATACCCGTCTTAAACTGACAATCGCACGCCACCCCAGGCCCTGCAATTTCCGAAAGCCCGTAAATATCACAAGCACGGATATTCAAGCGTTTTTCAATATCCTCGCGCATACCCTCCGACCAAGCCTCCGCGCCGAATACACCGCCTTTGAGCTTGATGTCCTTACCGATTTTTAAGCCCATCTTTTCAATTTCTTCGGCAAGATAAATAATGTACGACGGAGTACAACAAATAATATCCGCCTCGAAATCAACGAGCAGTTGGATTTGCTTTTGCGTGTTCCCTGCCGACGCAGGTACGACCACCGCGCCCAGCTTTTCGCCTGCATAGTGCATACCCAAACCGCCTGTAAACAGACCGTAACCGTACGATACGTGTACCACGCTGTTTTTGTCCGCACCTGCCATTACCAAGCAACGCGCCGCACATTCCGCCCAAACGTCAATATCCTTTTGGGTATAGCCTGCTACCGTAAGTTTACCCGTCGTCGCACTCGACGCGTGCAAATGCACCAAATCGCTCTTAGGACGCGCCATCATACCGAACGGATACGCGTCGCGCAAATCCTGTTTCACGGTAAACGGCAATTTATAAATATCGTCAATGGACTTAATATCGCTGGGTTTGAGCTTAATCGCGTCCATCTTCGCGCGGTACGGCGTTTGATTTTCATACGCATACTTGACGATATTGACAAGTCGCTCCGACTGCAACGCCCGTTTTTCCGCTTTGCTCATTGTTTCAATTTCTTGTTGAAAATACTGCATTTTTTATACCTTCGTTAAATAGATTTCACACTTGTTCATACCCTAATGCAAACGCTTTAAGGTTCAACTCTCTAAACTTTTCGGGCACGCACTCGGCGACCGCTTGTTCCATCACCGCTTTGTCTAAGCCCTGCAATTTACAAACGCTACCCAGCATTACGATATTCGTCGCCTTTTCGCTACCCGCTTGCATAGCAAGCTCTTTCGCTCGAATAAACACCACTTTCTTCACCGAGCTCGTCAACTGCTCTTTTAAGTTTTCGGGATATTGCATTGCACCCGTAATACAGGGCATAGGCAAAATCACTTCTTCGTTGACAAGGAGCACGCCGTCCTCTTTGAGATAATGCTTTACGCGCGCCGACTCCAAAATTTCAAACGCCAAAATAATATCCGCGCCACCTTCCCAAACGACGGGGGAATGGATACGCTCGCCTATTCTCACGTGCGTCGTTACCGAACCACCACGCTGGCTCATTCCGTGAATTTCCGAAAGTTTACAATCCTGATTTTTCAGCATTGCGTATTTGCCAAGCACTCTGCTTGCAAGGAGCGTACCTTGACCGCCTACACCCGAAATAAGAATATTCGTTGTCATCTTACTCACTCTCCTTTTTTAAGCAATCGAAGGGACAAACGGCTACGCACACTTCGCAACCGACGCATTGCGTCTTATCAATCACAATCCCCTTTTCTCCACGGCTAATCGCAGGACAGCCGAGTTTCATACATTTACCGCAATTTTTACAATCGTGTACGGCAACCTTAGGTTTTTTAGACTTATCCAAAAGCGCACAAGGTCTTTGCGCGATAATGACGCTTACTTCCTTGGACGCGGTTGCCTTTTTCACAGCGGTTTCCACGGCATTGATATCGTACGCGTCTACGATTTGTAAATCCTTAACCCCACAAGCCTTGCAAAGCTCGTCTAAAAGCACGATAGGCGCGGGCTCGCCCATCAAATTTTTACCCGTGGCAGGGTGCTGTTGATGTCCCGTCATACCCGTCGTGGAATTATCCAAAATCATGAGCGTGATTCCGCTTTCGTTGTATACCGCGTTAATCAAACCCGTAACACCGCTATGTAAGAAGGTAGAATCGCCGATAACCGCCACGTTCTTGCTTTCGCCGTCCGTCGCTTTCTTAAACCCGTGCGCCATACCCACCGACGCACCCATACAAACGCAGGTATCCACCGCCGAAAGGGGTGCAACCGCACCCAGCGTATAACAACCGATATCGCCGTTGACGGTCAATTTTAATTTATTGAGCACGTAGAACACGCCCCTATGCGGACAACCTGCGCACATAACGGGGGGTCTGGGCGGTACTTGCTCCGCCTTAGGCGCGTCTGCACCGCTAAACGCTTGCGCAATTTTCAAAACGGACAGCTCGCCCTGCAAGGAGAACATAGATTTCCCTTCACAAGCAACGCCTACCGCTTTGAGCGCGTCTTCCATATACGGCTCTAATTCTTCAATTACAATCAACTTTTTCACGCGCTTTGCAAACGCTTTTATCGCGTCTAAGGGCAACGGATATACCGTACCTACCTTATACACGTTTACGTTTGGCAACGCCTCTTTGACGTATTCGTATACGACGCCCGAGCATACCACGCCGATTTCTTCTTCCGACGTATATTCCGCGCGGTTAATATCCGCGGTATTGACGAATTCGGACAACGCCTTGTCGCGCTCTTCCACGACGACGTGCCGTTTAATCGCGTTTGCGGGCATCATTACGTATTTATTCGACGCTTTTTCGTAGGTTTTTAAGGGCAATTCTTCGCGCTCACAAAGCTCGATTACGCCGTGCGAATGTGCTACGCGCGTCGTTTCACGAATAAGAACGGGCGTATCGAATTGTTCGCTCCACGCATACGCAAGCTTAACGAACTCTTTCGCCTCGGACGCGTTGGACGGTTCTAACATAGGCACGTGCGCGCTCCGCGCATAGTAACGGGAATCCTGTTCGTTTTGCGACGAATGCATACCAGGGTCGTCCGCAACGACGATTACAAGTCCGCCGTTCACACCCGTATACGACGCGGTAAAGAGCGGGTCGGCGGCGACGTTGAGCCCCACGTGTTTCATACACGCCATAGCGCGCGCGCCTGCGACGGACGCACCGAGCGCCACTTCCACAGCTACCTTTTCATTCGGCGCCCATTCGGCGTATACACCCGACATTTTTGCAAAATTTTCCGCGATTTCCGTGGACGGCGTGCCAGGGTATGCGGAAAGCACCTTTACCCCTGCCTCGTACGCGCCACGCGCTATCGCTTTATTCGTTAAAGTCAATTCTTTCATTTGTTTCATCCTTTGCTCTCAATATTTTCTAAGGTCGATTACCCGTTTCGCTTTCCCTTCGTAGCGTTTGAGCGATTTATGTTCCAAAATACTCAATTTCACGTCGATTTGAAGTACCGTCTTTAAGGCGTGGCGGATATCCGCGCTCAGCTTTTCGAGCTTACCGTAATCGCCGACGATAGAATCGTCCACGAGCTCTACGCGCACTTCCAGCTTATCCTTGTAATCTTCGCGCGTAACGACGATTTCATACGAACCGCCGATTTCCTTAAAGGACAGGAGCACGCCTTCGATTTGCGACGGGAATACGTTGACGCCTTTGACGACGAGCATATCGTCCGTTCTGCCTTTGAGCTTTGCCATTCTTGCCGTCGTTCTACCGCACGCGCAAGGCGAATAATCAATCTTGGTAATATCTTTCGTCCGATACCGTATCATAGGCATAGACTTTTTGGTAAGCGACGTCAACACCAGCTCGCCGTATTCACCTTCGCCTAAGGGCGAAAAATCTTCGGGAGATAAAATTTCAGCGTAGAAATGGTCTTCATTGATATGCATACCGCACTTATGCTCACACTCTCCCGAAACGCCAGGTCCGATAAGCTCGCTCAGCCCGTAATTATCGGTGGGCAATACGTGTAATTTCCGTGCAATTTCCTTATGCATTTCTTCCGAGCTCGCCTCGCTACCGAACATACCCACGCGGAGCTTAAAATCTTCCGGCTTATACCCCAGCCGTTCCATTTCTTCCGCAATATGTAACGCATAGGACGGCGTAGACACGAGCGCCGTCGTTTGCAAATCCTTCATGAGCATAATTTGCCGTTCGGTATTCCCTACCGACGCAGGAATTACCGCCGCGCCAACGCGTTCCCAACCTTGATGGAGTCCAAGCGCGCCCGTAAACAAGCCGTACCCAAAACAAATTTGTACGATATCGTCCGAGCGACCGCCACCTGCCACGACGAGCCGAGCCACACACTCCGTCCAAACCTCCATATCCTCGTCCGTATACGCAACGACGGTCGGTTTACCGCTCGTACCGCTGGACGCGTGAATACGGGATATTTTGGAAAGGGGTACGCTCAGCATACCGTACGGATAATTTTCCCGCAAATCCGCCTTGGTTACAAACGGCAATTTTTGAATATCTTCCAGCGTTTGAATATCCGACGGTTTTACGCCTGCCTCGTCGTATTTTTTCTTATAAAAAGGTACGTTTTCATACGCGTATTTGACAATTTCTTTGAGCCTTGTCAACTGCAACGCGCGCATGTCCGCTCTGGACATTGTTTCGATTTTCTTATCGTATATCATTGTTCTTCTCCGTATTTTTTCGTAAATTCTTCTTTATCCGTATCCTTAACGAACCCGTTAAACTGACAAACGCAACATACCTTTCCGTCGTCGCCCGTAATCACCACTTCCGAAAGGGACGTATGCCCTGCTTTCGCCGTTTCCTTGGCTACCGCCGTAAGTTTCGTCGTAAACGCAGGGCGAAGGTAGTTGATATGACCGCACTGCGTAACGGTAAACGGGTGTAAATAATTCCCTAAAACGGCAAACGCGAAATCCGCCATAGTATACAACATTCCGCCTTGCACACAGCCGTTGGCGTTGAGATGCTCCTTTTTCACTTCCGCCGTAATTACCGCTTTCGTATCGTCTACCTCTTCAATGACAATCCCCGAAAGCTCGACGTATTTATCTCCCCTAAAAAAATTCCTTAGCTCCCTTTCATAGCACGCTTTTTCTTCCTGCATTTTCACTTCGCTCCCAAGATAAAAATATATATTTTTATTATTATAGCACATTCTATTTATAAAGTCAACGAATGACTATGAAAAAAACCGCTCGCAAACCACTTTACGAACGGTTTTTTTGATTATTTTTTTGCAAATAGCGTATGAAAGCAAGACGGTATCGGCGCTTGTAAGGTAATTACCTGTTTGGTAACGGGATGTATAAACGCCAGCTTGCTTGCGTGCAATCCCAACCGATTGAGCGGATTTTTGGTATGACCGTATTTATCGTCCCCTACAATCGGGTGCTCCCTATCCTGCATATGCACGCGGATTTGGTTTTTTCTACCCGTATCAATGCGCACGCGGAGCATAGAATACTGCGCACTTTCTTTCATTACCTCAAAATGCGTAATCGCCTTTTGACCTTTGATATCGTTCGTCGAATACATCAATTTATTGACGTTTTCTTTTAAGTACGAAACGATAGTATCTTCCTTCTTTTCAAATACCCCTTCGGCAACCGCGACGTACTCACGCAAGGTAATAAACTCGTTCCAAGCCATTTTGAGCATAGAATGTAATTTAATATTCTTCGCAAACACCAAAACGCCTGACGTTTCCTTATCAATTCGGTGCAAAATATACGGTCGTATATTCTTACCCTGCGTTTTCAAATATTCCACCACGTATCCGTACGCGCACTCCGTTTCCTTTTCGTTTTCCACCGATAAAAGACCGCAAGGCTTGTCCACCGCAATGAAGTCGTCGTCTTCGTAAATAATTTTCATTTGCGGACGGACCGTCTTTTTTACGACCGCTCTTTTCACGCTCTCGCTTTCGCGCACGGGCGACTTGGCTAATTTCACTTCGTCGTCCTTCGCCAGCGGAAAATCGTATTGCGTTACCACGCTCCCGTTGACGAGCACCTGCTTTCGCACGAGTAAATTCTTCACGTTATTGCGCGAAGTGTTACACTTTCTAAGCAAAAACTCCAAAAGACTATCACTTCTTTGCACTTTATACGTAGCGGTATATACAGGCGCGTTTTGCACGCTTTCACCGCGTACCTGTCTACCCCGTTTTGTTTTTTCGTTCCTATAATGCGTATTCATTTAACCAAGCTTTTCCTTAGCAATAGCATATCCGCCGTACACGCCTGCACGATTACCCAGCTTTGCGCCGACAATTTTCAAAGGCACGATATCCATTGCAATATACGTTCTCTTATCAACCGCACTTCTCAGCGGTCCAAACAAGTCTTCCCCTTCGTTTGCTATACCGCCACCTAGCACGATAGCCTCGGGACGCAAAATATTGACAAAGTCGGCAATCCCTTCGGATAAATACCCGACGAACTGCTCTATTACCTTTTTCGCCGTCGCGTCCCCACGGCGCGCGCCTTCAAACGCCGTTCGACCGTCTACGTTTTCAATCTTACCGTCTACCAGCGCCCACATTTCACTGCTCAAATCTTCTACCATAGCACGGCGGGTTTGCAAAATCAAAGCCGTCGCGGACGCGTATTTTTCATAGCAACCCAAACGACCGCAAGCGCAAGGCAAGCCCCCTTCGCGAATGGTGATATGCCCAAGCTCCGCACCCGCACTTTTATACCCCTCAATGAGCTTACCGTCGAACACGATACCACCGCCGACGCCCGTACCGATAGTGAGCAAAATACTGCTTTGATACTTTGACGTCGCCCCGAATTTCGCCTCGCCCAGCGCCGCCACGTTCGCGTCGTTCGCCACGAATACGGGTTTACCCGTAAGCGCGGACAGTCTATCGGCAAAGGGTACGTTATTCCAGTTAAAATTACTCCACCTAAGGATTACCCCCGTACGGCTATCCACTACCCCAGGCGCGCCCGCGCCGATAGCAAGCACGTCGTCAAAGCTTACGCCCGCCTTGTCTGCAAGCGTTTTTGCAAGCTCGGCAAGACTGTTTACGGTACATTCAAAACCGTCTTTCGAGCAGGTTTTTACCCTATCTTCGCATATAATTTTATCATCCGTCGAAAACAGCGCGCCTTTCGCGCTCATTCCGCCTAAATCAATCGCTACGATATATTTTTTTGACATTGTATTACTCCTATTCCACTAAAACCAAATCGCTTGCTAAAACGGTATATTCCGCCGTGGTGTATTTTTCGCCGTTCCGTTCGTACGAAACGGATATTTTCTTTCCGCTCGTCGCGAAAAACAGCGCGTCGGAAATTTGAAAATCCCGAGCCAAAGAGAAAATTTCGCCGTCCACGGTGATTGCCGTTATTTTATCGCCCACCTGTAAATCGAGCGTTTGCGCGATACTTCCGTCCGCGATTTCCGCTACGAAAATATCTTCCACGATTTCTCCGCTACCCTTTGCCGTATCGTAAACGTAGCGCATATTTTCCGAGCGAACCGACAATCCCAGCTTGATTTTATATACGCCGAGCGTGTCGTCCGTTTCATCAGTATAATGCGACCATACGTTATACGCAACCCCTTTTACGATAGGTAAGGGCACGGCAAAATTGATATGCTCCTTTTCCAAAAGCCCTGCGTTGCTAAGCCCGATAAGCTCGCCGTTTGCATTAAACAAACCGCCACCCGAATTGCCTTGGTATAACGGTGTATCCATACGGATAGAACGATACGTCCGCGTCGTCCCGTCAATGCTAAGGGAAATATTATCGTCTTTAACGCTGACAATCCCTTCGGTAACGCTAATACCGTTTCCTAACGCATTGCCGATAGTAAACGCCGTTTGTCCCACGAAATAATCGTCCGCAAACACCACTTCGCAAATATTTTCGTTGATTTGCTTTACCTTTGCCGTTTCCGCACGCACCATAGCCACGTCCGCGGAAATTGCTCCGCCGATATACTCGCACGGCACGGCGTAGTCGTCGTAAACAACCGTACCGTCCGACTCTTTCTTCGGTTTACTCTCACTACCGTATAAGTATAGATGCATTTTAGTAGAAATATTCGAATCCACCGCCTTATCGCTATGCACGACGTGGTAGTTGGTTAAAAAATAGGTATAATCCTCGTCAATGCGATACACGACGCCCGAGCCCGTATATACCGCAGGCTCAGGCTCGGCAGTATCTTCATTCGGCTCTACAAACTCGCTGTAAATTTTGACCGCCGATTGCAAAACACGGTTAATGACGGTAAAATTATCCGTTTGTAAGGTCATATATAACGACAAAAACTCCGCATAGCTTATCTCGCCGTATTCCGCTACGTACGCCTCGTATAACGCCTGCAAGGTAATATCTTCGCCGTCGTCGCCCGTTTCCCCTTTTTCGCCGGTTGCGCCCGTATCCCCTTTTTCGCCCTTTTCACCGTCCGCGCCGTTCGTTACTTCAAAGGAATATTCCGAACCGTCGCTATAATAAATGGTGTAGGTATCGACCAAGCCGTCCGTCGCCGTTTTTTCTATGGATACGATACTCACCGTTTCCCGTGGCGTAAGACCGCAAGCGGAAAAGCAAAGCGAGCAAAGCAAGCCTATGATTGTCGCCTTAAACAATCCTGTTTTCTTCATTTTAAGTCCCTTTTACGAAAGCGAAGCTTGGAAACCGAAGTTGATTTCGTAAGAATACTCTTGACCGTTTTCCGCTCCGAACGCCGACGCCTCTATACTGATGACGTCGCCTGCGTTTACGGCAATTTCGATAGTCGTCTTTAACGTTTGGTCTTGTCCTTCACGGTTGATAACCGTTTCGGAGCTCACTTGCGTTTTATTCGTTACGGAAATATACGAATCTTGACTGTTCGAGGTAACCTTAAACGTACCCGCTTCACTTGCCGCCCACTGATAATATATTTGTCCCGTACCCTTTACTTCTACGGTAACTTCGCCGAGCGTCGTTAAGACAATCGGGTTTTCAAGCGAACCTTCGGGTACTTGCAAGATAGCGTTTACGATAAGCTCCGCGCCCGTTTTATTCACAAGCGCAAATCTTACGCGCGAATTTGTGTCCGTCTTTTCCAAAGGTACTTCCACGGCGTTTTTCTGCGCGTCGTAAGTATACGTTACGCCCTTATAAACGACTTCCACGCCCTGCGTTTGAATGAACATGCTTGCCCCCGAAAGGTTACGCAGTTCGTAATACACGGTCGCGTTTGCAGGTAAGGTAACGCTCGCCTCGTTCTCGTCGCTTACCGCAAAATAATACGGTTTTTCCAGCGTACCGTCGGGCGCTACGTTTTCCACGACGATTTCTAAGCTCGTTACGCTTTCAGAAATATCCAGCGTCCATTTATATTTATCGGGAAAATGCATTTCGGGCAACGATTCGCTATTAAGCTCCAAATCGTATTCCCCCACCGCAACGTTTACCGTTGCTTTACCTTCCGAATTCGTTTCCAAATCCGTCTTAGAATTATCCAAATTCGCCCACAAAACGAATTGCACACCTTCCACCGCTACGCCCTTATCCGTTTTCACGCTGACCGTGAAATCTACCGTTTGGGGAACAACGGGGGGCGGAGTTTGTGGTTCTTCCTTTTCACATGCGCCCAAGCTTGATACGCCACCACCGATAAGACAGAGCGATAACGCTACCGCTAAAAATTTCTTAAATTTATTCATAACTTCCTCCGTTAAAAAAAACAAATACTTTACATTATATATAATACCACTTTTTGCTGTCAAATTGCAAGGGTTTTTAGGCTATAAAACAATTAAATTGTTTTCAAAAAACGGAACGGCGCATTGCCGTTCCGTTTTTATCATACTTTTGCAACGATAATTTCCACATTACCCGTTATGGAATATTCCCCGTAATTCGCCGGTACGAAATACGCGTCGCCAAGGCGCATTTTTTCGCCGTCTATATAGCCGTTTCCTTTCACGCAAATCACGCATTGAAAGGATTGTTTCGTCGCGTTTAGCGTTAATTCCTTTTTGACTTCATATTTTTGAACGGTAAAATATTCGCTTTGACCGAGGATACCGTCTTCAAAATGCACGGGCTCGAATTTATGTAAATCGGTTACGCAAAGCGCCTTATCAATATGTAATTCGCGCTCGTTACCGTTTTTATCCTTACGACCGTAATCGTATACGCGGTAGGTTAAGTTACTGTTTTGCTGAATTTCACAAATCAAGCACCCCGCGCCGATTGCGTGAATCGTACCCGACGGTATAAAATAACAATCGCCCGCTTTGACTTCGTAAAAATTCAAAAGCTCCGTCAAACGCTGTTCCTTGATTGCCCTTTCAAACTCGTCCTTCGTTACCTCACGGTTAAACCCCAAATAAATCCCTGCGCCCTGTTCCGCCTCGGCAATATACCACATTTCCGTTTTTCCAAACGAGTTTTCGTGTTTGAGCGCGTATTCGTCCGACGGGTGGACCTGCATAGACAGGTTTTGTTTTGCGTCGATAAATTTAATAAGCATAGGAAAGAAGGGGAATTTCTCGGCATTTTCGCCCAAATCCTGCCCAGTTACGCTTTCCAAAAGCGTTTTTCCGTTATTAAGGCGGGTTAAACCGTCCTTATGAAAGGACAGCTCCCAGCTTTCCGCGCAAGGCGAAAGCGTCGTTTGTTTCCCGTATTTTTCTTTTAATTTTTCACCGCCCCAAATATAATCCTTATACGCAGGCACTAATTTTTCTATCTTCATATTTACTCCTTTCTCGTAATGCATACCAAACATTCTATCGCTTTCGTTTGCGGGAACATGTCGTACGGTTGTATCTTTTCGATTGCATAATACCCCGAAAGCGTTTCCCCTTGCGCTTTATCTAAATACGCAGGGTTTTTAATCAGCTCGCCCTTTTCGTTTTCAATAAGTCGTCCCGTTAACATACCCAAATCACGCGCCAAGGTGGCAGGATTACAGCTAATCAAGGTCATCTTTTCAATACCGCTTGCAAGGAGCGCTTTCACCACGCTCCGCGCAATACCTGCCCGTGGCGGGTCTAAAATCAAACGCACCTTTTCCCCGCGTTCTTTTTCCAAAACGCCCGCAAGCTTTTCTTCCACCTTTCCACAAATATTTTGCATATTTTTCAGGCCGTTCTTTGCTTTGAGCGCGTCCGCACAACGCACCGCCTCTTCTTCCAACTCTATCCCGTACACGCGCTTGGCTTTTTTGGCGAGCATAGCCGTCAAAAGTCCACCGCCCGAGTACGCGTCAATCACCACTTCGTCGCCAAACAGCGCCACCGATTTTAACGCGTCCTTATATAATTTCGTTCGCACGTTTTCATTGACCTGCAAAAAGGTTACGGGTCCTGCCTCGTAGCAAATCCCCTGCTCCGTGTGTTCAAAAAACCCCGTACCGTGTACGAGCTGAAACTCTTTCCCAAGAATGACGTTGGTATCCGCGTCGTTAAAATTGATATACAGGGAAAACTGCGCAAACTGCTCTAAAAGCAACTGAATTAAGTACTCTATATTCGGTAATTTCCGTTTCGCGCTCACGAGCGTAAAAATAAATTTACCCCCGATTTCTCTTGCGACGATATGCCGAAGCGCGCCCGTTTTTTGCATTTCGTCGTAGCCTTTGACCACACATTCTTTTACGTACCGTTTGATAATCGCAATCAGTTTTTCCGCCCAATCTGGATGAATTGCGCAAGAAGATACGGGCACGATTCTATGACTACGCTCCGCGTAAAATCCGATTACCGTTTCCCCTTCCCTATCCACGCCGACGGGCATTTGTAATTTGTTCCGATAGCCGTAAGGCAAATCGCTTTTTATCGCGCTCGGCACTTCCATTTCTATACCGCCGATTTTCCTAAGCGCGTCTTTCACGACCGTCGCTTTATGCGCAAGTTGCAGGGAATATTCCAAATGCTGTAAAGCGCAACCACCGCAACGGGTAAACACGGGGCATTTCGCCCGCACGCGCTCTTCGGCGGGCGTAAGCACTTCTTCCAGCTTACCGTACCCTATTTTATCTTTAATTTTTAAGACCTTAAATTTTACTTTTTCCGTAGGTAAACAAGCAGGCACGAAAAAAGTAATCCCTTCGTGCCTGATAATGCCTTCCCCACCCGAGCCGAGCGACTCGGTAACGGCAATAATACTATCGTTTTTTTGGAGCATATTCCACCTCCTATAAAACCGTTCTATTTTTTATAAATACGGGCTACGAGCGTATTGACCGCAATCCGCCATTGATAGGTAAGATAATCGTATAATCCGAAAAACAGCGTTCCGCCGATAAGCAGTACGGGGATAATATACGCATCTATCCAAGCAATGGTGGTCGTCATAGAAAATACGAACCGCCAAATCAAATACATAGTTCCGTCAAACCATAACGCTTTTATCGCGCAAGCCAACCAGCGGTTAATTTTAATTTTTAATTGCAATTCATTCACGAGCGGATGCAAGCCAAAGAACATAATAAACGGTAATAAATCGAAAAACCGTCCTGCATTCAAAAGTAGGGATAATAAGCAGGTAGCAATATACGCTAGCGAAAATCCGCGATAGCTTTGCTTGGCAAGCGGTAGCATCAGCACTACGCTAGAAAGCAAATAACCGGTAAAGAGCAGTATTTCCGAATACACGCCTACCGTTAAAAATATAGTCGCAATCGCCGTTGCGAGCGCAGAAAGCGCGATTTCGTAAGAAGAAATTTTTTTCATATTGCTCTACTATAATAGTTCTATCGTCTTATTTAGATAAGATTGCCACGCTTACGCTCGCAATGACATTTCGGTAATGCTGGTAAAACGACGGAGATACGAGCAGTTCAAGGCGTTTACTAGTATACTTGTAAACTTGGAGCTAAGCAATAAAAACAAAGCAAGATACAAGCAAGACAAGGCAAGCGCGGATTTCTCGACGGGAGATTTACATAAGGTAAACGAGCGAGAGAAAACGCAAGCTTAACGCAGTATTGCGCCGTATATTCTTTGTTTTTATCTACAACCGCAACAAAGACTAAACAAACAGACTACACACAAATACGTGTAACAGCAGGAAATGCAGTTGGAGCAAGCATTCCCACCCATTTGATTGTCGTCCATAGGCATACCGTTCCCGTTTGCGTACGGGTTTTGCGTTTGATTTGCCGTTTGGTTTTGATAATCGTTTTTGGCATTCAGCTTTCCGTATGCGTTACGGTACTTCACGTTATCAGGGTCCATTTGCATAGCGATTTCCAGCTGTTTCTTGCTCTCGTTCGTCCAGTTCTTTTTATAGAACACGACCGCTTGCAAATAATGCCACTCGGCAGGACGCTCGTTACAATCGTCCAAGAGCGTTTGCGCCTCGTTGATTTTACCTTCCTTAATCAACGCGGAAATCATCTCGACGGTGTTTTCGCCGTCGGTATTTTTACTTTGTTCTTTACGGGACGCGGTAATTTCACGGTATGCCGTTTCCAGTTTTGTGAGCATCTTCGCCGCTTCGTTGCCCGCCTCGCCGTCCAACCATCTGTCTTCCTTATATTTCGCTTTCAGTTCTTCGTAGCGACGGGTAATCTCTTCGTCCGTAGCACTCTCGCTCAGTCCTAAAAGCTCGTAATATTCGTTCATAATTAACTCCTATCGGCTCTCGCCGTTTTTTTCTCTTTATTTATTATCCGCCGAAAGCGAACTTTTATCCTTTTTACACCGACCGTTACAGCCTAATCCCTGCATAATATTTTCCGTGGTCTTAGGCAAGCCTAAAAGCAAAATATTATCGGATAAATCACGGTTAAAGTGAAAGGTAATTTTCGATAAATTTTCGCGAATATCGAAAAATAACGAATGGAATATATACCGCACTTCTTCGCCGAACTCACTTTTTAAGAGTTTCTCTCGGCACGGTGCGCCGTATACGGCGATAAACGGGTTATACGCTCCCTTTTTCTTGTCTTTATCGTAATCGTCGAGCGCGTCGATTAAATATATCCATTTCCCTACCGCGTAGCATAAATTACGGGTATATTCCGTCGCCTTATCCCCTAAGGCGTAATCGGAAAACTGCGCGATAATGCTTGCCGTTGCGTCCGACGCCAAATCCAAGCTCTCTACCTTAGCGCGTTCACGCTCCCGTTGCATAGCCAAATTTTCGCGCACGATTTTTTCTATTTCGGGATATTTCTTCTTTGCGCGCTTAAAGCCTTTTTTGAAGAATAACCGTTTGGCTCTCCCCCCGTCGCCGTCTTCGATATCGTCGGTAAATTTATAATAGGCAAGCAGGGTATTGAGCGCGCCGATTTGCATGGTCAGCTCGTCTACTTCCGCCATTTGACGGGAACGGATACAATGCGTCAAGCAATGCTGTTTTTCAATTTTTACGTCCTGTCCTGCAATGTTATGCAATAGAACGGATAAAAAGGTCAAATCGTAGGAAAGCCCAAAACGCGCGGTATGACCGCAAACCTTGGCAATACCCTTGCACACACCGCAATACATAGCGCGATATAAAATATCGTCTTTGATATATAAACGTGGCGTGTCCGTGCGAATATATCCGAACATATCTCTCTCCTACTACGATTATAACACAGCGTGTATAAAAAAGCAAACGCTTGCTCCGCTTTTCACTGTAAATAGCGCAAAATTTCACCTAAAATACAAAATCCCCTTAGTACTTCCCCACCCGAACGGGCGTCGAAAAACCAAGGGGCGTTTTTGTGTTTATTTACTTTTTACCGCCGTCGGGAATAGGCACGATATGCCCGTCCGCAAAGCGTAAAATTTCCGTTGCCATCTCGTTCAAATCGTTATCTACGACCGTCTTAAACCGTAACGGACGATAGCGTAAATCCAACAAGCTCTTGGGCGGTTTCATAGCGGTCAATAAATTCAAACGCTTAATCCCCTTAAAGCTGTCTTTCACGTCGTTCCCCGAAAGCGCGTAAAGCACGTCTTGGGGGAATTTATAAGGATTTGCCGTCGAAAGCACGACTACGGGGGTATTGTCGATAACTTCGTCGTCCTCGTTCTTTTCCAAAGTATCTCTGTATTGCGCGTAGACAGCGAGTGCAACGCCCGTATGCGTATCCATTGCATAGCCGAACTCGTCGAACGTTTCGTACATTGCCTCAATCATATCGTCTTCGCTGGCAAAACCGCCGAAGAATTCCTTGTCCAAAATCGCCTTTTCCGCTTGGGTAATGGAATATTCTTTCTTTTCGGCAAGCTGTGTCATACGCTCCGCCGTCAGTTTCGCGTTTCTACCGCTAATTTCAAAGAGTAAACGCTCTAAGTTAGAAGAAACGAGAATATCCATAGACGGGGACATAGTACGGAAGAAATTGCGTTTTACGTCGTATACGCCCTTTTCAAAGAAATCGGCAAGCACCTTGTTGCGGTTGGACGCACACACTAATCTTCTCACGGGCAAACCCATTTGCTTTGCGTACCAGCCTGCTAAAATATCCCCGAAGTTCCCCGTAGGTACGACGAAGTCGATTTCGTCGCCCATTTCAATTTGATTAGAGGTCATAAGGTCTAAATACGCCGAGAAATAATAGGCGATTTGCGGAGCTAAACGGCCAAAGTTAATAGAGTTCGCGCTCGAAAGGCGTACCCCTTTTTCTTTGAGCTGTGCGTTAAAATCTTCAGACGCAAACAACCGTTTCACCGCGCGTTGGCAATCGTCGAAATTACCGCGTACCGCCGAAACGAACACGTTGTTACCGTCTTGGATACACATTTGCAAGCGTTGCATTTTCGCTACCCCTTCGTCGGGATAGAACACCGCGACTTTCGTACCCTTTACGTCGCGGAAACCTTCGAGCGCCGCTTTACCCGTGTCCCCACTCGTCGCCGCCAAAATCAAGATTTCGTCGTCGATACCCGTAACTTCCGCACTCTTTTTGAGTAAATACGGAAGAACGGTAAGCGCCATATCCTTAAACGCACAGGTAGGGCCGTGGAACAGCTCCAAAACGAACAAATTACCGTTGACCTTCACAAGGGGCGCAGGGTCGTTCCCCGTAAACGTGGAATATGCCTTTTCGCAAATTTCTTTCAGGTAGTCTTCCCCTAAATCGTCGGCAAGATATTTACCCAAGACGAACGCCGCGCGTTCGGGATAGGACATCTCCGCCATACTTTCAAGCTCTTCTTTGCTAATTTTAGGAAAGCTTTCGGGCACGTATAAACCGCCGTTTTGAGCAAGCCCCTTTACAATCGCTTGCGCGCCCGTTACCCTTTCACCGCCTCTCGTGCTGATAAAATACATACATCTAACCTACCTTGTCTATCTTTCAAACTCGCTTTTCCCTTTTTGCACGGCTTGTCCGCGCAAAATACCCCTATCAAAAGGACGAAAAAGCCGAACGGAAAACCGCTCGTCTTTTTCATACCTTTTTACTTCAAATTATAAGTATTTCGTAACGAAATCGGGCAATTCTTCCTTGGTTGCGGAAATACAAACGGTAATTACCAAGCTATCGTCTTTCGCTACCTTATCAAGCATATAGAAGAAAGACGCGAGCTCTTGCACGGGCTTACCTGCAATACGAACAACGCCGTCGATAAATACGTATTCGTTGTCGTTATTACCTGCAATCACGCCTTTAATAAATCCGCAAAGTGCCGATTCGCCTGCGATATCATAATCGCTTACGTCAATAAAGCGAACTTCTCTTTCCAAATCATACATACCGCGCTTACTGTCGCTAATAAAAATCAAGTGTCCTTTCGCGTTTGCCACGGCGGAGTTTGCCGCGTCAATCATCATCTTGGTTTTTCCCGTACCTTTTGCGCCGTAAATTACTTTAATCATAATCAAATCCTCCCAGATTTTGTCCTACTTTCCCAAGTTTTGGGTTTCTCTTAACTTGGGTTACATATAGTTTACCAAATTTTTCACATAATTTCAAGGGTTTTGAGAAAAAATTTTTATAAAATACGCAATTTTTTTTATTTTATGCAAAAACGGAGCTTTTTCAGCCCCGTTTTTCATATTTTTTCCGCCTTTAAGCCAAATTTTCCACAAACCGCTTAATCCGTTTTAAGCCTTCTTCGATATCCGACTCGGAAAGCGCGTAGGAAAGACGAATACAATCGGGCGCACCGAACGAAATACCAGGGACGGTTGCCACCTTTTCCGCGTCCAAAAGCGTATCCGCAAACTCTATGGAATCGTTCATCACTTTTCCGTTATAGCTCTTACCGTACAAACCGCCGACGACGAGCATTACGTAGAACGCGCCGTCCGGCTCTACCGCCTCTACGCCGTCAATTTCGTCTATGAGCTTTAACAGTTTCGCTCTGCGCTTATCGAAAATATCCACCATTTCCCCGATTTCTTCGTCCGTCGATTTCAACGCCTCGATAGTGGCGTATTGAGAAATGGAGCAGGCGTTAGAAGTTGCGTGGCTTTGAAAAGAATCAATCGCCTTTGCAATATCCTTAGGCGCGCCGAGATACCCGATACGCCAGCCCGTCATAGCGTACGTTTTGGACACGCCGTTGACGGTAATCGTCAAATCCTTCATCTTCTCGCTACACTTTGCAATCGAAAACGCCTTTACGCCGTTATAGCAAAGCTTTTCGTAAATTTCGTCCGCAAGCACGAAAATTTCCGCCTCTTCGCAAACCTTGGCAATCGCGCGCACTTCTTCTTCCGTATATACCGCGCCCGTAGGGTTGGACGGGGAGTTGAAAATGAGCATCTTGGTCTTAGGCGTAATCGCCTTTTTCAAATCTTCCGCGGAAAATTTGAATTTATTCTCTTTCTTACAATCAATATATACGGGCGTCGCTCCGCATACCTTTACCACTTCGGGATAGGTAAGCCAGTAGGGCGCGGGGATAATCACTTCGTCCCCCTCTTCCAAAACCGCGTAGCACGCGTTGAAAATAGAATGTTTCGCACCGCTCGATACGATAATTTGCGACGGCTCGTATTCTAAACCGTTATCCTTTTGAAACTTCTCGCAAATCGCCTTTCTAAGGGGCAATAAACCCGACGACGGCGTATATTTCGTTTGACCGTTATCCAAGGCAACCTTTGCCGAATTTATAATATGCTCGGGGGTGTTAAAATCAGGCTCGCCCACGCTAAACGACACGACGGACTCCCCTGACGCTTTCATAGCCTTTGCCTTTGCGGAAATCGCCAGCGTAAGCGACGGCGAAAGCGCGGACATTCTCTTTGCTATTCTGTTCTTCATATGTTCTTACTCCGTATCAATTTTTTCTTACTCGTATATTTTACAGTTTTTTTCAAAATAATGCAACTACAAACACGCCGTTTTTGTAAAAATAATCGAAAATTTTAGAGAAAATATATTGTTTAATTCATTTCTTCGATTAAACCACGCAAAAAAACCGATTAAAGCGTTTTTTTTATATCGGCTATATTGAAAATTGACCGTTTTATTTTTCAATGTTTCCGTTTTTCAAAATATTGACAGCACAAAAAAATAGCTTTATAATTGAATTACAATACGAAATAAGGAGTGTTTCGTTATGGTAAAAAATTCGTTCGATAAAGCTTGGGATTTCGTTTGGCGCGAATTATTCTGCGAACAAACAAACACCTTTTACGATTATAAATCCAGTCGCGACGCGGACGGTTTATATAGACATTTACCCAACTCAAAAGAAATTTTAGCAAGCATACCAAATCCTTGCAGTTGGAATACGGGCATGGAAGACGGCGGTATTATGGCAGGTCTTATGCTGGAAATTATTGCTTATCGCTATCAAGCGACGAAGGATAAACGCTTGCAAGACTACGCCAAAAAGGTAATCGACGGGTTAAAGCTTTTAACGAGCGTTTCGGGTATCCGTGGATTTTTAGCACGGAACGTACTTTTACAAAACGGCAAACATTACTGTTATTCCGACAGCTCGCGCGACCAGTACACGCACGTTATATACGGCGCGCATAAGTATATGGAAACGGCGCTTTGCACGAACGAAGAACGGGCGTTTTTGAGCGATATGCTCGTTGCGTTCGCCGAGTACGCCGAAAAATGCGTAACGGAAGAAAACGGATATAGACTTCTACGCACAGACGGGGGTAAGGGGTTTGTTTCCTGTATGCTTAAACATATCTCGCCCCACGAACAATTACGCTTACCTATGTTTTATATTTCAGCGTGGAAAGTAAGCGGTGATAAGCACTGGCTGGATAAATACCACGAAGTCCGCGACGAAACCTTGGAAAAATCCTTTGACTTAAAAACGAAATACTGGGAGCAAAATTTTTGTCTTGGACAAATGCAGGATTCCGTTCGGCTTTGCTATGATTTAGAAACGGACGAGCATTACAAAAAACAATACGAAAAGCTTGCCAAACAGGTGGCGGAATTTACCGAAGACGACGCGCTTAGAAAAATAGCCGAACACGCTGAAAAAACGGGTAGAAAATTCGACGCTTTGGGTATGGAATGGCGCAAAAAGCCTATGACCTACTTATATTTCTGGGGCGCACCCTTAGACGGCTTGGGCTATTATATGCCCGAAGATAATAAGGACTATAAAGAAGATATGTGGAATTTACAAAGCTTTGGCGTCAATTTGAGTATTCAACTGCTTTGCCCTAACCGCAAACCGAAAACGGAAAGCATCGAACTCCTTATGCGTATAGTAAATTGCGTGGACTTTGACAACCACGCTACGAGAGCGGTTTTTTATATCCTTTCGGCGTACTGGAACTTACAAGCACAATGCTATTGATTTTATAAAATTTTATCCCCGAAACCATTGTGGTTTCGGGGATATTTTTTACTTTTCTTCTAAGGTCAAATAAATATTCGGGTCGATATTTTTACCCTGCTCGTACATTTCAAAATGCAGGTGCGCGCCGTCGCGGTACTCGTTGCCCGTTGCGCTTGCAACCGTCGCAATCACTTCCCCTTTTTTCACACTGTCGCCTACCTGTAAGCCTTCCACTTCTTCCACGAACCGATACACCGATTTCACGCCGTCGCCGTGGTCAATGGTAATTTCC
>JAFXHR010000026.1 GCA_017536305.1 Clostridia bacterium | reverse complement strand
TCGTTAATCTCGCTTATAATACGTCGGTATGATTGCGCTCGATTGCCTTGTCTAATTCAATTTTTCTTTCTCTAAAACTGCTCCGCACCTTAAAACGCGTATTTTTTAGATATTTTTGGCGCACTCGCGCGCCGACGTATCGACATACTTCAAGTGCGAGCGCGTCGAAAAGAGCAAAAAAGACGCTTTTAAGGCTTGTGGCGGTTCGACTCTTGTCAGGCTACGGCAATAATTCAAAAAAGGGAGTGAACGAAATGTCAATCAATGCGCAATATGAAACTTATCGTTATACGGGTGAAACGTGTCAATTACACGCGCAATCTATCGTAGAATGTCGCTTGTCGGGAAGTGAAATCGGCAGTATTTTAGCGGTACAGGCACGGGCGGTTGCCTTGGAATGTACCTGCGTGGACGGCGAAGTGCGCTACGGCGGGAAATTGCTCGTTTGCGTGGTATACGAAGACGGCGAAAAGAAAATTTGTCGAGTGGAGCGTGGCGCGGAATTTTTCCATAAAGCGGAGGGGAGCGTCGTTACCCCCGCTTGCTTTGCAAAAACCCTGTTACAAGCGGAAAATATCACGCAACGACGGGAAGGTTCGGGATTATATATTTCCGTTATCGTCGGTGCGGATATTACCGTATACGGCGGAAAACAGCTGGAATATTTAAGCGGTGGCGACGGTCTTATCGTAAAAAAAGAACCCGTAACGCTTTATAAGAGCCTGTGCGTTTCGGGCGAAACGGAAGCGGAAGACGAATTTGAAGCGGATTATATGGGGGATATTTTGCTCCATAGCGAAAACGCGCTCGTTACGCATATTAGCGCAAACGCAGGGCAAATCAACTTGGAGGGAGAGCTGGTGCTCGGCGTTCTCGCGCTCAAAGAAGACAATTCGCTTTGCGCGTACGAACGGGTAGTTCCTTTCAAAATGGAAATTCCCTGCGAAGACGCGTTCGGGCAAATTAAGGCAAGCGCGCGCGTACAGGTAAAATCGGCGCATTTGACGGCAGGCGTGGACGAGATGCAAGGGAAGAGCAAAATCGTATTTTCCTACGCCTTATCCGCCGATTGTTTCTTACATTCCAGCGAAGAAATTTCCGTCGTTTGCGACGCCTTTTCGCCGAATACGGAAGTACTTATCAAAAAGGAAAAGCGTGGGGGCAGGTACTTAACGAATACCGCTAAATGCGTAGAAAGAGTAGGCGGTGTAGCGTCCCTTTCGCCCGTTTTGGACGGCGAATACGCGCTTTGCTGTGCCGTGCAACCGCGCGTGGAAATCGCTTGTAAAAAATCGAATGGCGGTTTTGAAGCGGAAGGGGTATTGCTTGCCGAAGTCATTCTTCGCGGAGCGGAAAACTCGCACCGTGCGTGCACGCTTTCCCTGCCGTTCGTATTCCCCGTGCAAGCGCTTGGGGACGAGATGGAGACAAGCGCGGTCGTTTGCGGGTTGAATATACGCCGTAAAAAGGACGGGACGACGGAGGCGGAAGCGACGCTTAAAGTATCGCTTAGGGGATATAGCTTAGGGGAATGGGAATATATTTGCGAAGCCAAGGCTGGGGAAGAAATCCCTGAAAACAAGGCGTCCGTTTCCGTGTATACTATGCGCGCAGGCGAAGATTTATGGCAGGTAGCTAAACGCCTTTGCCGAGCGCCCGAAGAGCTTATCAAGAGCAATCCCGATTTAAGCTTTCCCGTGAAAGACGGGGAACGGCTGTTCGTCTATCGGCAAATTAAGTGAAATTTACAAAAAATACCGTGAAAGCATTGTCATTTTGAAAAAAATATGCTACAATGAAATAGAACAATCCAAGTGGCGGAGTGTTTCTCCGCCACTATTTTCGGAATAGACGGTATGAAAACGGTTAGAATTAAGTCGTATGCTAAAATCAATTTAACGCTGGAAATCGTGGGCGAGCAGGGCGGATACCACCTGCTGGATTCGCTCGTTGCCAGCGTGGATTTGTTCGATTTAATCGTACTGCGCAAAAGAAAGGACAAGCTTTCGAGCGTTACCATGCGTGGGCTTGGTAGCGAAAGTATTCCCCCTGAAAGCAATAACGCGCTCAAAGCGTCGGAATTGTTTTCCGAAAAATTCGGAACGACGGGCGCGGATATTACCGTATATAAAAATATCCCTATGGGCGCAGGGCTCGGCGGTTCGTCCGCAGACGCGAGCGGGGTTCTTCGGGGTATGGCAAAGCTGTACGGCGTTACGGACGAGCAGGCGATTTTTGAGCTTGCGGACAGCTTAGGGAGCGATACCAAGTATATGCTTTCGGGCGGTTTTGCGCGTATGCGCGGTCGGGGCGTAGATATAGAAAAATTGCCCCTTAGTGATAAGCTGTATTTTTTGGCGTTGTTCCCTAAAAACAGCGTGAGCTCGGGTGCGTGCTATCGGGAATACGACCGCTTGCAAACGGCGCATACGGACGGCTCGCAAACGAGCGAATGTATTCGCGCTTTATCGCAAAAGGATTTGGAAGGGGTAGGCAGGTGTTTGACGAATGCGCTGTATTTGCCGTCGGCAAGCCTACAAAGTGAAGTGGAAACCGCCTACGAAGAAGCGAAAGCGTTTTCACCGCTTGGTGTGGTGATGACGGGCTCGGGGAGCTGTGTTTTGGCGTTGTTTGAAACGAAAGAGCTGTGCGAATGGGCGAAGAGCAGATATAGGGGAAAATGTCGCACGGCGGTGCTTTCCACGCTCGTGCCCGAAAAAGTAAAAAAGGGATTTTTCAATCCGTTCGTTTTGAAAACGGACGAATGGGAAGAATAATATAAAGGCAGGAAAAGGTATGGAAGAAAGAATTATCGACGACGAATACGGTAGGGGTATTCGTATGAAAAAGACCAAGGACGGATACGTGGACGTTACGGACGAGCTTGCCGAGCAAACCGCGGATACGGAAGTGGAAACGGAAGATGCGGACGAAGTGGCGTTTGAGTTTCCTATGTTCGACGTAGACGACGAAGACTTGGTCGGTTTGACGCCCAAAGAAGCAATGGAATTAAAAAAACGCAAGGAAGAAGAGGCTAAGGCGCGCCTTGCGGAGTATGAAAAGCTTTGTGCGGACGGGGAAACGCTGTTAAAGTCAGGTAGCTTTAAGTCGGCGGAGCTGAAATTTGAAAAGGCGTTAGAAATAGAAATCGACGAAGAAAGGACGGTGGCGTCGCTTGGATTTTGGCGCGCGAAAACGTCGGAATTTGCCGAGCCCGATTTGCTCGTTGAGGAATATTTGGACGACGGCATGGACAATTTAGAATACGACCTTGGGTATAAGACGGTGGATATTATTCGCGAGAAATACCGCGGAGAGCTGTCCAAAGCGCGTGAAAAGTGGCAGGTAGAAGAAGAGCCCCTTGCCGAGCAGGTGGAAGGGGTACAAAGCGCGCGTAGAGAGTATTTGAAAGGTCGAATGAAGAGCTCGCTTATCGGGTTTATCGCGTCGGTGTTGCCCACGATTGCGTTAATCGTATTGACGATTGTGTTCGGATTGAAGAATTTCTCCACCAAGGAAAGCACCTTTATCGTTCCGACGATTGTTTGCGGTTGCTTGCTCGTCGTGTCGCTAATCGTTTGTATTTTCTTGACGAACAAGTGGTTGAACGTCATTCGGTTATATGTATCGAACGAGCGGTTGTCTTCGACGGAAGAAGGGGAGCGGTTGTTGGAAGTCCGCGCGTACTTGGACGCTTACGACGGACTTTTGGACGTAACGGAAGTGGAAACGGAAACCGAAACGGAATAATGAAAACGGAAAGAGAAGTATTTACTTCTCTTTTTTCGTGCCTAAAACGGGCGTTTTTTATATAACGTAGTCAATTTTGTTGCGTAAAAGGCGGGGAAGTGGTATAATAAAAAGGATATGAAAGGATTATTTTCTTACTTCAAACCGTATAAATGGCAGAGCTTGCTCGGTCCATTGTTTAAGCTGTTAGAGGCGACGTTCGAGCTGTTAGTGCCTTTCGTCGTCGGCTTAATCGTGGACAGGGGGCTTGGGCAAAGCGTGAACGGGGCGTATCCGTATGCGGACAGGGGGTATATTGCCAAAATGTTCGCGGTGCTTGCTCTGTTTGCCGTATTCGGTTTTTTGTTTGCGGTGCTTGCGCAATATTTCGCCGCGCGCACGGCGACGGGCGTTTCCGCCGGTATTCGTAAGGATTTATTCAAAAAAGTACAATCCCTTTCCTATCGCGATATTGACCGTTTGGGTACGGCGACCTTGCTTACCCGTATGACGAGCGACGTGGATAGGTTGCAAACGGGGGTCAATTTGGCACTTAGGTTGTTTTTGCGCTCGCCGTTTATCGTGTTCGGCGCAATGATTACCGCGTGTATTATCGACCCCAAGTCCTTCGGCGTGTTCGCCGTGGCTATCGTCTTGCTCGCTATCGTCGTGTACGCGGTGATGTTTGCGTGTATGCCCTTGTATAAAAAAACGCAAGGGGAGCTGGATAACGTGCTCCTTTCCACGCGTGAAAATTTGACGGGCGCAAGAGTGGTGCGCGCCTTTTGCTTGGAAAACGAAGAGCGCGAAACCTTTCAAACGCGCAACGAAACGCTGACGAAAGGTAGAAAATTCGTGGGTGCGATTGCGTCCATTACCAACCCGTTGACGCTTGCGCTTGTCAATACGGCGATAATCGCGTTGCTTTGGACGGGCGCAATTCGCGTAAATAGCGGTACGCTTTCCCAAGGGAATATTATTGCGCTGTATAATTTAATGGGGCAAATTTTAATCGAGCTTATCAAGCTTGCGAATTTAATCGTTACCGTAACCAAAGCGACGGCGTGCGGTGCGCGTATTTCTACGGTGCTGGCTATGCAACCGTCCTTGGAACTTACGGCGGACGGGGAAAGCGCTAAGTCAACGCACTTCGTTGCGTTTGAAAAGGTAAGCGTGCAATATAACGCGGACGCGGACGAGGCGTTGGAAGATATTGATTTTTCCCGTCGAGCGCGGAGAAACGGTGGGCGTTATCGGCGGTACGGGGTCGGGTAAGACCACGCTCGTGAATTTGATACCGCATTTTTACGATACCAAAACGGGTAGCGTGTACGTAAACGGTAGAAACGTGAAAGAACAGGGCATGCAGTCGTATTTGCGCGAAAAAATCGGTGTCGTGCCCCAAAAAGCGATACTCTTTAAGGGCACGGTGCGAGAAAATTTACTTTGGGGTAAAGCGGACGCGACGGACGAAGAACTGATGCAAGCGTTAAAGATTGCGCAGGCGGACGAGTTCGTTTTACAAAAGGGCGGTTTGGACGCCGTGGTGGAACAGGGCGGTAAGAACTTCTCGGGCGGTCAAAAGCAACGCCTGACCATTGCGCGCGCGCTCGTGCGCAATCCTGAAATTTTGATTTTAGACGATTCGTCGTCCGCGCTCGATTACGCGACGGACGCGGAGCTTAGAAAGGAAATTCGCGCTCTTAAAACGACCACCTTTATCGTGTCCCAGCGCGCGTCGTCCGTGATGCACGCGGATAAAATTATCGTGCTCGACGACGGCAAAGCGGTGGGGATAGGTACGCACGAAACGCTGATGCAGGAATGTGAAGTGTATAGGGAAATTTACCATTCGCAATACGACGAGCAAGGGGGTGCGGTATGAGTACTCCTAAGACGGTTAAAAAGCAAGGCACGCTAAAACGGGTACTTGGGTACGTGAAAGCGTATCCGTTTGCGCTTATCGGTTCGCTGATTTTTGCGCTGATATCCGTTGTGGCGACTCTGTTCGTGCCCGTGCTGTTTGGCGACGCGGTCGATTGTATCGTGGGCAAGGGTCGAGTGGACTTCGACGGCTTAAAGGAAATTTTCGCGAAAGTGGCGATTACCGTTTTGGTGGCGTCCCTTGCGCAATGGCTCACGAGCATTTGCAATAACTATATTTCCTGTAACGTGGTGCGCGATTTACGACGCGACGCGTTTGAAAAAATCGGTAAATTACCGCTCAAATATATCGATACGCACGGCCACGGGGATACCGTCAGTCGTGTGGTAGCCGACGCCGACCAGTTCTCGGACGGCTTGCTTTTAGGTTTTACGCAATTTTTTACGGGCGTTTTGACCATTTTGGGTACGATTGCCTTTATGCTTATCACCAACTGGAAAATCGGGCTCGTTGTGGTACTGCTAACCCCCTTGTCGCTGTTTGTGGCGCGGTTCGTATCCACGCATACGCATAAATTTTTCGTGGAGCAAACGAAGAGCAGGGGCGCGCAAACGGCGTTTATGGAAGAGGCGGTGTCCGGCTTAAAAACCATGCAGGCGTTCGCACACGAAGAAGAAAACGAGCGGAAATTTAACGAGCTCAACGAACGGTTGGAAAAGGCGTCGCTTAATGCTACTTTCTATTCGTCGCTCACCAACCCGTCCACGAGATTGATTAACAACTTAGTATACGCCGTGGTGGCGCTTATCGGCGGTTTTGACGTGGCGAAGGGCGCGTTTACCGTGGGGGGCTTGACGAAATTTTTATCGTATGCCAACCAGTACACCAAGCCGTTTAACGAAATTTCGGGGGTTATTACCGAGCTCAAAGGCGCATTCGTTTGTGCCGAGCGTATTTTCGAGCTGATTGACGAGCAGGAAGAAACGCCCGACAGCGACAATATGGAGCTGGTAGGCGTACAAGGGAACGTGGTTTTAGACGGCGTTGATTTTTCGTATACCAAGGAGCGCAAGCTCATTGAGAATTTATCCTTGCGCGTTTCGGCGGGACAGAGAGTAGCTATCGTAGGTCGAACGGGCGCGGGTAAGACGACGCTTATCAATCTTCTTATGCGCTTTTACGACGCGGACGGCGGTGCGATTACCATAGAAAATCAAGATATTCAAACGGTTACGAGAAAATCGCTTAGAAAAAACTTCGGTATGGTTTTGCAGGACACTTGGCTCAAAAGCGGAACGGTGCGTGAAAATATTAAAATGGGCAATCCAAACGCGACGGACGAAGAGATGCTCGTAGCGTCCAAAGCCACGCACGCGCACGGGTTTATCAAGCGTATGGAAAAGGGGTACGATACCGTGCTTGGGGAACACGGCGAGCTGTCCGAAGGTCAAAAACAGCTACTGTGTATTACGCGCGTTATGCTTGCTTTGCCCCCTATGCTCATTTTAGACGAGGCGACCTCGTCTATTGATACGCGCACGGAAAAGAAAATCGGGGACGCGTTCGCACGGCTGATGCAAGGCAGAACCACCTTTATCGTCGCGCACAGGCTTTCTACGATTGTCCACGCCGATACCATTTTAGTTATGGAAAACGGTCGCGTGGTGGAACAGGGTAAACACGCGGAGCTGTTACAAAAGGGTGGCGCGTACGCGAAACTGTATAACGGTCAGTTCGCTTAGCATATATCGTCTTACCCTTTCATATACTATCGTATATGAGATTGTACGACGAAATTTTCAAAAACGCGAGCGGTATGGCGTTATCCCGTTACACCGTCGCCGTGCAGGGCGGTGGATATTTTGAAGGCGTGAAAGCGGTGGGGGATTTTTCGCCTGAAAGGGTGGTCTTATTCTTTCCGCGCGGTAGCGTGGAAGTAGAAGGCGTTGCGCTGTCCATAGCCAAATATTGCGACGGAGATTTGAAATTAGACGGTAAAATCACGCTCGTAAGGCTGGTGGACGGAGATACGCGCAAGGGGGAGAGTATATGAATATTCTTCCGCGCGTGAGAATAGCGATTGACGGTATTATGCCCGAGCGCGCGCTTTTAAGGCTTAAACGGGCGGGAATTTGTCTATATAATATCCAAAAACCGCAAAAAACCCGTATTCTTTTTACCGTGAAGAAAAAAGATTGTGAAAAAGTTTTTGCAATTTATCCCAGCGTATGCTATAATAATAACGGGTATACCCCGTATACCGCGAAAAAAATCGGGGCGCTTGGGCTTGCGAAAGTGAGCGAGCGGTTGAAAAACCGCGTGGGACTGCTCCTTGGCGCATTGCTTTTTTGCTCCGCCACCTTGTATGCGGACGCGTTCGTGTTTGGGGTGGAATTTATCGGTAGTGAAATTTATGCGCGCGAAGTATACGCAGTATTAAAAGAGCAGGGTATTACCCCCTTTGCCCGTTATCCCAAGGGCAAGGAAGATTTGGTTTGCGCCAAGCTTTTGAGCTTGGACAGGGTGGAGTTTTGCTCCGTAAAAAAGCAGGGCTTGCGCGTGCAGGTGGAAATGCGTTTGACGGAGTTTTCCAAGCCGATTAAGCAATCGGGGGATATGTGCGCGAAACATACGGGCGAGCTTGTGTCCATCACCGCGCTCAAAGGTACTGTGCTTAAAAGCGTAGGCGAGCAAGTGGCGATAGGTGAACCGCTCGTCGGGGCGTATTTACAAACGGAAAGCGGTAATTTTGAAAAGGTGATAGCGATTGCGCGGGCGAGTATTGCGTGCGTGTATGAAACGGAAGTGGTTGCAACGGATAGCGACGAGGCGTTTGCAATAGCGTATTTATCCGCGGGAATTACGGAAACGGATAGAACGCTTGCAAGGCGCGTCGAACAAAGGACAAACGGGTATTTCGTGCGGATAGAATATATCGCGAACGAGAGCTTTAATATATAAGATTTTTACGGCAAGGGGGAAAGGACGGTTGTCGAGTAAGGTAAAGAAAACGCAAACGGTGGATGCGAAGTCTATGGACAGGCTTTCGCGCGTGCTCGGCGCGTTTGACGAAAATCTCGGTTTTTTAATGCGTGAGCTGAATATTATTGCGTTCGTGGAAGGCGTGAAAATCCGTTTGGAAGGGGAACAAGAACCCGTCGTTTGGGGCGCGAAAGCGTTGAACGCGCTCGTGAAGATAGCGGAAACGGGCGAAGAAATCGACGAAACGCGCGTGGCGTACTGTATCGAGCTTGCCAAGGAAGGGAGAGAAGACGAGGCGTCCGCACTTTCCGAAGGCGTGATTGCCGTTACCGCACGGGGCAAACAGGTGAAATGCAAGACGGTCGGTCAAAAAAACTACGTCGACGCGATTAAGAAAAATACCGTGGTGTTCGGGGTTGGACCTGCGGGTACGGGTAAAACGTATTTAGCCGTATGTATGGCAGTATCGGCGTACAAAAGCAAGCAGGTAGAAAAGATTATTTTAACAAGACCTGCGGTAGAGGCGGGGGAAAAGCTGGGCTTTTTACCAGGGGATTTGCAGGAAAAGGTAGACCCCTATTTGCGCCCGTTATACGACGCGTTGCAGGAAATGCTGGGCTTGGAAACCTATGCTAAACTTATGGAGCGCGGGGCGATTGAAGTTGCTCCCCTTGCTTATATGCGCGGTCGTACGCTTTCCAACGCGTTCATCATTTTGGACGAAGCGCAAAACGCGACCAAGGAACAAATGAAGATGTTTTTAACGCGTATGGGCGAAGGTAGCAAGGTGGTCGTTACGGGGGATATCACGCAGATTGATTTGGACGGTAAGACGAGTGGGCTCGTACATGCTACGACCATTTTAGACGGTGTGGACGGGATTGCCGTATGTAAGCTGACGGCAAAGGACGTCGTAAGACATCCGCTGGTTATGCGGATTGTGCGCGCGTACGAACAGGCTATGGAAAAGGACGAGAAAGAGAAGTCTTCTAAGCCGACGCGCAAAGGAGAATAACGAAAGATGACAGGGAAACAATTCGGAGCAGAATGGACGAAAGAAGCCGTACTCAAAAGCGCGCTGTTGTTTTTGTTGCAGTTCGTAATCTTTTTGGGGATTGCGTTTTTAGTGCTGTTTGGCGGTAGATTTTCACAGGTAATGCAAATTATGAAAGAGCAGGGCGCGAACTACTTATACGCGGTCGTGTGTATTTTGATGCTGTTCGTCATTGCTTACTGTTATTTCTATTTTGAAAACAGAGAAATACTTCTTAGCGGTAAGAATATTGCTTTGATTTTTACTATCATTGATTTACATTTAATTTTGTCTTGTATAATCGGGTATAAATTCAATATATACGCGCGCCCCGTTGCGCTCGTGGCATTGCTCGTCTTCGTATTGATAGGAAGACGGGACGCGATATTTATGAATATCTTATGCGCGCTCGTCGTGTTTATTATCGACACTTTCGCCGTGCCCGAAGTAACGGCAAAAGAGTGTTATTCGTCGCTCATTATTTCTTTCTCGGCGGGTATGTTCGCTATTTTCAGCTCGAACAGGTCAAAGAGCCGTTTGTCCGTCATTACTATCGGTATCCTTATCGTCATTCCTATGGATTTGATTATTTTCCTTTTGGAAATTTCCAAGCTCTTGGACGCGAGCGAAGTGGTAGCGGGACAATCGGCGTGGCAATTTATCTTAACGCAAATGGGCTACGGCTTGTTCGGCGGTGTTACTTCGGCGATTTTCTTCCTGTTCATTTTACCCGTGTTCGAGTTTATGTTTAACTGTCTGACGGCGTTCCGACTTCGCGAGCTCACGAGCTCGGACGCGAAAATATTAAAGATGCTCAAAGAAAAAGCCCCTGGGACTTACAACCATTCTATGATGGTGGCACAGCTTGCCGAATCGAGCGCGGCGGCGATAGGAGAAAACGTCGATTACGCGCGTGCGGCGGCGCTTTATCACGACGCAGGAAAACTGCATAATCCCGAATATTTCACGGAAAATCAAGGCGATTACAATTTACACGACGAGCTTACGCCCGAGCTGTCCGCGGATATTATCCGCTCGCATACAAAGGAAGGGTATAGGCTCATTCGCAATCACCGTTTACCGCAATTTTTGGCGGATATCGCCGTGGAACACCACGGTACTTTGCCTATCCGTTATTTCTACGCAAAAGCGTTGAAAATGACGGACGGGGAATTGAATATCGAGGATTTCTCGTATATGGGTCCGAAACCGCAAAGTAAGCTCGCCGCGATTATTATGATTTGCGACGCGTCGGAGGCGGCGGTGCGCGCGGTCGGTGCGCGTACACCCGAGCAAACGGAGCAAGCCATTCGTTCGGTCATTGAAGAGCGTATGGATTTAGAGCAGTTTGCCGAGTGCGATATAACCATGGCGGACTTGACCAAAATCCGTTTGGCGCTTGTCAATACCTTAACGGGGGTATACCACCACCGTATTCAATATCCCAGCATTAAATACCGTCGCACGGAAAACGGTACGAAGGGAGAGAACGAATGAGCGCGTTTTATTTGCAAACGGACGGGGACGAGCTGTCTGCGAGCTGTATTAAAAATTTGGAACGGGCTATGGAGAATTTCGTAGACGCGGATATTCCGCTCGCCGTGGAAGTGATATTCGTAGACGAGCAGGAAATCCGTAGCCTAAACGCCCAAACGCGCGGAGTGGACAAGGTTACCGACGTTTTGAGCTATCCTACCTTGGACGGTATCAAAGGCAAGCCTATTTATGGGGACGATTATCCGTTCGATAAGGACGAGGACGGGAATTTAATCGTAGGTTCGATAGCCGTTTGTATCAAGCGCGCAAAGGAACAGGCAACCGAGTTCGGTCATTCGTTCGAGCGGGAATTGCATTATCTAATCGTGCACGGGATTATGCATTGTTTGGGTTACGACCATATCACGGACGAAGACAAAGCGGAAATGCGCGAAAAGGAAGAGTTTATTTTAGGTAAGCTTGGGATAACGAGAGAGTAGTTAAGGAGTTTTTAAGATAGATATGAGAAGTGGATACGTAGCGGTAATCGGTAGAGCAAACGCCGGAAAAAGTACGCTAATTAACGTAATGGTAGGGGAAAAAGTTTCGATTGTATCCCCCAAACCCCAAACGACGCGCGATAGAATTTTGGGGGTATTGACGGAAGACGATTATCAAATCGTGTTCGTGGACACCCCTGGGATTTACAAGGCGCGCAACGCCCTTACGGATATGATGATGCGTACGACGGAAACGAGTGCGCGGTCGGTGGATTTTTTGTTATACGTCGTGGACGGACACGATGGTGTTGACGAAGAAGATTTTGCGCTGATACAAAAGTATCAATCGCTCGGTATTCCTATGGCGATAGCTTGTACCAAAATCGATATTATGCCCAAGGAAAATCTTCCGCTTACGCTGGCAAAATTTGCCGACGCAGGCTTGGATTTGGACGTGTTCCCCGTGTCCGCAAGAAAGGGCAAAAATATCCGCGAGCTTAAAAAATTCCTTAGCGAACAGCTCCCCGAAAGCGAGCCGTTGTTTACCGACGATATCGTATCGGATAAGAGCGAAAAATTTATGGTCGCGGAGATTATGCGCGAAAAAATTTTGCTCAAATTCGACAAAGAAATTCCCCACGGTATCGCTATCGTTATCAACACTTTCGAGCGAAAGGACAACGGCGTGTACGAGATTAACTTGGATATCGTTTGCGAACGCGCGAACCATAAAGCAATTTTAATCGGTAAGCAAGGCAAGGCAATCAAGGAAGTTTCGTCGTTTGCTCGGCAGGACTTAGAAAAGTTTCTCGGGGCTAAGGTGTTTTTGACGACCTTCGTAAAAGTAAAGGAAGACTGGCGCGATAGACCGAATTTACTTAGAGAATACGGCTACGAAGATTTGAAAAACGATTAGCCCGACAAGAGTGGAACGCTTGTGGTGGTTCGCTTTTGTCAGGCTAACGCATAACTCGTCCCCTTTTTTCGCAAAATACGAATAGGGGGAAAGCTATGCACGATAAGAAAGAACAAAGCGAAGTTTCAAAAATGGCGTGGGAGTTGTTTGAAAAGACGGGGAGTGTGAGCTATTATATGCTCTATCACGACTTAACGCGCCGAAAGTAACGCACAAAAGCTTGGGAGAAGGGTATGGAAATTAAGACGGAAGCCATCGTGGTACAATCGCTCGATTATAAAGACGACGATAAGCTTTTAACCTTATTTTCCCCGTCGCTTGGGAAGATTACCGCAGGGATACGCGGTGTCAAAAAGCCCAAAGCCAAGCTGGCGTTTGCGTCCCAACCCTTTTGTTTCGCCGAATACGTGCTTGCGGAAAAAGGTGGTAGATACACGGTAATTTCCGCGTATTTGCACGAGAGCTTTTTTGAACTGCGTACCGATTTGGAAAAGTATTTTTGCGCCTGTGCTATGGCGGAAGCGGTGCGCGAATTATCGCTCGAAAACGAGCGGTACGAAAGCCTGTTCGTGGCGTTTATCGAAGGGTTAAAATCGCTGTGTCTTGCTGGGGAAGACGCAGGGGAAGCGCTCGTGAGCTTTTTGCTCGTCGCGCTTAGAGAAATCGGGTATCCCTTGGATTTGGGGTACTTGGAAGAATGTAACGGGGATATCGGCGATAAATTATGGTTTGATTTCTCCGACGGTCGGTTTGCAAATTTCGAGCGTTGCAACCAAGGGGAAAGGGCGAGCCTTTCCACCTACCAAGTCCTTCGCAAATGCGCGGGACTTACCTACGACGAGGACGCGCTTGCAGGGGGCACGAAACGCGCTTTGCGCCTCTTGAAAGCGTATTTATCCGAAAAAACGGAAACAAGACTGGATTCTTTGGGGGAATTTATCCGCTTGTATGAAGTATAAGTACGACGTATTATAAGCGAGATTAACGAAGTATAAGCAATTTTTTATCTCTAAAACCTTGTAGGGTTCCATTCTTGTCAGGCTCTGGGGCAAACGAAAAAATAATGAAAAAGGATAGAGCGGTTTTTGCCCCACCGCGAAAGTAAAAATATGGCGAAAAGCACAAAGAAAACGGGGGAAACCCCGACGGTAACCCGTGCGGAGAAACGGGAAACCGCGAAAAATTTTATTCGTGAGCTTTTGAAGAAGTCCACCTATAAAAGTAACGATTTAATCGACGAAGCGTCGAAACTGTTCGTAGCGCATTTTACGGACGAAGAAAAGGAAGACATCAACGGCGTAAAGGGTCGTATCGGCTCGCTGATTGACGTGATGAAAAAGGAAGAAGAGATTGTATTCGACGGGGGCGTGTATGCGTTGAAAGTGGAAACGCCCACGCCCGTGCAAGAAGAGAAAAAGGCGAAAAAGTCTACGCGCGCGAAAGCGAAAAAGGCGGAAGATATTCAAAGTGCGGACGAGAACAAGCCCGCGCCGAAAAAACGCGCAAGCAAAAAGGCTAAGACGGAAGAAACGGTCAGCGAAGCTACTTCAAAGGAAGAAAAAGCCGAGCCGTTACCCCCGTCCCCCTTGCAACCGATTGCGCCCGTTGCGCCTATAACGCCCGAAGTTGCGCCCGAGCCCGTTCCGCCCGAAAAGCCTGCGCCCAAAAAACGCGCTGTGAAAAAGGCGAAGACGGAAGAAAAGGCGGAAGAGCCTGTCAAGATAGACGAGCCTATAAACGAAGAGCCGATACAAAAAGAAGAAGTCGCGCTCGTGGAAAAACCCAAGGCGGAGCTTGCGCCCAAGGGTACGCTAATGGATATGAGCTTTTTATTCGGGGAAATCAAGCAACCGAAAAAGGAAGAGCCTAAAAAAGCGGAAACGCCCGTAAAGTCGGAAGAAAAACCCGCGCCCGTGGAAAAGGCACAAGCAACGCAAAAGCCCGTGCAAAAACCCGTGCAAAAACCTGCCGTGGAAAATAAAAAACCCGCGCCCAAAAAGACTACGGGTGGGAATGTTCAAAGAACGAAAACGCTGACGGCGGACGAGAAATTGCAGGACGCGTTTTTAAGTCGGTTGCATAAGCTTGGCGGTGAATATTTTGAATATTATTCCGTGTATTTGTTGGAAAAGTATTCGCGTATGAACGGTAGACGATTAGAGAGTCTGCGTATCACGGGTGGCGACCACGACGGCGGTATCGACGGGGAAATTGAGCTTACGGATAGGTTAGGATTTAGAGAAACTATCTACATACAGGCGAAGAACTGGGACCCGAGCAAAGGGGACGAAAAACTGTGGGTAGTTGGCGAAACGCTGTTACAGCAATTTATCGGCGCTTGCGTATGCCGTCAAGCCAAGGAAGGGAAACAGCATTGTCGGGGTATGTTTATTACCACGTCAAGATTTACGCCTGACGCGAAAAAGCTGTTGGACGATACTTCGGATAAATTCGTGGGCTACGACGGCAACGATTTATACGAAACGGCAAAGGAATGTTCGTTCGGACTTCTCAAAAAGAACGGCGAATGGGTTTTGGATGATGAACTGCTTTCAGGCCTAAAAGCCTTTTACAATATGAGATAAAAACAAACGGGGCTTGCCGATTATTCGGCAAGCCCCAAACTTTTATAACATAGGCGCGAAAATGCGTACAATCGAGCGTAAAAACCGTCGAATAAAGTTGTTTTTAACGGTGTTTGGCTGGATATAAATACTTTCTTGGAAGGTGTTTTCCATATCCTGTTTTATATCGCTAAGACACTTCGTTTTATACATCCACACTCCGTTTTCAAAATGATGGACAAGACTTCGGTAGTCCAAATTTATCGTGCCGAGCATAGCGATTTCGCCGTCGACAAGATAGCATTTTGCGTGCACGAAACCGCGCTCGTATTCGTAAATTTTTACGCCCGCTTTCATCAATCGTTCGTAAAAGCTTTTGGTCATTTCAAACACGAGTTTTTTATCGGGAATATGTGGTACGATAATGCGCACGTCCACGCCTTTAAGCGCACAATTTTCAATGGCGAGGCACATATCGTTGTCGATAATGAGATAGGGCGTCATCATATATACGTAACGCTTTGCATTTGCAAGCATATCCACAAGCAGGGTTTGCGCCACCCGCCTTGCATAAATAGGTCGCGGTCCGTCGCCAAAGGGCAATACGTAGCCTTGCGCGCTCATTCCGCTTTCAGGGTATAAAATTTCCTTGGGAGGATTTTTTCGTAGCGTTTTGATATTTAACCCAAAATCAATTAAAAAAAGCTTGGTCAGCTCGTACACGGCTACCCCTTCCAAGCGAATAGCGGTATCCTTCCAGTGCCCGAACCGTACCCGTTTATTGACGTATTCGTCCGCGATATTTACACCGCCCGTATACCCGATTTTACCGTCGATAACCGTAATTTTTCTATGCGAACGGTTGTTAAATTCCCCGTTGGCTTGTCCTTTTAAGCGCGCAAACGGCGTGGCTTGAATACCGAATTTACCAAGCTGTTTCGCGTAATTCCCAGCGAGCGTGGACATACAGCCGATATCGTCGAACACCACGCGCACGTCTAAACCCTGTTGTGCTTTTTTCTTTAAGATTTCTAAAATGGAATTCCAAAAAACGCCTTCTTCGATAATGAAGTATTCCATATAAATAAAGCGTTTCGCGTTCCGTAAATCCACGAGCAACCGTTCCCACATATCTTCGCCGAGCGGAAAATAGGTTTGCGCGGTGTTTGAAAACAAATTCCCTTGCGAAAGGGAGCAAAGTAGCTTGGCTTGATTATACGCGCTACTGTTTTCCGCTTGCAAAGCGGATAAATTTTGCATAGTTTGCGCGGGGTAATTTTCTTCGTATACCTTTTTTAATCGCCGAATATATTTTTTGCTCAGCGTCCTTGAATAGAACAAAAAATACAGCATAAATCCCACGATAGGCAATATCAGTACGAACAGTAGCCACGGGATTTTATATTCGGGATTGTCGCTTGAAGAAATAATTTGAATGACGCACCCGATTTCCGTCAGCCACACGGCGATATAGAAATAGGGTACGAAGATACAAAGCGCGACGACGATACCGATAATAGCGAGTACTTCCAAAAGGGTAATAAAAAGGGCGATAATGTACCGAACGGGAATATAGTTATATTCCCGTTCAATCATTTTACCGCCTGCCTTGTAGGAATGCTTTTTCTTCATAATTACTTGGAGTTTTTTGCGTTTTCAATGCGTTCGTTCGCTACCGCCGTGCGTGCTTTCGCCTCAGCGATTTGTTCTTCGCGTTCCTTTTGCATTTTCGCTTGACGAGCCTTGGGGCTCATCTTCGCTTCTTCCCATTGTGCCTTGGATTCCGCTTTGACCGCTTGCAAATTTGCCTTATCTACTTCGTGTTGTGCTTTCGCGCTTTCCTTCATATCCGAAAACGCGTTTTTGAAAAATTGTTTAATACCCATAATAAAATTCTCCTTATCTATTCAATATTTCGTCCGAAAGGGCGAAGATTTTTTCGCTATATTTCTTTTTTCTACGCGCTAAAAATTTCTTGAACAGGGGATAGGTAGTCAAGCTCATAGCGATACCCAAAACGCCTACGACGATACCGAGCGCCATCATAGAGCCGATAACTTCCATCGCAAGGCACATACCCGTGCCCAAAACGAGCGCGCTAACTGAGCCGTAAGTATATGCAAAGATTTGCGCAGGGCGTTTTACACGCTTATCGAGCGATTTTAATTCGTCTAATTTGGTTTGTTCCTTTTCCGTGTAGCTTTCGCGGATTTTTTCAATAACTGTTGTTTGTGTTTGCATTTGTTTTCTCCTTGATTGATTTTGTACTCATAGTATACGGAAAAAATATTTACGAAAAGCTAATATTTCGTAAGCGTTTTGAAAAGAGTTTGTTAAAATTTTGTAAAAAAAACGGTCGCGCAAGTTTTGCGCGACCGTGTGAGCAAATTATCTTTCATTTTCTCCGTTTAGAAGTTCTTCCGAAAGAGCTAAAATTTCTTCGCCGTATTTCTCTTTGTTGCGCTCTAACACGGATTTATAAACGGGATAGGCAATCGCCATAGGGACCGCGCCGACGGCGCAAAGAATAATGCCCCAAACGGTGAGCGACCATTCCAAAATCATTGTCAAGCCCAACCCGAAAATTAAACAGCCGACGACCCCGAGTATCAGCGAGATACAGACGGCGGTATTTTTAACGAGCGCGTCTAAACGGCGTAAGCGTTCGATTTTACTTTCCGTCTTTTTTTCTTGGGGCGCGTATTGCTTGCGAATACTTGCAATTTCCTTGCGTTCTTCTTCCGTCGGTGCGGTGTAGGTAAAGTTAAATTGATTGTTCATTTTTTGTATTTTCCTTTTTGATTTTTTTCATTCGTTTGGTCGCAAACACGAGCATATAAATAGCGATACCCACCGTACAAAGACTGACGAGCGTGCCCGTGAGCGTGTTCATAAGCGATATATTCATAGTGCCGTCGCTAAACGTCGTTAAAAGCGCCGTTTGCAAAGCTAAAATAGCGACGAGCGCGTCGGCAAGGTTAATGTTTCGTATGGCGCTTACGGTCAAATCCGTTTGCTTGTGCGCGCGTACGAAATTGATAATGGACATAGTGATTTTATAAAACGCGTACGCCGAATAGGCAAAAATCGTCCAACCGATATAGGTGAAATGCTCGCCTGCAAAAATCATTTGCGCAATCGCCGAAGAAAGGGCGATATTGAGTATCAGCATAATGATACCGCTGTTTCTATATATCCGCGCTTTGGTATATTCGTCGCTACTATCCGCCTTTTTGCTCCGCTTGTTTTTATGGTAAACGAGAATACCGCCACGCAAAAAGGCAAGCGCGATATAATAGGTCGCCAAAGCCCCGTACCAAATGGAGCGGTTTACGATACCCATGTATGCGTTGAACGCGCTGAAAAGCAGACTCATTGCAAAGGAAAAAATTGCAAAAACAACCGTCCGAAACCCGAAATTTCTAAGGAGCTGATAGGTAAAATCGCGCTTTTCCATAAACGCAATCAAGCGGGCTTTGAGCGTAGGGATTATCGGAATGAGCAAATATACGCTATACGCCAGCGAAACGCCTGCAATACCGAATAAAGTATAAGCGACAATCGCTATCGCGCCTTGGGTAAAATCCACGGCGAGCATACAAAGTGAACCGACGGCGCTAATAACTGCGAGTACGACGGTTACAATTTTTACCCAAGTAGGGGGAGCTTTGCACTTTTCCCAAATGTTACGCCAAGGAATTTTCATAAACGACACCTTTTAACAGGATAGTAAATTTACTACCCTTTCCCAGCTCGCTTTGCACGGCGATTTCACCGCCCAAAAGGTCGATTACCTTTTTCACGAGCGCAAGCCCTAATCCGTTGCCTTCTCTTGCGTGAGATATATCGCCTTGGTAAAACTTTTCAAAAATCCGCGCGCCCGTTTTGGGGGAAATGCCTGCGCCCGTGTCCGAAACGGTAATTTCCGCGTCCCCGTTTTTGCGCGCAAGCGTTACGGTAATTTGACCGCCGTCGGGGGTGAATTTTACCGCGTTGGAAAGTAGATTGTTCCATACGATTTCCAAAAGACTTTGGATAGAAACCACGGTAATATCTTCTAAATCACACTCTAAACGCAGGTTTTTCTTTTCGATTAAAGGCTCGAATTCCAAAACGGATTCCGCCAAAGCGTCGGTGAGCGAAAACCGCTTTGTTTCTTCTTGAATTTCTTGATTTTCCAGCTTATTCAGTTTCAAAATATTCGTGATTAAATCGGTGATGCGCTTGGACGCGCCGACGAGCGTTTGTAAATAGCTTTTCCGCGTTTCGCTGTCCAAATTTTCGTCCTGTAACAAGGTGGCGTAATTTTGGATAACGGCAAGGGGGGTTTTGACTTCGTGCGATACGTTGGAGATAAAATCCGTTTTCAAAATTTCCGTCTTGGAAAGCTCGCCCGCCATCTTATTCAGATTTTCCATAATCAAGTCGTATTCGTTGTATTTACCGTACTCGTGCGTGATATCTAAGCGAACGGAAAAATCGCCCTTGGCAATCTTTTCAGTAGCGTCCAAAATCTTTCTCGTCGGGCGTTCTACCGTAATTTTTCGACGCACCCAGTCAAACAGGGTACAAAACAACGCGAAAATGACGATAACGATCAAAATCAAAACGGCGATTAAACCGTTGTTTTGCGTGCGCTCTTGGATATAATCGTAAACCAAAATCGCGACTTGCATTAAAAAGGCGACGAGCAGGAAAAAACTGAGCGCGCCTACAAAGCTAAACCCTGCCGTTTTCGGTTTCTTGTTTCTCATTTGAGCACCGCCTTATACCCAAGCCCGTGCACGGTCGCAATTTCAAACCCGTCGCAAGCGGAAGTCTTTTCACGGAGCTTTGCCATATATACGTCCACCGTCCGACTCGTTGCGGACGAATCGTAATCCCAAAAATCGGACATGAGCGCCGAGCGTGTAAACGTCTTTTTCGGGTAGGACAAAAGCTTAAATAAAATATCGAACTCGCGCACGGTTAGAGCTATTTCTTCGCCGTTGACCGTCGCCGTGCGTTCTTCGCTGTTCATAGTGAAGTTGCCGATAGTAATTTCCTTTTCCGCTTCGATTTTCGCTCGGCGTAAAATGGCTTTGACGCGCATAAGCACCAGCTCCATATCGAACGGCTTGGTTACGTATTCGTCAATACCGATATTGTAACCGAGCATTTTAGAGGGTTTATCGTCCTTTGCACTCATAAAAATAATAGGGGTGGTCTTATCCACCGCGCGAACGCTTTCGGCAAGCTCAAAACCGTTCATTCTCGGCATCATAATATCGGTGATGAGCAAATCGAACTTCACGCTATCCATTTGCTCCAACGCCTCTAAGCCGTCAAGGCAGGACACGACGTCGTATCCGCTGTTTCTAAGACTTGCGGACACGAAACGGTTTAAGTCGGTATCGTCTTCTACAACCATAATTTTAATCATAACCCACGCTCCTTGTAGGGCTCTATTCCTACTATGCTAAATAAAGTATATCTATTTTATTATAACAAATTGTTAACGAAATGTTAAAGATTTGTAAAAGGTTATTTGAAAAAAATAAAAATAAAAACCGCGCTTGGCGGTTTTTCATTATTTAACGCACGCGACCGATTAAATAGTCAATCGAGCAATCAAAATAATTTGCAAGGTTGACAAGACTTTCTATCGTCGGTTGGCTAATGCCTTTTAACCATTTATAAATCACGGACGAAGACACGGGTAATTCTCTTTTTAACCGTTCCTGCGAAACGCCGTATTCTTTCAATAGTGCGCGCAGGCGCGTAGAAAAGGGTAAAACTTCGCATAAAGTTTCTTCCGTGTGTATTTCCGTTCTACCAAGTAAATAATCGGCGGAGCATTGAAACGCATATAAAAGCTTAACGAAATTCTTAAACGACGGTTTATGAATATCCGCTAAAAAATCGGAAATATTCGTGTGCTCAATGCCCGTCTTTTCCGCCAGCGTGGTTTGATTGAAGCCCAGCTCCTGCATATATTCATTTATTCTTTCAGACAGTTTCGACATATTTCCCCGAACAAACTCTTTTTTTTACGCTTTGGCTCTATCGCAACATTCGATTGAGATATACCTATAAAATACTGCGCAATACCACGCAAAACGCGTGGTTTCGTACTTCCAGTACGCGCCCTTGCATTTTGCTTGTCTTGCTTGCATTTTATGACGGTATATTTTCAATCGCTCGTTGCGCTATCACCTAAATTTATCCTACTCTCTTTTTAGGAAAAACAGTTACGTATCCTAAGTAGAGAGTGGTATAGTGTGGATTACAATAGCATCTAAATTATATGAGATTACCGTATCTACTATGCAAACTTGTAAAAACGGGTAGGCTTCACGTGGTTTCTCGTTGTTTTTCCATTGCTTTTGAACGAAAAAAGCGTTGATAATATTTTTCGTTAAAAAGTGCCGTTTTGTGGGAAAGGGGTGGTAAGGCAATGTATTCCATTCGCTGTCGTACCTTTCTTGCATATTTGATTTTTTTATAAGTTGTATTTTTCTCCCCGTTCCAAAGTGCAAGAACACAATCGGCGTTTTTAATTAGCGCGCGGTAGCGTTCGCTTTGGGACGGCGTTTTTATTACGTTGCTATGGTGCTCAATCGCTGAGATAAATAAATATTCAAATTCAGAATAGTATTTTGGTTTGCGTTTTTTGGAGTTTACAATTTCTAATTGAATAGTAGGGTATTTTTCTTCCCGTAAGCTGAGTACGCTTTTAGCAAAATCCATTTCCGCCAGATTATTCAGGTCGCAAATAAAATAATTATAGCCGTCCTTAATAAGCGCTTCAATAACGTAATTTAATAATTTTATGTGTTCGCGTTTGATTTTTTCGTGTTCGTTGTTATAACTCCATTTATTATAAACCCACCATAAATCTTCTTTTTTATCCCCAACACAATAACATATTTTATATTCGTTTTTCATATAATTTTTTTCCGTTGTTTGTTTTTTAGGCTTATTCTATCATAAAAAACTGATAAAGTCAATTATGTTCATCACGATAAACATAATTTAAGGGCTTAAAATTTATAATTTATTGTAGTGAACAAAAATTATAAAGAGAAAAAATGAATATGAAATTAGTAGAAGCGATAGGGATAAGATTAGATAATTTATTAAAAGAAAAAAATTTGAAACAAAATCATTTATCTAAAATGGGTGGAATACCACGTTCAACTATTTGCGTAACAAGGTCAGCAAAGAGAAAAACGGTAACGGTTGATACACTTTATCAAATATGCGCGACTATGGAGATAACGCTTAAAGAGTTTTTTGACGATGCTATCTTTGAGGACGTTACCGATTAGGCGTCAAGTGAATTTTGGGGAATATTTATGCTGAAAGTAAAATTTGGCGAAAATCTAAAAAGCGAATTATTATCAAAGAATATTACCCAAGATACGCTTGCTAAGAAATTGAATACAACGCAAGCGACGGTAAGTAGGTGGATATCGGGGGTTAATCAACCTGATTTTGAAACGCTATTTCTTCTTTGTGAAATTTTGGAATGCGAACCGAATGAGTTGCTTGGATGGAAGGAATGAAAAATTAAAAAGAATGGTTTTATCAGATAATATAAAAAATTTAAGAAAAGAGAAGAATGTAACGCAAGACGTGCTTGCAAAAGAATTGAACGTTTCTCTTAAAACCGTTTCACATTGGGAAACTGGGTATACTGAGCCGTCGGTGGCGCAACTTATTCAGTTGGCGTGTTTTTTTGATGTGAGCGTAGATGAATTGGTAGGGAAATAAATGAAAACGCACCTGTGGGCGCGTTTTTTTTATTAAATTGCTCAAAAAGCGAAAAAATTTCAAATTTTTTTGAAAAAATGTCAAAAAGTGCACTCAAAGGCTTGATATTTCCGCCATTTTATATTAAAATAGAATAGCTAAAATTGAAAACGAAAAGAACTTACGCTCAAAAAGTGGTGGAGCGTAAGCGTTTTTGCGGTTAAAAACGAAAAAAAGGAAAAAATTCAACTTGGAGGAAATAAACACTATGGCAAAAAAGTATTGCTATCTCTTTACCGAAGGTAACGCGAAAATGCGTGAAATTCTCGGTGGCAAAGGTGCAAACCTTGCAGAAATGACGAATATCGGGCTTCCCGTGCCCCAAGGCTTTACCATTTCTACCGAAGCTTGCACCCAATACTATGAAGACGGTAGACAAATCAACCCGTCCATTCAGGCGGAAATTATGGAGTATATCGAAAAGATGGAAAACATCTGCGGTATGAAGTTCGGCGACAAGGAAAATCCCTTGCTCGTTTCCGTTCGTAGCGGTGCGCGCGCTTCCATGCCTGGTATGATGGACACCATCTTAAACCTTGGTTTGAACGAAGAAGTTGTCAACACCCTTGCAAACAAGTCGGGTAACCCCCGTTGGGCTTGGGACTGCTATCGTCGCTTTATTCAAATGTTCTCCGACGTCGTTATGGAAGTTGGTAAGAAGTATTTCGAACAACTCATCGACGAAATGAAAGAAGCGAAGGGCGTCAAGAACGACGTCGAACTAGACGCTAACGACCTAAAAGTTTTGGGCGAACAATTCAAGGCGGAATATAAGTCCAAGATCGGCGCGGAATTCCCGCAAGATCCCGCAGAACAATTGATGGGCGCTGTCAAGGCGGTTTTCCGCAGCTGGAACAACCCCCGTGCAATCTATTACAGAAGAATGAACGACATCCCCG
>JAFXHR010000025.1 GCA_017536305.1 Clostridia bacterium | reverse complement strand
TATTGAATAAGGTTCGATTTAGGTTGGTTAAGGCTCACCAACGAAAGCCACCCCCAAAGGGTGGCTTTTTTCTTTGGTAACCTTATCGGGAAGATAATATGAAATTTGTAAAAAAGTACAAAAAAAATTGAGCAGGCCCGCGGTATACGGTCCGCCAACGAACATACATGCAAGCTCAATCTCTTTATAACCTTTCGGCTACAATATTATTATACGCTAAAAATAGGATATTGTCAATAAGAAACAATAAAATGTTTGAAAAATTGTAGAAAAAAGTTAGAACCGCTTTCGCCAAGGCGATATAGAAATTTTTTATAAATGCGTGCATTTCATTTGATAAAATTTTCGCTCGGGTGTATAATATAAGACAAGAATAAAAATTACTTCATTAAATAAGGAGAATATAAATGAAAGTCGGTATTATTCAACCCCCGTATTCTATGGATTATAGTCAAATAGAGTGCTGTTTTCATAAAGCATTATCGTTGTTAGACGAGTGCGACGATAGCTTGGATATTATCGTTTTGCCTGAGTATAGCGACGTGTTATCAAGCACTCCCGATAGGGAAACGTTTGTTAAAGCTATTGAAAAATACGGTCCGATAATAGATAAAAAGGCAAAAGAAACGGCAAAGCGGTGTAACGCGCTCGTGTTTGCAAATTACGGTTATAAAACGGACAAAGGATATCGCAACACCACGCACGTAATAGATAGAACGGGTAAGGAAGTAGGGCTGTATTTCAAAGCGCATCCCGCACCGTCGGAGCTTAATAATCCAGGAATTGACACCGATTACGCAAAGGATAGCCAAGGCGTTTATACGGTGGATATAGAAGGCTTGCGGTTTGGGTTTAGAACGTGCTACGATTTCTATTTTTACGAGGATATCGTAGAAATGGCAAGACAAAAGCTGGATATTATTATCGGTTGTTCCTATCAAAGAACGGATACGCATCAAGCGTTGGAAATTATGAATCAGTTTTTAGCGTATAATACAAACGCATGGCTACTGCGCTCGTCCATTTCCTTAGGGGAAGACAGCAAAGTGTGCGGTTGCAGTATGGTGGTTGCACCCGACGGCAGTATCAAAGCGAATATGAAAAACGAAGTTGGCGTAATGGTCGTGGAGTTTAATCCAAACGAGAAATACTATAAAAGCTCGGGTTTCAAAGGTAAAATAAAATCGCACTACGAATACGTAGACGACGGCAGAAATAAATAAAATCAATACAATATACAATAAGCGGAGCGCTCAAAAGCGCTCCGCTTTGCATAAATCTTAAAAAACGAATTACACTATATATTGCGTAAAGGAGTGATATATGGGTAAATTTGAAGAAGTATATGCCGTCAACGTCAACGATAAAACGGAAAAAAAGGGGCACTTGACCTATCTTTCTTGGGCGTTTGCGTGGGCGGAGTTCAAAAAACTTTATCCCGACGCGACGTATAAGGTAAACCCGTTTGACGGTACGTTTTGTTCGGGAAATGAAAAGATGGGCTATATGGTGCAAACGCAGGTTACGGCAGGCGAGCAAACGTATGAAATGTGGTTGCCTGTAATGGATATGCGGAATAATACCGTGTTACAGCCGAAAATGACGGAAATCAATAAAACGATTATGCGCTGTTTGACTAAAAATTTGGCTATGTTCGGCTTGGGTTTATACATTTACGCTGGGGAAGATTTACCCGAAATACCTAAGGATTTTGAGCCGATTACCGAAAAAGAGCTTAGAGAAGTTTGGGGGGTACAGGAAGTCGGGAAAACGATTAAATGGTATGAAAAACAGCTGGGGATTGCCTTTTCCGAGTGGGGCGCGGACGAATGTGAGGCGGTGCGTGGCGTATTGCAAGAACAAAAAGAAAAACGCAAAAAAAGCGGAGCGTAAAGCTCCGCTTTTATCATAACTGCGCTAATTTTTCGTACAACGCACGCCGTTCCTTTTGTTCCTCTTCCAACTGCTGATAAAGCCGTTCGGCGTCTTGGGGCGCGGACTTTTTCAAGGACGCAAAACGGTTTTCCCCTGCTAAAAATGTCTGAAAGTCGGCGGTGGGGGCTTTGCTGTCCAAAATCAATGGATTTTTACCCTGCTCTTTCAGCATAGGGTTAAAGCGGTACAAGGTCCAGTAACCGCAATCGACGGCGCGTTTTTGCTCGTCCATACTGTTTACCATATTCATACCGTGCGCGATACAGGTAGAATACGCGATAATCAGCGACGGTCCGTCGTACGCCTCTGCCTCGGTGAGCGCGGTTAAATATTGCTGTTTATTCGCGCCGAGTGCCACCTGTGCAACATAGATATAACCGTAAGTCATAGCCATAAGCCCCAAATCCTTTTTGCGTATCCGCTTACCAGCCGTGGCGAATCGCGCCACCGCGCCCGTTTGCGTGGCTTTGGAGCATTGACCGCCCGTGTTAGAATACACTTCGGAATCTAAAACGAGCACGTTGATTTTTTCGCCTAAGGCGAGTACGTGGTCCAGTCCCCCGTAACCGATATCGTACGCCCAACCGTCCCCGCCGATAATCCATACCGATTTATCGGCGTTTTCCTTTTGCGTATTATACGCAAGGCGCATGCCCAAACCGAATTCCGCGTTATCTTCAAAGAGTGAATTTGCCCAAGCAGGACCTTTGCCGTCGTTATTCACGGTATACGGACAGGTGGGGGACGAACCGCCGTAAATGGACGAACAACCGGTAGCGTTGGCGATTACCATCCTTTCGCCGAGTAGCTGGGTTAAAACCTTGATATACGGTGTTTCACCACACCCCGAGCAGGCGTAGGAAAATTCAAAAAGTGGTGGATAAAACTGACTTCCTTTTATGGTATTCCGATTAAAAACGGTAGTGCTTGGTTGATTGTGCTTTAACGCATATTCCCAGTATTCGCCTTCGCGTGGCATACGCTCGCTCGTTTCCTGCATAACGAGCGCCTTTTCCTTGGCAGGGCAGGTGTTTGCACAAACACCGCAACCCATACAATCGTGGGGGGATACTTGGATACGGAAACGGGTATTCGGTATACCCGTCGTGGGCAGGGTAACGAAGTCTTCGGGGGTTGGCTCGTTTTCGTCTATGACGAACGGGCGAATACACGCGTGCGGACATACAAACGCGCATTGATTGCATTGAATACAGTTTTCAGGTATCCACTTAGGCATAATCGGGGGTGCGCCGTGCTTTTCGTATTTCGTCGTACCCGTCGGCACGCTCCCGTCCGCTTGGAATGCGGAAACGGGCAAGCTGTCGCCTTTTAGCTCTAAAATGGGCTTGATAAATGCTTGAAAATATTCGTCCGTCGTCGTTTGTACGAGCGGTGCGCCCGTCGTAGCGTTTGCCCAGTCCTTAGGATAATCGAACTTCTTGACCAGTGCTTTCGTTTTGTCTACCGCGTCGATATTTCTTTGTACGACTTCTTCGCCTTTGCGGTAAAATTTTCGCTGTAATTCGTCTTTTAAGTGCGCGATTGCTTGCTCGTAAGGCATAATCTTTTCGTTTAATAAAAAGAACGCCGATTGCATAATACTGCTCGTTCGACCGCGCAAGCCTAAATCGTTCGCAAGCTTGGTAGCGTTGATAATATAAAAGGATAAATGCTTTTGCGCAATTTGCCGTTTGACGGGGGCAGGTATGCGTTCATTGAGCTCTTCTTCCCTTTCCCAAGGACAATTTAACAGGAACACGCCCCCGTCCTTTGCGCTGGATAACATATCGTAACGGGTGAGATAGGACGGGTTATGACAAGCGGTAAAATCGGCGTGGTCGATTAAATACGCGCTCCGAATTTGCGTGCGCCCAAAGCGTAAATGCGAGATAGTAACACCGCCCGATTTACGGGAATCATAGCAAAAATATCCCTGCACGAACAGGTCGGAATAATCGCCGATAATTTTAATCGACGACTTGTTAGCGCCCACCGTGCCGTCCGAGCCCAGCCCGTAAAATACGCAGGAAACGCAATCGCTTGGCGCGGTAAAATAAGGTTTGGAGCAGTCCAAGGAAAGATGCGTGATATCGTCGTGAATACCTACGGTAAAGGGGGATTTCGGCGTTTGCTGTCGTGCATTTTCAAAAATCGCGTAGCACATAGACGGCGTAAATTCCTTAGACCCTAAACCGTATCGACCGCCAAGCACGCGGATATGCGAAAGTCCTTGGTTTTTGAGCGCGGTGCAAATATCTATATATAACGGCTCGCCAAGCGCGCCTGCCTCTTTCGTTCTATCCAGCACAATCATAGTTTTACAGGTCTTGGGAATAGCGGAAATAAAATCAGTTTCGCTAAACGGGCGGTATAACCGCACTTTAATTAGTCCTACTTTCTCGCTCTCCCTGTTTAGCCGTTCCACCGTTTCTTCTATCGTGCTTGCACCGCTACCCATAATGACGGCGACCTGCTCGGCATCTTCCGCGCCGAAATAATCGAACAGGTGATATTTTCTACCCGTGATGACCGCGACCTTATCCATAATCGTTTGAACGATTTGCGGAGTTTGTAAATAGTAGGGGTTAGCGCGCTCACGGTTTTGGAAATAGGTGTCGGGGTTTTGCGCCGTACCCCTTTGCAAAGGCTTGTCGGGTGTGAGCGCCCGCGCCTTAAAAGCGGTAATATCTTCTTCGTCTACGAGCGTTTTCATCTCGTCATAATCTAATATTTCCACTTTGGAATATTCGTGGGAAGTACGGAAACCGTCGAACGCGTGCACGAACGGTACGCTCGTTTTTAAGGTGGACAGGTGCGAGACGAGCGCTAAATCGGCGACTTCCTGCACGGACGACGAGATAAGAAAAGCAAACCCCGATTGCCGACAAGCCATAATATCTTGATGGTCGCCGAAGATGCTGAGCGCGTGCGTTGCAAGGGCGCGCGCGCTGATATGAAATACCGTCGGTAACAGCTCGCCTGCGATTTTATACATATCGGGTAGCATAAGAAGTAAACCCTGACTGCAAGTATACGTCGTCGTGAGCGCACCGCAGGTAAGCGCGCCGTGCACCGCGCCCGCTACACCGCTTTCCGATTGCATTTGTACGACTTTTGGAATATCGCCAAATAAGTTGGTTTTGCCTTGCGCAGACCATTCGTCGGCAAGCTCCGCCATCGGCGAAGAGGGGGTAATCGGGTAAATGACCGCAATTTCTGAAAAGGCGTAAGAAATATAGCTTGCGACGGCGTTGCCGTCCATAGTTTTGGTTGTCATAGAAAGCTCCTTAATCAAGTGATTTGCTTTCATTATTGCCTATTTTTCAAAAAACATTCCAACGAAAAACGCTCGGCGCATTTGCCGAGCGTAAGCTGTTATAAAATATTAAGAATTTCGTCGAAACGGGAAAGAATAGTCGTATCGGGATAGGCGTCTAAGACCTTTGCTTTTTCTTTCGTTCCAAAGCCTGTTAAAACGAGCGCGCCCTGTCCGCCGACGCTTTTAGCGCATTGTATATCGCTGAGCCTATCCCCGATTACGATACATTCGCTCGGGGCGATTTTCAGCCTTTGACAAACGGATAAGAGCATACCGCTTTTAGGCTTTCGACACGCGCAATTATCCGCGTTATCGTGCGGACAAATTTCCCAAATATCCAGCCCCCACGAAGTAAATTCGCCGTCGAAATCGTAGCCTTTTCCCGTACCGCGCGCAATGCTCGATTGATTGGTAATCACGCCCACGGTATACCCCTTTTGTTTGATTTTCGCCATAACGCTTGGGATATTGCAGTAGGGGACGAGCGTGTTTGGATACCGTTTATCCATTAGCTCGCCAAGCGTACCGTCGCGGTCAAATAACACGCATTTTATCATAAATCGAACAAAATTTCCTCCGTCGTTTTTTCAATGGTAATCAAGCACGCGCCGATAGCAGGCGCTTCCCGTTTATAGGATGCGAAAAGCAGGTTGCAATCGTCCGTTAAGTTTTCACGGGTGCTCGTTTCTATTTCTTGGAATATAGCGGGGAACTGCGCAAACAGTCCGCCGTCCAAAAGAATAAATTCGGGCGCGGATAAGGTGAAAAGGTTGGCAATCGCCACGCCTAAACGCTTGGTTGCGCCTTGTAAAATCTCGTGCGCGAGCATATCTCCGTGTTTGAAAGCGTCTAAAAAAGCAACGGCGTTTTGACCGCTTTTTTCTTGATAAATTTCACGCATACCGCGAAGGGACGCGTACGTTTCCAAACAACCGTGCTTTCCGCAAGCGCAGGCTCTACCGTCTTGAACGGCAATGGTATGCCCCAGCTCAAACGAAGTTTCGTCGCCCGTTTCATACAATTTCCCGTTTAACAGTCTTGCCATACCGATACCGTCGTCCAACCGCACGACGAATCCGTCGTTTTTACCCGTCAATCTCGGGTCGTTTTGCATATGGTAATATAAAAGACAATCGGGGTCGTGATACAATTTCGTGGGCAGAGAAAATTTCTTTTCAAACAGCTCGACGAGCGGTACGTTTTTCCAACCCTTAAAAAAATTCGTTCGTAAGGAAACGCCCGTCTTACGATTGATTTTTCCTTGCATGGAAAGGTTAATTCCGATAATGCTGGAATTTTGCAAAAGCATTTTTTCCGTTTGCGTATACAATACTTTTAATAAATCGTCCTTGTCGCTGTTTTCCATCGGCAACGTTTCCGATTGAACGACCTTACCTTGTAAATTGACGACGACAAAGCTTAAACCCACGCTGTTGATATCAATGCCCAGCTGTAAAAATTGCGTGGGGGACAGGGTGAGCCGTTCCGCAGGTCTACCGCCTGCCGACGCTTCCTTTTCCGCAATCACGATACCTTTTTGTAACAGCTCCGCCGAAATGGACGAAACGCTACCCCAGCTCAGCCCCGTGAGCGTGGCAAGCTCCTTACGCGACACGCTTTCCCGTCCGCGCATCACTTCAAATATTTTCATAGTATTGTGGCGTTTTAATTCAAAATTCGTTTGCATAAGTTAAGTATACTAAAATTTATTCCGTTTGTCAAATGAAATTTTTATAAAACGCTTGACTTTCCCTTTTTTAGGTTGTATAATAAGTACGATATGAGCTCGGCGTTATATTTTTTTACGGACTTATATCAAATTTTGATAAAAGATGAAATATAAGGAGAAAGAAGAATGAAAATCGTACTTTTCGGGGATTCGATAACGGACGCTTGTCGCAATCGGAATACGGATAGATACACGGGAGCTTTGGGGAGCGGATACGCTCTTTTTATCGGTGGGGAGCTTACCAAAGACGCGCCGAATGAATATGAAATATATAACCGCGGTATTAGCGGGAACAGAGTGGTGGATTTATACGCGAGAATCAAAGCGGACGTATGGAATTTACAACCGGACGTTTTGAGTATATTTATCGGTATTAACGATATTTGGCACGAGCTTGGCGGACAAAACGGCGTGGATTTGGAACGGTTTGAAAAGGTATACCGTATGATTTTAGACGATACGCTTGCAAGACTGCCTAAGCTTAAAATTATGCTTTGCGAGCCGTACGTTTTGCGCGGCGACGCGACGGATGAAAAGTGGGAAGAATTTAATAAGGTAAGAGAATACGCCAAGGTCGTGAAAAATTTAGCCAAGGAATACGGCTTGTATTTCGTGCCCACCCAAGCACCGCTTGAAAACAGAGCGGAAAAATTCGGTGCAAAGTACTATGCGGACGACGGCGTGCATCCTACGCCTGCGGGCGCAAAAGTGCTTGCGGACGAATGGCTTAAAGTATTCAAAGAAGAAGTAAGTAAATAAATTTTAGGAGTAATCATTATGAAAATCAAAGTAGGACTTGTCGGTACTTCACAGCTCAGTTTCCCTGGACCTAAGGAAAAGGTATACGCGGAAATTGTAGAGCAAATGAAAGAGAATGCAAAGACAATGAATTTTGACCTTGTCGTTTGGGAAAAGCAGGTTATCGTAGAAGCGGACGCGAAAGAAGCGGTTGCGAAAATGGAAGCGGAAAAGATAGACTTTTTACTCGTTTTGAACGTTTCCTATTCCGCAGGGTTCCTCGTGCCTTATTTCTACCGTATTAAGAACGCGGTAGTGGGTATTTGGTCCATTCCCGAACCGACGAAAGGCCCCGTTATGTTCAACTCGTTCTGCTCGAACAATATGTATCAAGGTATCAACGATAAGTACTTAAAGGATTATAAAATTAAGTGTAAATGGTTCTACGGTATGGCAAACGACAAGCGTTTTCAAAAGCGTTTGTCCGTAACGGTCAAAGCCTTGCAAGCGATTAAAAAATTAAAAAATTCGCGCGTGGCGCTTATCGGCGGTTTTGCCCCTGGGTTCTATGATTTGTATTTTGACGAGCGTAGCGTATACTCCAAGCTCGACGGTATTTATATCAACCGTTTGCACGAGTACGACGAAGTGATTAAGCGTGCGGAAAAGGTTACGGACAGCGATATGAAAGCGTATATGGAAGAGCTGGATAAGGTACAAAACGCGGATATGAGCGTGTACGACGCCGAATTAAAGAAATCGGGCTTGAAGATGGCGAACAATTCCTTTGCACTCCGTCCGTTTAGCGTTAAAATGTATTTGGCGTATAAACAGCTCGTGGAAGAATACGGCTACGACGCGATTGCTATTTCCTGCTGGCCTAAATTCCAAGACGACTATAAATATTCCGTTTGCTCGACTATCGGTATGCTCAACGACGATAAAATCGTTGCGGCGTGCGAAGGCGACTTGATGAGCGCGATTAGTATGGTAGCGCTCCAAGAAATGTCGGGCGAATCTACGACGCTTATGGACTTTTCCGCATTCGACGAAGAAGACGATTCCATCTTGCTTTGGCACTGCGGACCCGCCTCCAAGAAATTCTGCCAAAAGAACGGCTACAAAATCAGCCATAATTTTAGCGGTATGGCGCACGAAGAAGGCTTGGTTTGCGGTACGGGTATCGTTCGTGATATGGAATTTGACGCAGGCAAAGCAAGCGTATTCCGTTTTAGCGGGGATATGGAAAGCTACATCAACGTAACGGGCGACTTTATCGGTAATACCAAGGTATCCAACTGCGGTAGCCGTGGTTGGTTCAAGAACTTAAAGCTCAACGGGAAAGCTATCGGCGCGCTCGATTTTACCAACACCATTTTATCGGGTGGCTTTGAGCATCACTATCCCGTAGCTTGGGGTGATTTGGGAGACGAAATTGCCGAAATGAACAAGTGGTTGGGTATTAAGCCTGTTAAGAAAATACCTTATGAAAACTATTTACAAGATGCGGAGGATATGGAGTAAAAACGCGTATAGCACGCCTACTTACCGCAAAAACGGAACTTGCTCTCGCTTACGTACGATTAAGTACGCGCGCGTCGAGCAAAACCGCGTGTTTTGCGAAAATTAGACGTACTCTCCGCATTTTTACATCGCGAAAATAATGATTAATCAGGAGTATATACAATGAAAAACAAAATTACAATGACGCAAATGATGCAAGGAACGAACAAGTTGCACGCGCAAGGCAAGCGTTTTACGCATATCGGTGTAGGGCCTATGTCCTATAACCTTTTAAGAGCAGGCTTGGAGCTTGCGAAAGAAAAGGATTTCCCTTTAATTTTAATCGCCAGCCGTAATCAAGTGGACAGCGATAGATTTGGTGGCGGTTACGTTTGCGGGTTCGACCAAAAACGGTTTGTAGAAACGACTTCTAAAATCGCGGACGAAATAGGCTTTGACGGTCTTTGCTATTTCTGTCGCGACCACGGCGGACCTTGGCAAAGAGACAAGGAAAGAAACGATAAATTGCCCACGGACGAGGCTATGGAAATCGGACTTCAATCGTATTTTGACGACGCCGAGGCAGGCTTTGACCTTCTCCATATCGACCCGACGAAAGACCCGCATTGCACGGGCGTCGTACCCCTTTCCACCGTGCTCGATAGAACGGTATATTTAATTGAAAAAATTGAAGAAGAGAGAAAGAAACGGGGTTGGAAAGAGCTTGCGTACGAAGTAGGAACGGAAGAAACGATGGGCGGACTGATTTCCGCGGAGGCGTTTGAAGGCTTTATCAAGGAATTAAAAGCAATTTTGGACGAAAAGGGCTTACCTATGCCTTTGTTCGTCGTAGGTCAAACGGGGACGCTTACCCGTCTTACCACCAACGTCGGTCAATACGATACCCCGACGGCGACCACGCTTTCGGATATTACGCATAAATACGGTACGGGATTGAAAGAGCATAACGGCGATTATCTTTCCAACCCGATTTTGCTTGAACACCCCGTAATCGGTTTGGACGCTATGAACGTTGCGCCTGAATTCGGTTTGGTGGAAACGGAAGCGCTTTTGGAGCTTGCGACGGCGGAAGAAAAGTTTACGCCCAAAGCAGAACAAAGTAATATTCGCGCGATTTTGGCAAAGCACGCGGTAGAAGGTCAACGTTGGAGAAAGTGGATGGTTGGCGACAAGGGTAAATATACCGTAGAGCAAATTATGCAAGACGAAGAAGACGTAAAACTCATTACGTCTATGTGTGGGCATTATACCTTAGAAGATACGGAAGTAAAAGAGGCGTTGGCAAAGCTGAACGCAAACACCGAAAAGCTTGGACTTTCGCCCAAGACGTACGTAATTAAGAAGATTAAAGACTCGATTGATAGATATATCTATTGCTTTGGATTGTACGGCACGACGAGCGAAATTATCAAAAACGCGAAATAAGCACGATTAAAAAGGAAAATAGAATTTCCCCCTGCCCACTGCAAGGGGAAATTCTATCATAAAAGTAGGAAAACTATGGAACGAAAATATAGAGTGGATTATACCAAATTTACCAACTGTTTGCGTATTGCTATCGTACCCGACGATTTACAGGACGAGCGCATTGAAAACGTTAGAAAGTATTGCTTAAAACACGGCTTTACCAACGTAATGCTCTTTTTTAACGCCGAAGAATATAACCTTGGGCATATCACGAAAAAAGAAGTATTGCCTTGGATAGAAACGATTAAAAAAGCAAAGCGCGTTTTGGAAAACGCAGGGCTTTCGGTCAGCTTAAATCCTTGGATGGAAATTGGGCATTTGGATAGGGGGCGTAAGCTCAAAGGCGGTCAAGATTTTACCACCATGGTAGATATGAACGGCACGCAAGCGGATATTTCCGTTTGCCCGTACGATAAAAACTGGCGCGAATATTATTTTGACTTTTTGAGTTGGTACTTGCAGGAAGTTAATCCCGATATGCTTTGGATTGAAGACGATTTCCGTTTGCATAATCACCACCCCTTAACCTACGGCGGTTGTTTTTGTAAACTGCACATGCAAAAATTTAATGCAAAGCTGGGCACGAATTATACGCGCGAAGAGTTTGTCGAGCGTGTATTCGCCAAAGGCAAACCGACCAAGGAACGTAAGGCGTGGCTGGATATCAACCGCGATACCTATTTGGATTTATCCAAGGCAATCGGCGAAAAGGTGCAACAGCTCGGCTTAAAAACGCGCGTGGGACTGATGTCGTCCGCTCCGCAAATGCATTGTATGGAAGCGCGCGACTGGAAAGCGTTACAAAAAAATATATCCGCAGGGGAAGAGCTGATTGACCGTATTCATTTGCCCTGTTACGACGAAACGAGCGGTAAAAAGTATTTTTACGAGTTCAATACGAAAAGTATGGTCGTTCGTACCTTTTTACCTGAAAATACCTATATCTATCCTGAGCTCGAAAACGGCTCGTTCTCGAATTTTACCAAGGACGCGCGGTTTTTAAGGTTTCAGCTGGAATCGTCGCTCCCGCTGTTGCCCGTGGGTATGACCTACGATATTTACGATTTCGTCGGAAACGCGACGGTGGATAGCTTTGGCTACGGCGAGGCGGTAAAGGCGGTTAGCCCGTATTTGCAAGGCGTAGTGGATTTGCAACTCAAATTCGGCGATTTATACGGCGTAAAACTGCCCGTGAGCGAAACGGCTTGCTATAACCTTGCCATTGAAAAGGACTGGCAGGATTTGAAAACGTACGACGAGATGGAAATTATCGGTATTTTGAGCGGTTTGGGCGTGAACGTAAAACCTACCACGGAAAAGACCATGCAGGGCGAAACGCTTGTGCTTGCAGGCAACAGCGTGCATAATTTCACAAACGACGAGCTCAACGCCTTGTTTAAGGATAATTTCGTGATTTTGGACGGCAAAGCCGTTTTAGCGCTCCAAGAGCGCGGTTTGCATAGTGTAATCGGCGTAAAAACCGCAACGCTTTCACCGGCAGGTCAAGATTTGCAAGCGTACGAGCAAGCGGAAGAAACGTTTATCGTAGAGAATAAAAAGCGCTACCGAGCGAGCTGTTTGGAAAAGGCGAACGATTACGTGAGAATCGAATACGAAAGCGAAGTTAAGGTATATACCAAGACGTACAATTCCAAACGCGAATGTTACGGCTTGGGTTGCGTAGAAGGTAAGAATTTTGCAGTCATTCCCTATTTCTTGCAAGATATGCCCTTTGAACAGTATAACCCTTTGCGTAGAGCGGTATGGTATGCAGTATTAAAAAATCACCAAAAAGCGTTCGTGCAAACGGGTGTATGCGGTATTCACCCGTATACCTATCATAAAGGTGGCGCAACCGTTTTGGCGGTTATCAACGCGACGGTAAACGAATATAAGGCGTTGGAATTTGAAAGCAATATACCGTTTACGAAAGTATACGCGGTCAATAGAAAGGGCAAGCTCGTCAAAAAATCGTTCCAGCGTAACGGCGCAAAGGTAACGGTAAAAATGCCACTCGAATATTTATCTACGGCAACGCTTGTATTAGAATAATAAGAAAAGTATAAGAAAAAATCCCGAACTGAAAAGTTCGGGATTTTTGTATGGAGCGTTGGATTACAAAGCTCGAATGGATTCCACGGGCTTTTTCTTTGCCGCGTTGTATACGGGCAAGAAGGTTGCCACAATCGCCGTAGCCACGGCTACGCCTATTAAAATCAACGCGGACATAGGACCGAATACAAAGAGCGATACGCCCGAAAGTGCCGAGCCCATTTCCGTATTGATTGCCGAGCAGGCTACGAAACAACCGATAAGGGAAACGATAATGGAAATAATTGCGATAAAGAAGGATTCGGAGAAGAAGATTTTGAATACGTCGAAACTTCTTGCACCGACCGCGCGGAGGATACCGATATCCCGTTTCTTGTGCGAGATGGAAACGGAGATAAAGTTTGACAAAAGGAGCGCCGCGAATACCGCCATAACGATACCTATCCACATAAAGATTTGGCTCATTTCATCAATCATAGCGTTGACCATTTCGAGCGCGTCGCCAACGGCGTGAGAAATGCAAAGACGGCTATCGTCCTCAGCCCACTCGAACGAGAATATTGAAAGCTCGCTCTTAAGCGACGAGTTGTAGGGGATATAAATCGCGTCGTAAACGCCGTCCGCAGGCTTTTGATATTTGGTTTCCGTCCAGCTCCTCGACGAATGGTGGTTGGGGTTTTCCGCGTCACTAATCGCTTTGAAATGCTCGTAGGTAGCGTCCGAAAGCGCGATATATTCCTGCGTGTTTTCTGCGATAATCAAACCTACCACTTTGAGCGGTTTTTGACCCCTGCTTACCGCTCTGTTTTCGCCTTCTACGTTCATTGCTTTACCCGTAAAGGTAAGGTCAACGTTCTTGAATTCGGGGATAAGGGCGTTTAAGATGAGCGTCTTATCCGTTTTCGTGGGGGTAAGCTCTTCGTTTTCGCCGTAGTAGAGGTTGGAATTATGAACGACTGCGCTTAAAAACGAAGAAACGCTTTGCTCAATTTCTACGCCTTGAATGGTGAGCTTGATGTATTTACTCATCACTTGATTTCTCGTCATTTGCGCTTTTAACTCAGCGTATTCGGGCTTATTGATAACTTCTTGGAAAAATTCGTAGCCCTTTTTAATCGCGTTATCGGCGTTGATTTCTTGTTCCGAATAATTACCGTTATAGAATTCCCAGAATTCAACGTTAATGAAGAATTCTTGGGGTGGCGTATTATTAAACGTTTCGCGTGCGTTACGGTACTCTTCTTCCGCCGTGTTATACAATTCACCCGTATTACTATTCATCATTTGCGATAACAAATAGGGGGAGAAGAATACTTCGTCTTCACCAAGCATCGTCTTGTTACTGTCAAAGAATTTCGTTTCCGCAACGCTTGTCAGCTCACTTGCTTTCAAATAATACGCGCTTAAATCGTAATCGCTGTTGGATTGATAGCTAAGACGGTATTTATAATTTGACATACTCTCTAACGGGCTTTGTTCGTAGGTGTAGCTTTGACGGTTTTCTCTAACGAGATTTTGCACGTTTTCCGTCGTGAACGCGACAAGGTGCATACCGTCGGCAAGCTCCGCACTGAACTTTTTAAGTAAGCTTTCCGCCTCGCTATCTAAGCGCTGGGACGTCTCTTGCAAAGAAGAGTATTTAGACGTTAAAATATCGTCGTCGCTGTTAAAGATACCGCAAATTTTGAACTGCGTATCGCCAAGCATATCCAAACGCAAGGTAATCGTCTTATCAATCAAATCGTTTGCCGTCGTTGCGTTGCCGAGCTTATGCGCCACGAGCACGCTTGCCGTGTACGAAGAAATACAAATTTCGTTGTCGCTTGCGGGATATTGACCGACGGTAATTCTACTGCGCATAGAATTGTTTTCGGGTAAATATCCAAAATAAGCAAGCTTGTTCGAGTAGTACCGGCCGACCGCCTCCGTGCTATCCAAGGCAATTTCCTTGGAATCAAAACCGTTCCAAGAAGTAGCCAAGGCTACGACGCCGAACGATTCGCTACCGAATTTAGAAGAAAGCAAGTCGAGCTCCGTCTTGGTCATAGCCGTCATAAATTCTTCGTCGTATACGTACGGCTCGTCGTCTTCTTCCGATTGATTATATTGGAATTGTCTGTATTTTTTGGAAATTCTAAGTACTTGGGGATTTGCGTCGTCGATACTTTGATATAAAGTCGTTTCCTTATCGTAGAGCATCATGGTCGAGAATAAACCGAACATAACGAACGCAATCGTGGAAAGTAGAATGGTAAAAATCAAGCGGAACGGCTTGGTTTTTAAGCCGGACGCGCCCAACTTCATAGCGTGTTTCATCGGGAGCTTGGAACGGATAAACTTACTATCTTCGGGCTTATAGTCCTTTTTCGCAAGCTCGTTTTCGTTGGTGTCGCGGAAAACTTCCTTTTTTCCGTCGTCGGTGATACGGCTCACTTCCTTAAACGCTTTTACGTCCCGTTCACCGCTCGCTATCACGACGTCCGTCTTCGCGCTCTTTAAGAAGGCTTTGATTTCATTAAAATCTTTGTCGGTAAGCTCCGCGCCCGCCTTTAAGCATAAGGTATCGCCGATAGCCGTTACGTTACCGCTGACAGGGCGTTGTTCTTCCTGCGTTTTGGTAATATCCGAAATGATTTTACCGTCTTTGAGCTCGATAATTCTATCTCCGTATTGCTCGGCGAAATCTCTATCGTGGGAAACGACGACGATAAGCTTGGTTTTGGAAAGCTTTTTCAAGGTATCGAATACCTGTTTACCCGTCGCCGAGTCGAGCGCGCCCGTCGGTTCGTCCGCCATAATAATTTCAGGCTGTTTGACAAGCGCACGCGCAATGGCGATACGTTGCTTTTGACCGCCCGAAAGGGTGTTGGGCTTACGCTTTGCATACCCCGTCAAATCCACTTCTTCTAAAAGCTCGGCAATCGCCTTTTTATCCTTGGGCTTGCCTTGGAGCTCTAAGGCAAGGGCAATGTTATCTTCCACCGAGAATTCGTTAAGAATGTTGTATTCTTGGAAAATAAAGCCGATAAAGGTGTTACGATAGCTATCGAAATCGCTTTGCGAAAAGTTTTTACTGCTCCGACCCTTTACGATAATTTCACCGCTTGTGGGGGAGTCCAAACCACCGCATACGTTCAAGAGCGTAGATTTACCGCTACCGCTTTTACCGAGCAGGAACACCATACCCGTTTCAGGGAAACGCATGGTAACGCCGTCAAGCGCGTTGACGTCCGCTCCGCCTTTGGTCTTATAGACCTTGGTTAGATTTTTGACTTCTAACATAAACTGTTTTTTTTACCTCCGTTTAAGGCTATGATTTATCGTTTTGCAATCAAAGATTGCAAAACGGGCTAGCCCGAATTTTTATCGTCGCTTTTATTATATCATAACGATAGGGGAAATGCAAGAGCTTAAAATAAAAAAGATTATGCAAAAAATACTTTCACTTATAAAAAATTACGGTAGAAATCAAAAAAGGGAATAAAACAGTTGACATTTTGATTGTACTGCATTATACTATGGACGAACAAAAAATAAAGGAGCAAACGTATGGCGGTACATAGGCGTAAGCGTATTTCTCAGCACGGCTTACTGTTGGGACTTTGCTGGATAATTTATACCTGTTCTTTAATCGGTAAAATGAATTACGGCGCGAATATTACGCAGGTAGAGGCGTATTTTAACGTTTCACACGCGGACGCAGGTATGGTAAGTACCTTTTACTTTTTTGCGTACGGTGCAGGACAAATTATCAACGGTCTGTTTTGTAAAAAATACAATCTAAAATACGTGATTTTTTCCTGTTTATTCGTAGCCGGCGGTGCGAATATCGCGATAGGGTTTACTAAAAATTTTGAAATTATCAAATATTTATGGCTCTTGAACGGTGCGTCGCTTTCCGTGCTTTGGCCAGGGCTTATCCGTTTGCTTTCGGAAAATTTGAATAAGGAAGAAATGTCGCGCGCGAGCGTCGTGATGGGTACGACGACGGCGACGGGTACGTTTATTATCTACGGTTTGAGTGCGATTTTTGCCGCGCTTGGTATCTTCAAATTTGCCTTTTATACGGCAGGGGTTTGCTTACCCCTTTCCGGCGTGCTTTGGATTTGTTCCTATGAAAAGCTCACGAAAAAAACGGAAGTTGCGGAAGAAGAAACGGTATTGCCTGTAAGCGATACGACAAATGCGGATACAAGCGCAAAAGCAAACAAGGCGATTTGGGTAACCGTGGTGCTACTTGCATTGTTTGCCGTTGCTATCAACTTAATCAAGGACGGCTTGACGACTTGGGTCCCTTCCATATTAAACGAGCGTTACGGCTTGCCTGCATCCGTGTCCATTCTCTTAACCCTGCTTTTACCCGTCGTGGGTATTTTCGGTAGTATGGTTACGGTAACCATCAATAAATACGTACCCGATTTCGTTTGCATTGTAACGATTATCTTTTCCGCAATCGCCTTGCTTACGGGCGCGATTATCGGACTTTTGAATACGCATTTGGTAGCGGTAACGCTTATCGGCTTTGCGGTAGTGAAATGCTTGGCGTCCTGCGCAAACGGCGCGGTTACGAGCTTATTTCCCTTGCGAATGAAAGGAAAAGTCAATTCCGGTTTAATCGCAGGCGTTTTGAACGGCTGTTGTTACGTGGGTAGTACGATAAGCTCCTACGGTTTCGGTTTCGTCGCGGATACGTGGGGCTGGAACGCGGTATTTGAATTGATTTTAGGCGTCGCGATTGCCGTAGTTGTTATCGGCGGTGTATATACGATAGTGAAATACGTAGCCAAAAAGAAAACGAACGAATAAATAATATGCCTGTCGACCTTGTAAAAGTTGGCAGGTTTTTTATTTGACTTTATCCATTGAATTTGCTACAATAGCATAAAGGAACGAAAAAGGTATGAAAGAAAAAACACACGAAAAACCGACGGGGAAGGGTATATCCAAGGCGAGTATCGCCAGAATGCCGTTATATTTACATTTTTTACAGGAAGAAAATGCTAAGGGCGCACAATACATTTCTTGTAGCGTAATTGCGCAAAATATTTCCGTATCGTCGGTACTTGTACGCAAAGACTTGGAGCTGGTTTCTTCGGAGGCAGGCAGACCGAGATTAGGCTTTGCAGTCAGCCGTTTAATCGTAGATATTGAAAAGTTTTTAGGTTACGACAACGTTTCCGACGCTATCGTCGTTGGAGCAGGGGGGTTAGGTCGTGCGTTTTTGGGCTACGAAGGGTTCAAAAGCAACGGCTTAAATATCCTTTCGGCGTTTGACGTAAGCAAAAGCTTAATCGGTACGAAGGTGGCGGGTAAACCCATTTTATCTATGGATAAATTAAAGGAATTCGTGCGCGAACATAACGTAAAAATCGGGATTGTTACCGTGCCGAAAGCGTCTGCGCAAAGCGTAGTGGATTGTTTGGTAGACGCAGGGATTCAAGCGATTTGGAACTTTGCCCCCGCGCCCCTTCGCGTACCCAAGGATATCGTACTCAAAACGGAAGATTTGGCAGGCTCGCTTGCGATTTTGGCAGGCAAATTATACAAGGCGGACGAACGGTAACGGACGTTCGCACCCTTTTTGGCGAACGCCGAAAGGGAGAAGAATGAAAGAGCTTGACGAAAACAAAAAAAAGGAATTAGAAGAATTATTACAAAAAGTACGCTCGGCGCAGTTGGAATTTTCTACCTACTCGCAAGAGCGTGTAGACGAGATTTTTAGAGCGACGGCTTTGACGGCGAACACCGCAAGGCTGTCGCTTGCGCGTATGGCGGTGGACGAAACGGGTATGGGGGTTTTTGAAGATAAAGTACTCAAAAACCATTACGCGTCCGAATATATCTATAACCGCTATAAAAACGAAAAAACGTGCGGTGTGATTGAGCGCGACGAGGCGAACGGCTACACGCGCGTTGCCGAGCCTATCGGCGTTATCGGGGCGATTATCCCCACGACCAACCCCACGTCCACGGCAATTTTCAAAACGCTCGTTTGCTTAAAAACGCGCAACGGCTTAATTATGTCGCCACACCCACGCGCAAAAAATTGTACCATTGCAACGGCGAAACTGTTATTAGAGAGCGCGGTAAAAGCAGGAGCGCCCGAAAATATTATCGGTTGGATAGACGAGCCGAGCGTAGAAGCGTCGGCGTGGCTAATGAAACAGGCGGATTTGATTTTAGCGACGGGTGGACCGCAAATGGTGCGCTCGGCATATTCGTCGGGCAAACCTGCTATCGGCGTGGGCGCAGGCAATACCCCTGCGGTCATTGACGCTACGGCGGATATTCCGCTTGCGAGCGCGTCCATTATCCATTCCAAAACCTTTGATAACGGGGTAATATGCGCATCTGAGCAATCGGTAATCGTCGCTAAGGAAATTTACGAGCCGTTCAAGAACGCATTGATAGCTTTGGGCGCGTATTTCTTAAACGGCGAAGAAACGCAAAAAATGCGCGCGCTTATGTTTCAAGACGGAAAATTAAACGCAAAAATCGTCGGTCAAACGGCGCAAACAATCGCAGGGCTTGCAGGGTTTTCCGTGCCTGAGAATACGAAAATGCTCGTCGGGGAAGTGCAATCGGTGGAAAAGGACGAGCCGTTTGCGTTAGAAAAACTCTCGCCCGTTTTGGCAATGTATAAAGCGGAAAATTTCATAGACGCGCTGGAAAAAGCGGAAAAGCTGGTATACGGCGGTGGCTTAGGTCATACCGCGTCCATCTATATAGACGAAGAAAAAGCCAAGGAGCGCTTAGACGCCTTTTGCGCGAAGATGAAAACCTGCCGTATTCTCGTCAATACCCCGTCGGCGCAGGGCGGTATCGGGGATTTGTATAATTTCCGCTTAACGCCGTCGCTCACCTTAGGTTGCGGTTCGTGGGGCGGAAACAGCGTTTGCGAAAACGTGGGCGTGAAAGAGCTCGTCAATATCAAAACGGTGGCGGAGCGTAGGGAAAATATGCTATGGCTGAGAATGCCCGAAAAGGTGTATTTCAAGCGCGGTTGCTTAAAGCCTGCGCTTAGAGAGCTTGGACAGGAAGTGTACCGCTGTAAGCGCGCGTTTATCGTTACGGATAAATTTTTATACGATAGCGGTATCTGTAAAAAAGTAACGGACGAGCTGGATTTGTTGGGCATTGCGCACACCGAGTTTTTTGAAGTTACCCCCGATCCTACCTTGGAATGTGTGCAAAAGGGCGCGGAGCGTATGCGGATTTTTGAGCCCGATTGTATTATCGCCGTAGGCGGTGGCTCGCCTATGGACGCAGGCAAAATTATGTGGGTATTATACGAGCACCCGAGCGTGCAATTTGAAGAGCTTGCCATGCGGTTTATGGATATTCGTAAAAGGATATTCGGTTTTCCGAAAATGGGCGAAAAAGCCAAATTTATTGCCGTTCCGACGACGGCTGGCACGGGTAGCGAAGTAACGCCGTTTGCCGTAATTACCGACGAAAAAACGGGCGAAAAATATCCGCTCGCCGATTACGAATTGATGCCGACCATGGCGATTTGCGATATAGAATTGATGCTGGATATTCCCCCGAAATTGACGGCGTACGCAGGCTTTGACGCGCTTTCGCACGCCGTAGAGGCGGTAGCGTCCGTCGCGTCGTCCGATTTTACCGACGCCCTTGCTTTGCAGGCAATTTCCTTGCTCGTCGAATACCTGCCCCGTGCCTTTGCGAACGGCAGAGCGGATATAGTAGCGCGTGAAAAGGTAGCGCACGGCGCGACGATGGCAGGGATTGCCTTTGCAAACGCGTTCCTTGGCGTGTGCCATTCCATGGCGCATAAGCTGGGCGCATACTGGCATTTACCGCACGGACTTGCGAATGCGTTGTTGCTTGTAGAAGTGATGAAATTCAACGCCGAGCCTGCCCCCAAAAAGATGGGTACTTTTCCGCAGTACGCGTATCCCGATTGCTTGGCGCGGTACGCGAAAATAGCGAAAATTGTAAACTGCACGGGGGATACGGACGAGCAATTATTTAACGCGCTTATTCAAAAAATCGAAGAATTGAAAGAAAAGTTACAATTCCCCAAAAATATTCAAGACGCCTTGAAAGAGCACGCGACCAAGGAAGGTTTTTTAGCGTCGCTCGATAGAATGAGCCAAGACGCCTTCGACGACCAGTGTACGGGCGCAAATCCCCGTTATCCGCTCGTGGACGAGATAAAGCAGTTATATTTACGCGCGTATTCTTCTAAAACGACCCGTTAGGATTTGACAAAAAAAATAAATTGCGTTATAATTAAAAGAGTAATAATCTTTTAGGAGCGCAAAAGATGAGAGGTTTAGAAACGTCCGTTGTGAAATTACGCCACGAAGTGTTCAAGGAAGTGGCAAGGGTAGCCTTTGAAGAAGAACCGGATAAGGTCAACGACGCGATTGAAGCGATACCGTATAAAATTACCCCCACGGAAGAACCGCGTTATCGTGAAAGCATTTATAGAGAACGCGCGATAGCGTCCGAGCAAGTGCGCCTTGCTATGGGTATGTCCTTGCGCCCTGCGGATAAGCCCGTGCATATCACGGCAGGAATTGACCAAAGCGATATTTCGGATAAATACTACGAACCGCCTTTAATGCAGGTTATTCCGTCCGCTTGTGATAAGTGTCCCGATAACGTGTACGAAGTGAGCAATCAATGCCGTCAATGCGTAACCAAGGCATGTACGGCGGTTTGTCCTAAGAACGCGATTACCGTCGTAAACGGCGAAACGGTAATTGACCAAGAAAAATGCGTGCGTTGCGGTAAATGTAAAAAAGCGTGTCCGTACGACGCGATTGCGTATAAGGAAAGACCGTGCTCTAAGGCTTGCGGTATCAAAGCAGTTTCCACCGACGAGCTTGGCCGTGCAAAGATTGACAACGAAAAATGCGTCGGTTGTGGTCAATGTATGGTCAGCTGTCCGTTCGGGGCGATTGCGGATAAATCGCAAATATTCCAGCTCATACGCGCTATTAAAAAGGGCGATTACGTGGTGGCGGAAGTTGCGCCTGCGATTATGGGACAATTCGGGGAAGGGATTACGCCTGCGATTATCAAAGGCGCGCTCCTTGATATCGGATTTAAGGAAGTACACGAAGTAGCGAGCGGTGCGGACGTGGCGGCGGCGACGGAAGCGCATCAATACGTGGACGAAGTGGTGAGCGGTAAGCTCCCGTTCCTTTTAACGTCTTGCTGTCCTGCTTGGGCAATGCTCGCCAAAAAACAGTTTCCACAGCTCATAGACAAAGTATCGCAATCGTTGACACCTATGGTAGCGACGGCGCGCCGTATTAAACAGCGTACGCCGAATGCAAGGGTAGTCTTTATCGGACCGTGCGCCGCGAAAAAGCTGGAAGCGTCCAGAGCGTCAGTGCGTAGCGACGTAGATTTCGTTATTACCTTTGAAGAGCTTGCAGGTATTTTTGACGCAAAAAATATTGATTTTTCTAAATATAAGGGAGAGCGCTCCATTCACGAAGCGACGGGCGCAGGCAGGGGCTACGCCGTAGCCGGTGGCGTTGCGTCCGCTATAGAAAAATGCGTGCATGCGTATTATCCGAACGTAGAAGTAAAAATTGAACATGCCGAAGGCTTGGAAAATTGTAAAAAGATGTTATTGCTTGCCAAGCTCGGTAAAAAAGACGGTTGCTTAATCGAGGGTATGGGTTGCCCTGGGGGCTGTATCGCAGGGGCAGGTACGAATATATCCATTGAAAAGGCGAGCGCGGAAGTTAAGAAATTCGTGGAAAACTCCACCAAAGCGTTGCCTGCAAAAGATTTGTACGAGATTGAATTGCCGTAAAAATATATTTAGCAAGGCTTAGTGAAAGTCTTGCTAAATTTTTTCGATTGTGTTATACTTAAACTATGAAATTCTTGGAAAGACTTGATGGCAAAAGAATATGCGTTGCCGTTTCTGGCGGTGCGGATTCCGTTGCGCTTTTGCATTATATGAAAGCGCAAAGCTCCCATTACGGTTTTTCCCTGTCCGCCGTGCATTGTCAGCACGGTATTCGCGGTCAAGCAAGCTTAGACGATAAAGCGTTCGTTATCAAGCTTTGTAACGAATGGAATATTTCGCTTTTTTTATTCGACGAAGATTGTCCTATGCGCGCCAAGGACAAAAAAGAAAGCTTGGAAACGACGGCGCGCAATTTCCGTCGGGAAAGTTTTTTAGGCTTGATTAAAGAAGATAAAGCGGATTATATCGCAACGGCGCATCATCTTGGCGACGAGGCGGAAACGGTGCTTTTACATTTGGCGCGCGGAGCGGGGCTTTCCGGCGCGCGCGGAATACAACCGCAATCGGAGTTTTATATCCGACCGTTCCTTGCTTGGTCGAAAGAGCAAATTTTAGCGTATATAGGGGAACACGGTCTTTCCTACCGCACGGACGAGAGTAATTTTTGCTTAGACGCTACGCGCAATAAAATCCGTTTGCAGGTCTTACCGCTGTTAGAAGAAATTATCCCGTCGGCAAAGGAAAATATCGCCAAATTTGCACAAAAAGCCTTAGAAGACGATACCTTTTTATATGCGCTCAGCGATAAATTGATAACGCGGCAAGGGAATGCGTATTTGCTGTCCTTTCACGACGAAAAACCGCTTTTTTACCGTGCTACGCTCTCTATCTTAAAAAGCTTGGGACTCACGCAGGATTATACGACCAAGCACTTGGAAAGCGCGTATGCTTTGCAATATTTAGAACGCGGTGCAAAAGCGCATTTACCTAAAAATATCCGTTTGGAAAAGACGGAAAAAGGTATCCTGTTTACTATGCAAACGGAAGAGCCTACAATTCTCCCGAATAATACGGAAAAACCCTTTACGCTGGACGGTTTTGACGGGGGCAGGTACGCGGTGAAAATAGAAACCGCCGTGGCGCAAGAAAGTGCTAACGGGTGGCGCGTACTGCGGTTTGATAAGGATAAACTGCCCAAAGACGCGGTGTTCCGTTTCCGCAAAGACGGGGACGAAATCGAGAAATTCGGCGGTGGAACAAAGAGCTTGAAAAAATTTTTCAACGAACGGAAAATTCTCGTAAGAGAGCGGAGTTATTTGCCCTTGATTGCGTCGAGTACAACGGGCGAAGTGTACGCCGTTTGCGGAGTAGAGATTGCCGATAAAATAAAAACGACGGAAGATACGAAATCCGTGTTATATATCGTTTTACAAAAGGAGAAAGGATTATGATAGAACAGCACCCCAACGTAGAATACGTGATGTTGACGGACAAACAAATTGCTAAGCGCGTAAAAGCGGTAGCGAAACAGCTGGATAAGCTGTACGAGGGCAGAACGCCTGTCGTCGTGTGTATTTTGAAAGGTAGCGTCGTGTTCTTTTCCGATTTAATTCGGAATATGAAAACGCCCCTTACCATTGACTTTATGGCGGTTTCGTCGTACGGTAACGGTACGAAATAAACGGGTGAATTGAAGATTAAAAAGGATTTGGTAACGGATATTGCCGGTCGCGACGTGCTTATCGTAGAAGATATTATCGACTCGGGCAATACCTTGTATAATTTGAAAAAAATGCTCAATACCCGTGCGCCGTCCAGCGTCAATATCGTAACCCTTTTGGATAAACCCGAGCGCCGTGAAGTACCTATGGAGCCTGAATATACCTGCTTTGTTATTGAAGACGAGTTCGTCGTCGGTTACGGCTTAGATTACGCCGAAGAATACAGAAATTTACCTTACGTCGGCGTATTAAAACGCTCGGTATACGAAAACTAATCTATATAAAAAGAGTGGATTTTACGCATTTCCACTCTTTTTTCTTGCACGGATATATACGCTACCGCGTTTTAACGGGCAATCGTGCGCTTTGGACATAGCCGACACGCTTACCACCTGATACCCGTCCTTTTCCAAATCGGGTAGCAAGCGTTTGAGCGCGGATACGGTATTTGCGTATCCGTCGTGCATTAAAACGATAGCGCCCGAAAATTTTTGACTAAATACCGTTTGATAAATTTCGTCGGCGGAAACGCCCGTCCAGTCCAAGGTATCAATCGTCCAGTCTATCACGGGTACGCCCACCGCGCTTTTAACCTGCTCGCTGATACGCCCGTACGGCGGGCGGAATAAATGCTTGTCTTTGCTGTCTATACGGGATAAAAGTTGGTCGGTATCATCAATTTCCGCGCGGAGCTTTTCGGTGGAGAGCGTGGTTAAATCGGGGTGGGAATAGGAATGATTGCCCAGCTCAAACCCCAAGGTCAACGCCGTTTGCAGGGTATGAAAGGAAGAATTATGGATTAAATTACCGTTACAAAAAAGGGTAGCGGTCGCCTTGCACTTGGGGTGCGTTTCGTTAAAGGACGCGAAAACCGCGAGAATATTTTCCAAAGAACCTTTGGGGGTATCGTCAAAGGTAAACGAAATGAGTTTGCGTGTGGGAGAGATATACGATATGTCCGTTTCCTGCGTATTCCAAACCCCGTCTTTCAAAACCGCAGGGGTAAATTCCACCTGTTTCGGGAAAAACGGGGTTACTTTTTCGCTTGTATAAGGTGGTAGTGAAACGGAGCTTTCTTCTTTACAAGCGGAAAAAAGACTGACAAAACAAAGGATAAGTAGCAAAAGAAGTTGAAAAAAGCGTTTGAGCATAAAAAAAGTATAACGCATTTGCTTGTTTTTATGTAAATTTAGCAAAAGATTTGACAAACAAAAAGTAATATGATATAATACAATGGTAAGGGGACTTTTCTTGCAGGATAGAAAAAGCAAAGGAATATCGGTGATAATGAATAAAGAAGAATTACAAATCTTAGAGGTTTGCAAGCGTTTTAACCTGACGGGGGAATACCGCTCGTATGAAGTGCTCAACAGCGGTCATATCAATACCACCTATCAGGTATTCTTTTTTAGAGACGGCGAAATAAAAGATTATATTATTCAACGGGTAAATACCTACGTATTCAAAAATCCCGTGGAAGTAATGGAAAATATCGCTTTGGTAACGGAATATATCCGCGCTAAAATCAAAGCGACGGGAGTAACGGCAAAACGCAACGTTTTGCATTATTCCAAAACGGAAAACGGGGATTATTACGCGATTTTAGAAGACGGCGGTTTTTGGCGTTGCTGTCGCTATATCGACGATTCTGTTTCCTTCACGCAAACGGATGATTTGAAAATTATCGAAGAATCAGGCAAGGCGTTTGGAAAATTCCAAGTCCATCTTTCCGATTTCCCCGTAAAGCAATTACATATCGTTATTCCTCATTTCCATAATACCGTCAATCGCTACGAGCTACTGGATACCGCGTGCAGAGAAAATCTCGCAGGTCGTTTAGCCGAAGTGCAGGACGTGGTTGCAGGGTATAAAGAATTAGAAGAGCTAGCGACGAAACCCTACCGTTTACAGCGCGCAGGCGTATTACCCCTTCGCGTAACGCATAACGATACCAAAACGAGCAACGTTTTATTCGACGCGGATACCTACGAATATTTATCCGTAATTGATTTAGACACGGTTATGCCTGGTCTTGTCGCGTTTGACTTTGGCGACGCCATTCGCGTTGCCGCGTCCACGGTAGACGAAGACGAAAAGGATTTGTCCAAGGTCGCAATCGACTTACAAAAATACGAGGCGTTTACGCGCGGATTTGTATCCCAGCTTGGGGAAATGTTGACGGAAGACGAAGAAAAAACGCTCGCGCTCGGCGCGGTGGCTATGACCGCGGAATGTGGCGTGCGCTTCTTAACCGATTATCTCAACGGCGATAAATATTTCCGTATTCACTATCCCGAGCAAAACTTGGATAGAGCAAAATGCCATTTAGCATTGACGCGCGATATGGTAAAGCATTTAGACGAAATGCAAAAAATCGTAGATAAATATTTTGAATAAAAAATCTAGATAAGGAAAGGACGGAGCAAGCTCCGTCCTTTTAATTTTTGTTAATCCGAAAAAGCGTTAAAACGATTACACCTAAATTACCGCCGATGACGACGCCGATTGTCATACCTAACCAAAACATATCCCGTTTCCCCCTTTTTTCATTATGACCGCCTTGGTATTGTATTATACGCAAAATCAAAAAGTTTTGACACTTTTTTCCTTTCTAACGGATATAATGGAAAAGGGGTAATTTTATGCAAATCGAGTTTTTAAGCGGTCTACCGAATGAAATCCAGCAGGAAAAAGGAAACGCACCCGAGCTCTTATTATTTCCGTTTATGGCGAGCACACGCGTGCGCTACGAACAGGAATTGAAAGGGGAAACGCATTATTTTGAAAATCTTGCCTTGCTTTCCAAAAAGACGAACGCCGTCGCTATTTGCGGTTATATAACGGATAATCACGGTCATTTACGTAAATCGGCGGTGGTGGCGGAAAAGGGGAAACTGCTGGGTATATCCGATACGGTGCACTCTATGGACAGCGAAGTGTCCGTCGGCGCGTCCTTGCGCGTATACGATACGACGAAAGGCAGACTTGGCGTGGTGGTGGCAGAAGACCTATATTTCCCCGAAGTCATACAACATCTCGTGTCCTGCGGTAGCGACTGGATAATTTGCTTATTTTCCAAAATGGAGCATATCCATACGGCAATACTTCGTGCGTATGCCTATTGCTACGGCGTTCCGCTCGTGATGTGTGCGCAAAATTACGGAATGATTGCCGACCCGTCGGGGAGTATCGCGTTCGGCTCACCAAGTAAGCCCGCTACTTGTTCCTATATCTATCAAAGCGAATATCGACTTGTTCAAACGCGCAAACGGGGTATGCGCTTATAAAAAAGCTCCGCGCCAAACGGCGCGGAGCGAACTGTTAAAATCCTGCGTTTTTGATGTCCCGTTCTACCGAGCGTTTCACGTCGCGCTCAGCTATCGTTTGCTTTTTATCGTAGGTGTGTTTACCCTTGCAAAGCGCGACTTCGATTTTTACAAGCGAGTCCTTAAAATATAATTTGAGCGGTACGAGCGTATAGCCTTGGCGGTTGATTTTACCCGCGATTTTTGCAATTTCACCTTTATGCAAAAGTAGCTTTCTATCCCGACGGGAATCGCGCGTACTGAACGCGTCGGACTTATCGTATAAGGCGATATGCATATTTTTCACGCTCACTTCGCTGTTTCTTAAAAAGCAAAAGCTGTCGTTCATATTCACGTTCCCAAGGCGCAACGATTTAATTTCATTGCCCTCTAACACGATACCAGCTTCGTAGCGTTCTTCGATAAAATACTCAAAGGACGCCGTTTTATTCGTCGCGATAATTTTCATATCTTACTCCTTTTTTCCAAGCAATCGAAATTCCGTTCTTCGACGGTAAAAATCCACGTCAACTACCTTGACGCGCAGGGTTTCGCCCAAGGAATAGCTTTCGCCGTTCCCCGTTAAGGTAAAGCGCGTATCGTCGAATTTATACGTGCCGTAGAGCGATTCAAGCGGGATAAAGCCTTCAATCGTGTTGGGCAGTTCCGCAAATAACCCAAACGAAGTAACGCCTGAAATGACCGCGTCGTATTCTTCGCCTATGCGCTCGCTCATATACATAGTCTTATACAAATCGTCCACGTCCCGTTCCGCATCCGCGCTTTTTCGTTCTCTGTCCGACGATTGCGCCGACGCCTGCTCGACGAAATCCCCGTATTTTTGAATAGCGTTCTCGTATCCGCCGTGTAAAATTTCTTTGATAATGCGGTGGATACAAAGGTCGGGATAACGCCGAATGGGGGAAGTGAAATGACAGTAACACTTACTAGCCAGCCCGAAGTGTCCTAAATTTTCAGGAGAGTAGCGCGCCTTTTGCATAGAACGGAGCATCACGCGATTGAGCGTAGGATAGGTGGGCAACTGCTCCGCGCTTTGTAAGATTTTTTGATAATCGTACGGCTTGACGTCGTCCGCTTGAAAACGGGCGGTCAAACCCAACCCTTGGGCAAACGCACGGAACGCGGTTGCCTTTTCTTCGCTCGGCTTTTCATGGATACGGTAGATAAAAGGCGCGTCCATAGCGTGCATATATTCGGCGACCGTTTCGTTTGCAAGCACCATAAACGCTTCAATAATTTGATAAGAAAAGGGTCTTACGTAGTCGGGAATTTGAATATCGCCGTTTTCGTCTAATAAAATTTTTGCTTCCTTGACGTCCAAGGTTACGCTACCCTGCTTTGCACGCTTGCTTTGCAAGATTTTGGTAAGCTCGGCAAATAAGGCTACCATGTCCAAAACGTCCGCGTATTTTTCCTGCGTGTCCTTGTCGCCGTCTAAAATTTTCGTAATTTCCGTATACGTCATCTTATGGCGCGAACGGATAACCCCTTCCACGATTTCGCTATCCTTTACCACGCCTTTATTATCAATTTGCATAATGCACGATAAGGTCAGCCTGTCTTCGTTTTCGTTGAGCGAGCATATACCGTTGGACAGCGCGCGGGGGAGCATAGGTAATACGCAATCGGGAAAAATAAACGCTCGTACCCCGTTCAAACGCTTCCTTATCCAAAGGGGAACGGAAGGGCACGTAATGCGTAACGTCCGCAATATGCACGCCAAGCGTATAGCCGTTTTTCGTCCGCTTTAAGGATATGGCGTCGTCGATATCGCGCGTATCTTCGCCGTCAATGGTAACGATAAGCTCTTCCCTAAAATCACGGCGCGCCTCTAAATCGCTTTCCGTAATACCGCGTCGCTGTTGTTTTTGCGCGTCCTTTTCCACGAGCGCGGGAAATTCTTCTCTTAAATTGTAGGAGCGGATAATCGAAAGCTCTTCCGCAAAAAAGTCGTCTTCGTCGCCGAGCACTTCGATAATTTCCCCGTCGGGCGATTTACCGTGCGGATAAGAAAGAATTTTCACGACGACCTTTACGCCGTTTTTAATATGACTGCATTTAGATAAGGGAATATAAATTTCCGTAGAATACTTTTTCTCGTCGGGGAATACGTAGCCTGCGCGCTTGTCGCGACGGAACGTACCCACGATTTGAGAATATCCGCGCTCCAAAATTGTAACGACGCTCACTTCGTCGCCCGTTTCGCCGTATGCGCGAGAAACCAAAACGGTATCGCCGTGCAAAGCGCCCCGTAAGCTTTTACGGGGTATAAAAAAGTCCTTTTCGTATTGTTCTTTGTCGTCGGGTATCAAGAAAGCAAAGCCCCGTTCGTTGCCCGAAACGACGCCTTTGATAAGTCCAAGGTCTTCGCTCGTCCCATACCTGCCCGTATCGTCCATAAAAATTTTACCCTCTTGACAAAGCTCGTCAAGAAAGGGGATAAGCCTGTTTCGTTCGCGATAGGGGATATGCAAAAGCTTACAAATTTCGCTCACCGTTTTACCCGAGAGCGTACCGTTTTGAAATTGTTCAAAAATATGCAATTTTATATTCAAGTTTCTCTCTCCTTATAGTATGTACGGTGTAAAATTCAAAGAAAATCGGCGACTTGTAGGAAGTCGCCGAAAGAGTTCTGTAAGAGAATTAGGTCCAAAGGGATTCGATTTGCAATACGTAGAAAACGATAGCCAAAACGACGAGAACTGCCAAGCAAATCCAAGTCCATTTCTTCATTTTCGCTTCAATCGATTTACCTTTATTCTTACCGAAGAACGTTTCGCTCGAACCGCCGAGCGCGTCGATACCGCTGGAATTGCTCGGTTGCAATAATACGAGCACAATAGCCGTAATTGCCGAGATAGCCATAAGTACGATTAAAGAAACGCTGAGTCCCATACGAAGTGCGTAATACGCTTCGCCCTTAACGGGAATTAATAAATTTACTAAATTTAACATTGTATTTCAATCCTTTTTATCTTAATACGCATAGATTATACCATACTTACCAAAAGAACGCAAGTATTTTTTAATCGCTTTTTGCAAAAAATTCGTTTTTGCTTAGCGAATCAATGATTTTCCCGTCATTTCTTGCGGTTTAGGCAATTTCATCATATCCAAAAGCGTAGGTGCTAAGTCCGCCAAAACGCCGTCTTCGCGCAAGCTTACGTTTTTCAATTCTTCGGATACCAAAATCACGGGTACGGGGAAGGTCGTGTGCTGTGTAAACGCCGTTACGCCGTCGCTTGCAATCATTTGGTCAGCGTTACCGTGGTCGGCGGTTACGAGTGCGCTACCGCCCATCGCCAAAATTTTATCGGTAACCTTTTTCACACATTCGTCTACCGTGTGCACCGCTTTTACCGCCGCGTCCATAATACCCGTATGACCAACCATATCGCAGTTGGCAAAGTTCAAAATGAGTACGTCGTAAATACCCTTGTCTAATTCTTCAAGTACTTTTTCAGTAACGGGGTATGCGCTCATTTCCGGCTGTAAATCGTAGGTAGCTACCTTCGGGGATGGAATAACGATACGCGTTTCGCCGTCTACGGGCGCTTCTAATTTCGCGTTAAAGAAGAAGGTTACGTGCGCGTATTTTTCCGTTTCCGCAATGTGGAGCTGTTTCAATCCAAGCGAAGAAATATATTGCGGTAAGGTGTTCGTGATTTCGTCGGGGGGGAACGCCACGCCTACGTTTTCAAACGACGAATCGTATACCGCAAAACCAACGTAGGTAGGGGCAAGGAATCCCGTTTTACGCGCAAAACCGAGCGTCGCGCCCGTTTTTGCGTCTACGAACGGGAACGTTTCCTGCGAGAACATTCTCGAAATTTGTCTTGCTCTGTCAGGGCGGAAGTTAAAGCAAATAATGCTATCGCCCTTTTCAATCAAGGCAACGGGTTTGCCGTTTTTCGTTAAGTTGGTAGGCAATACGAATTCGTCCGTAACGCCGTTATCGTAAGAGGCGAGAAGTGCTTTTTCCGCCGTGCCTTCAAATTGCACGCCCGTACCTAAGGTGAGCATATCGTACGCCTTTTCTTCTCTATCCCAGTTATTATCTCTATCCATTGCGTAGTAACGACCTGCAACGGACGCGATAGCGCCGAAGTTTAATTCGTCCATTTTATCTTGCAAGTCTTTCAAGAATCCTGCGCCCGAAGTGGGAGCAACGTCGCGACCGTCGGTAAACGCGTGAACGTATACGTTTTCCAAGCCTTCGCGCTTTGCCATTTCAATCAGCGCGTATAAATGCTCGGTATGGCTGTGTACGCCACCCGTGGAAACGAGTCCGAACAGGTGCAATTTTTTACCGCTGTTTTTCGCGTTATGCATAGCGCGGAGCAGTTCCGCATTTTGGAAAAATACGCCGTCGCGGATATCCTTGGTAATTTTGGTAAGGTCTTGGTATACGATTCGACCTGCGCCGATATTCAAATGCCCAACCTCGCTGTTGCCCATCTGCCCGTCGGGAAGACCGACCGACATACCGCTTGCGCCAAGCTCAGCATTTGGATAATTTTTCTTTAATTCGTTGACATACTTGCTCCCGTCGGTAAAAATCGCGTTACCGTTCGTATCGGGATTGTTGCCATAGCCGTCCATTATTATAATCGCATAGGGTTTTTTCATTTTTTATTCTCCTTCAACGCATATATACTTCGCATTTCTTCGTTGACACTCGGTTACGTACTTCTTTGTACGCGCCTTCGCTCCGCCTTAAACTGCTCGCATCTATGCGTTGGTGTTTTCTTTCTTTCAAAATGGTAGGGCAGATACGTTCAACGCATACCTGCCCCGTAGCTTTTTTGCTTAGTTCTTATTTATCGAAATTAACGATAGTTGCAAAATCGGGTGCTTTCAAGGACGCACCGCCGATTAAACCGCCGTCGATTTCTTCCATAGCCATAAGCTCTTTGCAGTTGCCAGCGTTCATACTGCCACCGTATTGAATACGGAGTTTTTCCGCGCACTTCGGGCAGAACATTTCGCCCACCGTTTTACGGATAAAACCGATAGTTTCGTTTGCTTGCTCCGCGGTAGCCGTTTTACCCGTACCGATAGCCCAAACGGGTTCGTAAGCAATGACGATTTTGGTAATATCTTCGATATCCTTTAAGCCGTCGCGGATTTGCGTAGCAAGCACTTCTTCCGTCTTGCCCGTTTCTCTCTCTTCCAAGGATTCGCCGATACAAACGATAGGGGTAAGCCCAGCTTTAATAGCGGTCAGCGTTCTCTTGTTTACCGTTTCGTCCGTTTCGCCGAAATATTGACGGCGTTCGCTATGACCGATAATAACGTATTCCACGCCGTATTCTAAAAGCATATTCGCGGAAATTTCACCCGTATACGCGCCTTTTTCAGCAAAATGTACGTTTTCTGCGCCGAGCTTAATATTCGTGCCCTTCAAAGCCTCGCTCACCGCGGGAATATCAATCGCGGGAACGCATACGACTACGTCGCAGTTTGCATCTTTAACAAGGGGCGCAATCGCGTTTACGAGCGCAACGCCTTCGCTTGCCGTGTTGTTCATTTTCCAGTTACCTGCAATAATAGGTTTACGCATAATTCTAACTCCTTATGTATCCTAAAAATTATATTTTTTCATAATGCAAGGGCGAGTTGCTCGCCCTTGCCCGTTTTTATCTTATTTATCGTTTAAGCAAGCGATACCAGGGAGGACTTTACCTTCAAAGAGCTCCAACGACGCACCGCCACCCGTGGAGATGTGGCTCATCTTATCCGCATAGCCGAGAATTTGTACCGCCGCCGCGCTGTCGCCACCGCCGATAATGGTGGTTGCTTTGCCGTGTGCGTTCGCAAGTGCCTCGGCAACCGCTTTCGTACCTTCCGCCAAAATAGGGTTCTCGAATACGCCCATAGGACCGTTCCAAATGACCGATTTTGCCTTCGCGACAACGTCCGCGAAAAGCTCTTTCGTCTTAGGACCGATATCCAAGCCCATCATATCGTCGGGAATAGCGTCGGACGCAACGACCGTCGTTTCAATAGGCGCGTCGATAGGGTTAGGGAATTCCTTGGATGCAACGGTGTCTACGGGGAGCAAAATGGTCTTGCCGAGCGCGTTTGCTTTTTCAAGCATTTCGTTGCAGTAAGCAATCTTTTCGTCGTCAACGAGCGAGTTACCGATTTTACCGCCTTTTGCTTTAATAAAGGTGTAAGCCATACCGCCACCGATAACGAGCGTATCGCATTTTTCAAGCAAGTTTGCAATAACGTTGAGCTTGTCCGCAACCTTCGCACCGCCAAGGATAGCTACGAAAGGATGCTCGGGGTTTTCCAAGGTGTCAGCCATGACGGAAAGTTCTTTTTCAATCAAGAAACCGCAAACCGCCGTTTTTACCAAGCCTTCTTCTACGATACCTGCGGTAGATGCGTGGGAGCGGTGTGCCGTACCGAACGCGTCGTTTACGTAAACTTCGCAGTAGCTTGCGAGCGCTTGCATAAACTCAGGCGCTTTCTTTTCTTCGCCCTTGTGGAAACGAAGGTTTTCCAAGAGCACGCATTCGCCTTCTTTACAAGCGTCTACCTTTGCTTTTGCGTCCGCGCCGATAACGTCGGTTGCGAACGTAACTTTACCGTCTAAAAGCTCGTTCAAGCGATTCGCAACGGGAGCAAGCGTAAGCTTTTTTACGTCCTTTTTCGCTTTTTCAAGGAACTCTTCGGTAGCCTTTGCTTGTTCGTTTTCAGGCAGAGCAGAAACCTTTGCTTTTTCTTTTTTGTTGAGTTCGAGCTTGGAATCGAATACGTTGTGGGGCTTGCCCATGTGCGAGCAAAGCACAACTTTTGCGCCCTGTTCCATCAAATATTTGATGGTGGGAAGTGCGCCGACGATACGGTTTTCGTCGGTAATCACGCCGTCTTTCATAGGTACGTTGAAATCACATCTGACGAGAACTTTTTTGCCTTTTACTTCTACGTCTTTTACCGTTTTCTTGTTCATAGTTTGGAAAATCTCCTTGACATAAATTTTTTCGTTCCTATATATAATACCCTTTTTTTTACGATTTGTCAACTTTTTGGGAAAATAATCAAAAAAAAGATTTGCATTTATAGGAAATTTTGGGAAAAATTCGCTTATTCGTTGACGAAAATCGCAAAGTGTGCTATAATAATACCCGAAAAAATGAAAAGGTGGTGCGATTTATGAGTAGAGCGGACGAAATTTTTGTGCAAAATATGCAGGATATTATTAAGAACGGTTTTTGGGATACCGAGCTTGCCGTAAGACCCAAATGGGACGACGGCGTGCCTGCGCATACGGTAAAAAAATTCGGCGTGGTCAATCGCTATAATTTGCAGGAAGAATTTCCTATTTTGACCATTCGTCGCACGGCGTTCCGCTCGTGCGTGGACGAACTTTTATGGATTTGGCAAAAAAAGAGCAACAATATTCACGAGCTCAACTCGCATATTTGGGATAGCTGGGCGGATGAAACGGGCAGTATCGGTAAGGCGTACGGCTATCAGCTGGGCGTAAAGCATAAATATAAAGAAGGGGAGTTCGACCAAGTGGATAGGGTACTCTTCGACTTGAAAAACAACCCCGCAAGCCGTCGAATTATGACGAATATCTACAATTTCCAAGACCTGCACGAAATGAATTTATACCCTTGCGCGTATTCTATGACCTTTAACGTGTCGGGCGATACCTTGAACGGTATTTTGAACCAACGCTCCAACGATATGCTTACGGCGAATAACTGGAACGTAGTGCAATATGCGGTACTGCTCATTATGCTTGCGCAGGTTTCGGGTTTGAAAGCGGGCGAGCTCGTGCACGTGATTGCCGACGCACATATTTACGATAGACATATTCCTATCGTAGAAGAAGTGCTTTCCAAGCCCCAGCATAAAGCACCCAAGCTTATCGTAGACACAAGTATTAAGAATTTTTACGATTTCACGGTGGACAGTTTCCAGCTCGTGGATTACGAGTACGAAAAATTGGACAAGAAAATCCCCGTGGCAATTTAAGGAGTAAGAAAAATGGCAAATCCTTTAATCGCGTTGGTCGGTAGACCCAACGTGGGGAAAAGCACCTTTTTTAATAGAGTAGCCGGTAGAAAAATTTCCATTACCGAAGATAGACCAGGGGTTACGCGCGATAGATTGTATGCAGACGCAAGCTGGCGCGGTAAACATTTTACCATGGTCGATACGGGCGGTTTGGAGCTCAAATCGGAAGACGTTATGTGGCGCGAAATTGCCAAGCAAGCGGACGTTGCCATTGAAACGGCGGACGTAATTTTGTTTTTCACCGACGGTAGGGACGGATTGCACCCGTCCGATTACGACGTGGCGGATATTTTACGACGGAGCAAAAAACCCGTCGTTTTAGTCGTGAACAAAATCGACGAGTATTCCCCCGAAAAAGTATTCGAGTTCTATTCGCTCGGACTTGGCGAGCCGTTCGCCGTATCCGCGGAACATTCGCAAGGGATAGGCGACGTGTTAGACGAGGCGATTTCCTATTTTCCCGACGTTACGATTGAGCCCGTACCGTCTTTGAAAATTGCGGTCGTAGGGAAACCCAACGCCGGCAAATCTAGCCTTGTCAACCGCATTTTAGGCAGTGAGCGCAGTATCGTTACCCCTATGGCAGGTACGACGCGAGATGCGATTGACACGCTTTTTTACCGTGGCGAAAAGGCGTATACGATTATTGATACGGCAGGTATTCGTAAGAAAAAGAACGTGGACGACGACGTAGAATATTACAGCAATATGCGTGCGTTCGACGCGGTTAGGCGGAGCGACGTATGCTTGCTCGTCGTAGACAGCGAAGAAGGCTTGACGGAGCAGGACGTTAAAATTATCGGTTACGTACACGAACAGGGCAAACCGTCCGTTATCGTTATGAATAAGTGGGACTTGGTGGAAAAGGACACGCACACCGTCAACCGTTTTGAAGAAAAGCTCAAAGAAGATTTGAAGTTTATGGACTATTATAAGTCGGTATATATTTCCGCTAAGACGGGTCAACGGGTAGAAAAGCTCATAAGCTCGGCAGAAGAAGTATACGCGCACGCGTCCTTCCGCGTGCCGACGGGGGAATTGAACGATTTAATCGGGGATGCGGTACGCTTGCAAGAACCGCCCTCCTATTTAGGGCGTAGAATGAGAGTATTTTTCTCGTCGCAGGTTTCCGTTTGTCCGCCCACCTTTGCCTTATTCGTCAACGACGAGCGCCTGTTGCATTTCTCGTACGAGCGGTATTTAGAAAACACCATTCGTCGTGCTTACGATTTCTCGGGGACGCCGATTAGGATAACCGTTCGCGAGAAAAAAGAAGAGTAAAAACGCGTATAGTACGCCTACTTTCCGCAAAAACGGAACTTGCTCTCACTCGTGTACCTTTCGTACATCTCCTTTCGAGCAAAACCGCGTGTTTTGCAAAAATTAGACGCACTCTCCGCATTTTTACTTCGCTCAGCTCGGTGTTTACAAGTAAACTAGTAAACGGCTTGAACTGCTCGTATCTCCGCCGTTTTACCAGCTTGGTCGTTGTTTGCATCTTGCTTTGTTTTTATCGCTTGGCTCAACCATAATGTCATTGCGCTCAGCTTTAGCTATGTGGCAATCTCATATAAATCTTACCACAATATCCATTAAGGAGTAAACAATGCAAAATTTTTCTTTATTGCAAAACTGGTGGCAAATACCCCTGCTTGCAGTCGTAAGCTATTTTATCGGCTGTTTCAATTTTGCGTTGCTTATTTCCCGAAAAAAGAAAAGGGATATTACCAAAATCGGTAGCGGTAACCCAGGGACTATGAATATGAGCCGTGAATTTGGCTTAAAAGTGGGGCTTTTGACCTTCTTTTGCGACGCGCTCAAAGGTGCTGTGCCCTGCGTTATTGCTTATTTCCTTTATCGGAATTTCGTATTTACAGGTACGGCGATTGCCGTTTCTGATGTAGGTCGTTATTTTTGCGGATTATTCGTCGTTATCGGGCATATTTTTCCTGTAACCATGCGTTTTAAGGGCGGTAAGGGCATTGCGTCT
>JAFXHR010000024.1 GCA_017536305.1 Clostridia bacterium | reverse complement strand
AGTGTAGCACACTATACTTTCAAATGAAAGTCGTGTGTTTTGCAAAGCAAAAAGAAAAGGATAGCAAAAAATTTTGCTATCCTTTTATAATTCCTAAAAAATCCCTACGGGAAGAGCGCGTATGCACCGTTTTTTATTTGTAATTTTTAGATAAGATTGTAGTACACCCCGTAAAACGGCGTAGATACGAGCAAGACAAGGCGTTTACAAGTATAATTGTAAACTTAGAGCCAAGCGATAAAAACAAAGCAAGATGCAAGCTACGACCAAGTTGGTAAAAACGCGGAGAGTGCGTCTAATTTTTGCAAAACACGCGGTTTTGCCCGACGGGAGCGTACATAAACGTACGTGAGCTAGGGCAAGTTCCGTTTTTGCGGAAAGTAGGCGTGCTATACGCGTTTTATTCTAACTCGAAGGCGCCGGTGTATAACTGATAATACACACCCCTCTGCTCGATTAATTGCTCGTGCGTACCGCGCTCGATAATTTTACCGTGGTCAAGCACCATGATGGCGTTAGAGTTGCGGACTGTGGAAAGACGGTGCGCAATCACGAATACTGTTCTGCCTTGCATGAGTTTATCCATACCGTCCGCCACCAAAGCTTCGGTGCGCGTGTCAATGGACGAGGTCGCTTCGTCCAAAATCATAACGGGCGCATCCGCAACTTCCGCGCGCGCTATGGATAAGAGCTGGCGTTGACCTTGCGAAAGGTTCGCGCCGTTGTTCGTGAGCATGGTATTATACCCGTCGGGTAAACGGCAGATAAAATCGTCCGCGTTCGCAAGCTTGGACGCTTTGATACACTCTTCGTCCGTCGCATCCAAACGCCCGTAACGGATATTCTCCATAACCGTACCCGTGAACAGGTTGACGTCCTGTAAAACGATACCCAAGGAACGGCGTAAATCGCTCTTTTTGATTTTATTGATATTGATACCGTCGTAACGGATTTTTCCGTCCGCAATATCGTAGAAACGGTTAATCAAATTCGTAATCGTCGTTTTGCCTGCGCCCGTCGCGCCGACACACGCAATTTTTTGACCAGGCTTTGCGTACAGCGAAACGTCCGTTAGAACTTGCTTATCTTCGGTATAACCAAAGTCTACGCCGTCTAAAACGATTTCGCCCCTAAGACGGGTATAGGTCGTCGTGCCGTCCGCTTTATGGTAATGTTTCCAAGCCCACACGCCCGTGCGCTCCGCCGTTTCCGTCAAGTTACCCTGTTCGTCTTCTTTCGCGTGCACGAGCGTAACGTAGCCGTCGTCGTGTTCGGGGGTTTCGTCCATCAGCGTAAACACACGGCTTGCGCCTGCAAGACCCATAGCTATCATAGAAATTTGTTGGGACATTTGGTTGACGATTTGCGTGAAGTTTCTCGACATACCAAGGAACGCGATAATCGTACCGATAGAAAGCGTTTCCACGCCGAAAAAGATACTGCTCGCGCCGATATTTTTCGCGCCCAGCGTATATAAAAGTCCACCGATAATCGCAAGTAAGACGTAGGTGAAGTTACCGATATTGCTCAAAATCGGTCCTAAAATATTACCGAATTTATGCGCCCGCTCGCTGTCATGGAACAGCTTTTCGTTGAGCTTGTCAAAATCTTCCTTTGCGCGCTCTTCGTGCGTAAAGACCTTGACCACCTTTTGCCCTTTCATCATCTCTTCGACGAACCCTTCTTCTTCCGCGAGCGAGTGCTGTTGCGCTACCATATATTTCGCGCTGTTTCCGCCGATTTTCTTTACCACTATCGTCATAGCAAAGGTACAAACGACCACCACGAAGAACAGCCACAGGCTATACCAAACCATCAGCGCTATGGATACGATTAAAGTGAGCGAGCTACTCAAAAGGGTGGGGAGCGATTGACCGATAAGCTGACGGGTGGCGTCCGTATCGTTGGTGTAGGTACTCATAATCTCGCCGTGCGCGTGCGTATCAAAGTATTTAATCGGGAGCGTTTGCATTTTCGCGAACATATCTTCACGCAAATGATACAGCATACCTTGGGTTACCACCGCCATAATACGGTTATAGAAAAAGCCTGCGAGAATGACTATCATATACGCCGACGCCATACTAATCACGAGCGTGATGAGTTTCAATCTCACGCCGTCGTAGCCTAAATTCTCTTTAATAGCAGGGGTAATGACTTCGTCAATGAGCGATTGCATAAACACCGACGATACGAGCGAGCCCATTGCGTTAAAGAAAATACATACGAACGCAACTATCATTTGCCATTTATAATATTTGAACACCGTCTTGATTAAACGGGGCAAAGTACCCTTTTTAATCGCGCCTTTGGGCACGGGCATACCGCGACCGCGCATAGGTCTTATAGCGCGGGGTTTTTGCGCATAACTTTTTTGCTCGGACATTATAACGCACCCCCTTGACTTTCTTCGCTCGCGCTACCTTTCGTTTGCGCGTCGTAAATTTCACGGTAAATACCGCCCGCTTGCATCAATTCGTCGTGGCTACCGCAAGCGACGATTTTACCGCCGTCGAGCACCAAAATTTTATCCGCGTGCTCCACGGACGATACGCGTTGAGCGATAATAATTTTGGTGGTATCGGGAATTTCGTCCGCAAACGCTTTTCTTATGAGCGCATCCGTCTTGGTGTCTACCGCCGAAGTGGAGTCGTCCAAAATTAAAATTTTCGGTTTTCTAAGCAAGGCGCGCGCTATGCAAAGGCGTTGCTTTTGACCGCCCGAAACGTTCGTACCGCCTTGCTCGATATAGGTATCGTAGCCGTCGGGAAAAGCACGGATAAACTCGTCCGCCTGCGCAAGCTGACAAACGCGCACGAGTTCTTCGTCCGTCGCGTTTTCGTCCCCCCAACGCAAATTTTCCTTAATCGTGCCCGAGAACAGCACGTTCTTTTGGAGCACCACCGCTACTTCCTTTCTCAGCGCGTCCAAATCGTAATCCTTGACGTTGACGCCACCGACGAACACGCTCCCTTCGGTCGCGTCGTACAAACGGGGTATGAGCTGGATAAGCGTCGTTTTCGACGCACCCGTGCCACCTAAAATACCCACCGTTTCGCCTGACTTGATGGTCAGGTCAATATCGGAGAGCGCGTATTTATTCGCCTTCTCAGAATACTTAAAGCTCACGCTTTCAAAACGGATATCGCCGTTTCGTACCTGTTTCACACCGTTTTCGGGGCTTACGATATCCGATTCTTGACCGAGTACTTCGCTGATACGCCGAGCGGATTCAAAGGACATAGTGAACATAACGAACACCATGGAAAACATCATAAGACAGGATAAAATTTGAATACCGTAGGTGATGAGCGCGGACAAATCACCCGTGGAAAACGCACCGTCTAACGCACCCGATTGTATAATCGTCTTTGCACCAAGGAACGAAATCAGCACCGCCGCAAAGTTGATAAAAAAGGTCATAATGGGGTTGTTGAGTGCGAGAATTTTTTCCGCCTTGGTAAAGTCGTCGCGGACCTCCCCCGCCGCCTTTTGGAATTTTTTCGTTTCATAGTCTTCGCGCACGAACGCTTTGACCACGCGTACACCGCTCACGTTTTCCTGCACGGACGCGTTCAACGCGTCGTATTTTTTGAAGATACGACGGAAAAAAGGCATAACGAACCGCATTATCGAGAATAAGATAACGGCTAAGAAGGGTACGATAGCAAGGAACACCCAAGCAAGCCGTGCGTTGATAACGAAACTCATAATAATGGCGAAAATGAATTGCAAGGGTACACGAATAATAATCCGCAAGCACATTTGATAGGATTGCTGTACGTTGGTAACGTCCGTCGTCAAGCGGGTAACGAGCGACGACGTGGAAAATTTATCCACGTTGGAAAAGGAAAATTTCTGTACTTTATAGAATAAATCGTGGCGAAGATTGCTGGCAAACCCACAGCTTGCCGTCGCCGCAAACCGACCTGCAAGCACACCGCTCGTGAGCGATACGACGGCGAGCAAAAGTAAAATCGCGCCGTATTTTAAGATAGGCTCCATCGTCGCCGTAGCCGACGCTTGCACTTCGTTCACCATTCGCGCCATAAAAAAGGGAATTAGGCACTCGCAAAAGGCTTCGAGTAGCATAAAAAACGGGGTAATCAGCGACGGTTTTTTATATTGTCTTACGCTTTTAAGTAGCGTTTTTACCGTACTTGCCATTCGGTTTTTCTCCTTAATTTCATTTTTAACGATACTATTTTATTGCATAATTTTTATAATGTCAATCGTTTGCGAAAAAAAAGTGCTCCCTTTCACGAAATTTTCATTCAAAACGCCCGTTCGCTTTTACAGGTAAAATAAATAATTTGTCGGGTTTTGGAAAGCTCTACGACCAGCCCTTTTGCCCGCGCCGTCTTATCGTCGTCCAAATTCACGAACGGGTCGTCCAAAATCAAGGGCGGAGCGTCCTTTTCAAACACCGTTTCATACACCGCGAGCCGTACGCAAAATCCCAAAAGCTCTTTTAAGCCCGTACTGTAATAATCCACCGCCACCATGCGCCCGTTTTCTTCCATCACGGGCACGCCGTCCGTGGTAAAACGCATTTTCTCGCTTTCGCCTGAAAAACGAAGGATTTTCGCATATTCCCTGCAACGGTTGACGACGGGATTTAAGTACCGCGACGCCGTGTTTTCCCGTGCCTTTATCAAAAATTCCTTGGCGTAACGAATCGCAACCAGCCGTTTTTCCAACCGCTGTTTCTCCGAAATAAGGAGCTTTTCTTCGCCGTCTAAGCTCTCCCACTCCCTTGCGCGCGCGTCTTCCGTTTCTAGCGTCGCCAAAAGCCGTGCAATCGCGTTTTCCAGCGTTTCCCTATCCGCCTGCAACTGCCCCAAGCGCATTTTCAAGGTCAGCATATCTTCCCCGACTACGATTTTTTCGCTCGTCGGCTGGATATTTTCCAAATCCGCTTGCGCGTCCGCGCAAAGCTTGGTATGTTCGGCGTATAAAGCGATATTTTCTTCCAGCTTTGCCACCGCCGATTGATAATCGTATATTTCCCCAAACGCAAAATTCCCCAAAAACCGCTCGATACCCTCTTTGAGCGCATCTTTTCGCGTGCGTTTGGCTTGTAACTTAGCTTGTAAATCGGTATAAGTCTTTTCCAAATCTTCGCCGTACTGCGCCAGCCGTAACTCAATTTCCGCGCAAGCGGTTTTCGCTTCGTCGTAGCCTGCCGACGCCGACCTGTCCACCTTTTTTACCCTGCCTACGCCCTTTACGCTTTTGATTAGGGAAATTAGATGCCACACGAGCACCAAGCCACCGCCGATAAACAGCGGATACCCCAAGGCAGGTACGAGAGTAATCTGCGTTGCGCCCACCAAAAACAGCGCGAGCGCAAGCACGAAAAGCCAAGTGCGTTTTTTGAATATTTTCGTAGCCTTAACCTTTTTTTTCTCTTCCTTAATTTCGTTCGCGCCGCCCAAAAGCAAGGCGTGCGCCTGCACAACCTTTTTTTGCGCGTCCAGCTGGGATAACAGGCTTTCCTTTTCCGTGCGCTTGGTTTGACAGTCAAACAAATTATTTTGTAAAGCGGAAATTTCTTCTTCCAACGCGTAAAATTCCGCCGACGCTTGTTTCACGCCGTCGATATTTACCGTTTGCGGTGCAACGCCACGGAAAAATACTTCCAAATCCGCTTTTCTCGCCTGCGCCTGTTCCGCTCTTACGCGCACTTCCTTGTACGCTATATCGCGCGCCTCGTATTCTAATTTACGGCTCGCGTTTTCTATTTGTTGCGCGTAATTTTCGCTCTCTTTTTTGACCGCGTCCAGCTTTTCGCGCGCGCTTACGATTTCCGCGCGCAAGCTTTCCGCGCGGACCTTTGCCCGTTCGCACTCGTCCTTTTCTCTCGCGAGATAGTCCAGCCGTTCGTCCAGCTCGTCCAGCTTACCCTTGGCAGGCTTGCGCTTGGCTCTAAGCGCCCTGTCCGCGTTTTCTAATCGACTGAGCGCGCTTTGCGCGCCCTCACCGCCGTCCGCGACGGTGAAAAGAGCAATCAGCCGTCCTTTCAAATCTTCCGAAAGCCCAAACTCGCCCTTTTCCCCTTGCGCAATATACGCACTCTTTCTTAAACTTTCGCGATTGACCCCCAAAACCGTTTCGCCCAGCCGTTCACAGCGTTCGCCAAATTCATAACAAAGGGAGTTGTTGTTATCGTACACGCGCGCCGTATCCGCGCTCGGCGTTTTCCCAAACGAGCGTTCCACAAGGTATCTTTTGCCCTGCCATTCAAAGCGCATACTACCGCCGAACGCACCGCCAAAGAGCGGTTCGTATTTTAATCGCATATTCTCGGACACCGATTTACTTCTACCGCCGTCCAAGCCGTACAGCATACACTCTATAAAATCGGCAAGCGTGGTTTTGCCCCAGCCGTTTTCTTCTTTTATTGCGGTAAGCGGAGCGGAAAAATCAAACGCGCGGGAGCTAAATTTACCAAAGCCTATAATATGACAGGAAAGTATTCTCATAAATCGATTTCCTCCCCTGCAAGCGCCTTTAATCCCACTTCCAAAATTTCCGCGCGTAAATCTTCGTTCATCTCGTACCTGCCCACTTCGCGCACAAATTCACCGCGCTCGGTCAAGTCCTTTTCAAAGTCGCGATAATCCATCAACAGCTTGGATTTATCTTCCACTTTTACAAAGAAAAACCGCTCGCAAAGCCTTGCGCTAAGCAGGCTAATATCCTTGCGCAAGGTAGGCGTATAACTTCCGCTAAGCACCACTTTGACCAAATCGGTATTCGCAAGATTTCTCGTCGCGTTTTCCACCGCCCGTTCTATATCCCGATACCCGTTACAAGCGGAAATATCCACGGCTACGCTATGCACCGTGCGCGTGGCAAAGGATAGAAATTTTTCGTCTTTGAGCTTACCTTTCACGATTTCCAGCAAAAAGAAACCGCGCGCGCCCACTTCGTCAAAGCCCCTGCCCTCTAAACAACCGCAATAACGGTAAAAACCGCGATTATCCAGCCGTTCTCTTTCAAGCGTGGGTTTATGGATGTGCCCCAAGGCCAAATAGTCAATACCTTTATTTTGCAGGGCGGACAACGGAATTTCTAAGCGAATATCGCCGTGCAAAAGGAAAATATTATACTTGTCCCCCGCAAACGGGGTATGAAACTCCGTCAGGCGTTCTAAATTACAACCGCTAACTATTGCGCCGTCCGAAAGCTCGTGCGTTTCATAATTCGTAAGCGCGTAAAAATTTTCGGGAGCAGAGCGGAACAGTTCCGCGTGATAATCGTGGTTACCCGCCGAATAAAAAAAGCGCACGGGCATAGCATTTTCCATCGCCGAAAACACTTCCCTTTTCACGCTCTCTCGTATATCGCCCGTATCGAACAAATCGCCGGCAACGAGCACCGCGTCCGCGCCTATTTGCTTGGCGTACGCGCAAAGCTTGCAAAACCCGTCCAAAATCTCCGTTTGTCTAAGCTTTGCCTTATCGCGCGGTAGCCCCGAAAACGCCGAACCGATATGTATATCTCCCGTATGAATAATTTTCACGATTTTACTCCTTTATATCATTATAGCATAAAATCGGGATTTTGTAAAGAAAAACCCACCGTTTGTATTCGGTAGGTTTTTCCGTTCCTTTATACCTTTTTTATGGTTAATTTATCGTTTTCGACGGTACATTCTATGCTTGCGCCTTGGGTAACTTCGCCCGATAAAATATACCTTGCCAAGGTGGTTTCCAAAGCGTGTTGCATATACCGTTTGAGCGGTCTTGCGCCGTATACGGGGTCGTAGCCCTTTTCTACGATAAACTCCACCGCCGTATCCGTCAAGGTGAGCGTCAACTGCTTTTCCTGCAACCGCGCGATTAAATCCTTGGCGAGCAAGCGCACGATTGCGCCCACTTCTTTCTTTTGGAGCGGTTTGAAAAATACCGTTTCGTCCAAGCGGTTCAAAAATTCCGGTCTAAAAGTCGCTTTCAAAAGCCGTTCTACTTCCGCTTTCGCGTCGTCGGAAATTTCGCCGTCGTACTCTATCCCGTCCAAAATTGCGGACGAGCCAAGGTTAGAAGTCAAAATAATGACGGTATTTTTGAAATCCACCGTTCTGCCCTGACCGTCGGTAATGCGCCCGTCGTCCAGCACCTGCAAAAGCACGTTGAAAACGTCGGGGTGCGCCTTTTCCACTTCGTCGAACAAAAGAACGCTGTACGGTTTTCTCCGCACCGCCTCGGTCAGCTGTCCGCCGTCGTCGTAGCCCACGTATCCAGGGGGCGCGCCGATAAGTCGAGATACCGAATGTTTTTCCATATACTCGCTCATATCTATTCTGACCAAATTCTTTTCGTCGTCGAAAAGTGCACGCGCGAGCGTTTTGGCAAGCTCCGTTTTCCCCACGCCCGTCGGACCTAAGAACAGGAAGGAGCCGAGCGGTCGTTTAGGGTCGGCAACGCCTGCACGCGAGCGCAAAATCGCGTCCGCCACCGCTTGCACCGCCTGCTCTTGACCGATAACGCGCTCGTGCAAGGTATCCGAAAGACGGAGCAGTTTTTCCCGCTCCCCTTCGACGAGCTTGGCAACGGGTATCCCCGTCCACCGCGCGACGATACGCGCAATCTCGTCGTCCGTTACCTTATCTCTAAGGAGCGAATTTTCCGTTTGTTTCGTACCTGCCCCCGCTCTTTCGAGCGTTTCGATTTGTTTTTTGAGCTCAGGAATTTTACCGTACTGTAATTTGGACGCATTTTCTAAATCGTACTCTCTTTGCGCCTTTTCCAGCTGAGCGTTGGCGTTTTCCAGCTCCTTTCTAAGCTCTTGCGCTTTACCGATAGAATTTCGCTCGTTTTCCCACTTCGCTTTCATTTGCGCATAGGTATCGCGAAGATTTGCAAGCTCCTTTTGAATTTCTTCCAAATGCGACTTAGACAGCGCGTCCGTTTCCTTTTTCAAGGCGTTTTCTTCAATTTCCAGTTGCATAATCTTGCGCGCAATTTCGTCCATTTCCGACGGCATAGATTGCATTTCCGTCTTAATGAGCGCGCACGCCTCGTCCACAAGGTCAATGGCTTTATCCGGCAAAAACCTGTCGGTGATATAGCGATTGGAAAGCGTCGCGGCGGAAATCAAGGCGTTATCTTGAATTTTTACGCCGTGATATACTTCGTACCGCTCCTTAATCCCACGCAAAATGGAAATGGTGTCTTCCACCGTCGGTTCGCCCACCAAAACGGGTTGAAAACGCCGTTCCAGCGCGGGGTCTTTTTCGATATATTTTCTATACTCGTCCAAGGTGGTCGCGCCGATACAATGGAGCTCCCCACGCGCCAGCATAGGCTTTAACAAATTCCCTGCGTCCATAGCGCCGTCCGTCTTACCCGCCCCCACAATCGTATGCAACTCGTCGATAAACAGGATAATGCCCCCGTCGCTCTTTTTCACTTCCGCAAGCACCGCTTTTAACCGTTCTTCAAACTCACCGCGGAATTTCGCGCCCGCAATCAGCGCGCCGATATCTAGCGAGAATACCTTTCTATCCTTCAAGGAATCGGGCACGTCCCCACGCATAATACGAATGGCAAGCCCCTCGGCTATCGCCGTTTTACCCACGCCTGCCTCGCCGATAAGCACGGGATTATTCTTGGTTTTTCGCGATAAAATACGCACCACGCTCCGAATTTCTTCGTCCCGACCGATAACGGGGTCGATTTTTTGCGCTCGCGCCTTTTCCACCAGCTCCACGCCGTATTTATTCAAAACGTCGTAGGTATCTTCGGGATTTTCGCTGTTTACTCGGCTATTTCCGCGCACGCTCGCGAGCGCTTGCATAAACGCGTTTTGCTCTATGCCGAACGCTTTGAAAATTTTCTTCACGCACTCGTCGGGCGTTTCGGTAAGAGCGAAAAACAAATGCTCCACGGAAAGATAGGAATCCCCCATCTTTTGCGCCTGCTCTTCCCCTTTTTCTATCGCGCGCGCCAACGCAGACGAAAGATATTCGTTTCCACCGCGTACCTTGGGCAGTTTTTCTATCTCTTCTTGCGCCGAGCGCAAAACGCCTTTCGTATCTTTCCCCATCTTTTCCAAAAGCTTGGGAATAAGTCCGTCGCTGTCTTTTATAAGCGCGTACAACAAATGTACCTGTCCGATTTCCTGATTCCCGTGTTCACGCGCTACCGATTGCGCCGTTTGCACCGCCGTCAACGATTTTTCCGTAAATTTCCGCATATCCATAACCGTTTCACTCCTTTCTTTCTTGTTTTTACATTATATTTTTACACCGCCTTACCCGTTCTTAAACATATTTTTTCAAACTTTTCGTAAAAAACAAAAAACCGCCGTTAAGCGGTTTTTATAGCGTTATTCGTTTTTATTTAATAAGGAAAAATAAAATCAAAAAGCCCACGATACAAGCGGTAGCGACGATAAAACGGATTTTTTTGCGTTTTTGCTCGTCCATCGGCATATATACGCGGTAACCGCAAACGGGGCATACGCCGTTTGCGGTAAGCTCGGTTTTACAACGACGGCAGTATAATTTTTGCGACGGCGCGGACGGTTGTTCGTCCGTTTGTTCTTGGATTTCACCGCCAAGCTCGCGCATAGCCTCGTCCATTTCCGCAAGTATTCGTTTTTCTTCTTCTTTCCGTTTGCTCATAATCCTCTCACATTAGCGTTTCAAATACGCGGAGCAGGGAATCCGTCAGCCTGCCCACGACGCCACGCTTAAAATTTTCTTGCGTTCGCTCCGTGCATAGCGCGAACGTTTCTTCCGCATCCCGTTTGACCGCGTCTACCCCCTTTTTATCCGTAAAATATACGGCGTTTTCAAAGTGGTGGTATAAGCTCCGATAATCTAAATTTATCGTACCCACCACTGCGTGCGTATCGTCGCTGACCATACTTTTCGCGTGGATAAACCCGTCCTTGTACTCGTAAATGCGCACGCCTGCTTTGAGTAAAATACCGTAATTTGCGCGCGTTAGACGGTAGGTCATCTTTTTATCGGGAATCCCAGGGGTTACGATACGCACGTCCACTCCGCGCATAGACGCTTGGCAAAGGCAAGCGCGCATCATATCATCTAAAATTAAATAGGGTGTAAAAATATAGAGATATTTCTCCGCACGGTTTATCATATCCGTGTATACGACTTCCCCTACGCTCAAATTATCCAGCGGACAATCGTCGTACGGTTGTATCAAAACTTCTGCTTTTTCGTCCCCTTTTATCGACGACAAATACGCGGTAGGCTCTTCTTTATCCCGTCTGAACGCGTTCCAAGTATATAAAAACATACGCGTAAAGGAATTGACCGCTCCGCCCGTGATTTTTATCCCCGAATCCTTCCAGTACCCAAAGCGACGCTTTTCATTGATATACTCGTCCGCTAAATTATATCCGCCCGTAAACGCCGTTTTTCCGTCTATCACAAGCATTTTCCGATGGTCGCGGTTGTTCATACGCACCGCAAATACGGGTACGACCTTATTAAAGGACAGGCATTTGATATTCTCGTGCAGGCTTTCCAAATATCTATCGTATTTAGGCGGTAGCGTCATCATACACCCGAAATCGTCGTAAATCACGCGTACCTTTACCCCAAGCATAGCTTTTTCTACTAAAATTTTGAGTATTTCGTTCCACATTTTTCCGTGCGCGATAATAAAATATTGCACGAAAATAAATTTTTCCGCTTTTTTTAACTCTTGTAACATTACGGGGAAAATCTTTTCTCCGCTCTCGTAATATTCCACGCTCCCGTCCGTATACACGGGGTAGCTTGCGTATTTTTCCAAATACCGAGAAACTCTGCCAAGCTCGCTGTTTTCTTTCGTTTCGCCCAAAATTTCCTTGGCTTTTTCGTCGTTTTCGCGCTTGGCGCGAACGATTTTTTCACGCATTTTCCGCGTCGGTCTGCCCCTACCGTTGAATAAATACATAGGTACGCCGAACACGGGCGCAACCAAAATAGCAATTATCCAGTTGAGTTTCATAGACGGTCTGTCGTGCGTATTGATAATATAAAAAACGAACACGACTTCCAAAACGAACACCGCTAATTGCAGTGCAACCGCGTACGCCGACTCGTAAACGAGCAATAATAACAAAACGGCATACCCGATTATTTGCGCCAGCACCGCTAAGGCAAATATAAAAAAGCGGTTGTATAAAAAGACCTTGTAGCTCCTATCGTTTGCTACCGTTCTCTCTATCCATTTTTTCTTTCTCTCGCTCAGCTTTTTCATACGCAAATACAGTATACCCCTTTTTTAACCTTTTGTCAACATTATATTATAATAACTATTTGTGATAATCCCGTTAAAATTTCCGCCTTTTTTATTGAAAAAAATTTTTTTGACTTTTTGTATCAAATCTATTGACAAATATATTTTTTTGTATTATAATAAAATTACTTAATAAAACTAAGTCCTATTAAGGACGATAAAAAACGAGGTAAAAGGTATGAAAAAATTTGAATGTAAGGTATGTCATTACGTTGCGGAAGGCGAAGCGCCCGAAGTATGTCCCGTATGCAAGCAATCGGGTAAATTTGAGGAAGTAAAGCCCAGCTTAAAGGGTAGCCAAACGGAAGCGAACTTGCAAACGGCGTTTGCAGGCGAATCGCAAGCGAGAAACAAGTACACCTATTTTGCAAGCAAGGCAAAGAAAGAAGGTTTCGTACAAATCGCGGCTATTTTTGAAGAAACGGCGAAGAACGAGCAAGAGCACGCTAAAATTTGGTTCAAGCTGTTAAACGGCGGTGAAATCGGTTCGACGGCGGAAAACTTGCAAGCGGCGGCTGACGGCGAAAACTACGAATGGACGGATATGTACGCAGGCTTTGCTAAGACGGCAAGAGAAGAAGGTTTCAATGAAATCGCGGACCTGTTCGACGGCGTTGCAAAGATTGAAAAGGAACACGAAGAAAGATATAAAAAGCTCCTTGCGAACGTGAAAGGCGACTTGGTATTCTCCAAGGACGGCGACGCGGTATGGCAATGCTCTAACTGCGGTCATATCGTGGTTGGCAAGAAAGCACCCGACGTGTGCCCTATCTGTGCGCATCCCCAAGCTTATTTCCAAGTACGCGCAGAAAACTATTGATATAGATAATACAAGCCCGACGGTTACACCGTCGGGCTTTTTCTTTAATTATACTGAAAAAGTAATACAGTCCATATATACGGCAAAACTCGACGGTTATACCGTCGGCGTTTCATAAAAAAGGTTGATATGCGGTTTCTTTTTCTTTTGCGCATACTGTAAAGCCTTATACGCACCGCTTTCTTTTTTTTGCTCCGCGTAAAAAATAGCGTAATCGCTCTTGTCTATCATTTCACAATTTCGATAATATATTCTCGTGTACCAATAATTATAATCTAGCGGTAAATAGGTAAATTCTTCGTAATCTTCATCTCTTAAATACTTCGGTCTTTTTTCTTTCCTTAAATGCCGTTCGTCGTTTAAGCAAAATACTCTCTTAATCGTAGGATATTTTTCTTTCAACTTAGATACTACCGTATGACACAATTCGTCAAATTCTCCAAAACCCCCAAATAAGAATACCCCAAACTCTTTCTCTCTTATCAACTCTTCAACAAGCACCAAAAGTCTTTCTCTTAAATTTTCTTGCCCTTTTATTTCTCTATGACCAAAAAATACACAAATTTTATTACTCATATTACGAAACTCCGTAATTATTATATAACATTTTTTTGAATATTGCAATCGTTTACGAAACTCCGTAAGACTATTTTTTGTATAAAAAGTAAAATTATTACGAAATATCGTAATACGGGGTTTTGAAAATGAACGTAGAACAGGCGATTAAAAAAAGAATAAACGAGCTTTTACAGGAAAAGGGACTGACACTAACCGCGCTTTGCTTAAATTCCAACCTTACGCCGTCAACTATTTTTGATTTTATGGCAGGAAAGAGCAAATATCCAAAAGTAATCACTATTAAAAAATTATGTATAGGCGCAAATATTACCCTGCAAGAGTTTTTTGCTCGTGATTATTTTAACGATACGATAGATATTTTATAAAAAATTACCGACGGTTATACCGTCGGTAATTTTTTATTTATTCAGTTCTTTTTTCGCTTGTAGATAATATTCGTCCCACTCTTTGGGGGTGAGTTCGGTTACGTTTTTACCATCCGTAAGCGCTAACCTTTCCGCTACGGTAAACCGCCGAGCAAACCGTTCCACGCTTTCTTTGAGCGCCTTTTCACAGTCCGCGCCCGCCTTGCGACCGACATTGACCGCCGAGAACAGCAAATCGCCGATTTCCTTTTCCACTTCGTCGCTATTGCCCGTTTTTATCGCGTCAAATACTTCTAAAAGCTCCGCTTGCAAACGCTCGCTCGCCTGCTCCACGCTCTCAAAATCCATACCCGCTTTGCCTGCGCGCTTGCCCACCTTTTGCGCGCGCATCACCGCAGGGAAACACTTGGGTACGTCGTTGACCGCGTCCGCGTAAGTTTCTTGACCCTTTTCCTTGCGCTTATTCTCGTCCCAAACGCTCAGCGCACCGCTGGCGTTTTCCACTTTATCCCTGCCAAAGACGTGCGTATGACGGGTGATGAGCTTGTTACAAATGCCCGTTAAAATATCGGTGAGCGTGAACGCGCCCGTTTCTTCTTTCAAAACGGCGTGGAAAACGACTTGTAATAAAATATCCCCCGTTTCTTCTAAAATTTTACTATCGTCCGCTTGGTCAATCGCGTCCACGAGCTCGTACGCCTCTTCCACCGCCGACATTTTTATGCTTTCGTTCGTTTGTACTCTATCCCAAGGACAACCGTTGGGCTTGCGTAACCGTATTATAATTTCCCGTAAATCGGCAAGCGAAAAACGGCTTTTTTGCAATAGCGGTTGACCTTCCACCACCACCGCCGACGAATAGTCGTACGATTTTTGTCTGTCCATCTCATACAGCGGAATTTTTACCGATTTATCCCCGCAAAGATAGCGAATTTGCGTTTCTTCGCCGTATAAATCCCCCAAAAGCAGTTTGCAATCGCTTGCGAGCGCTTTATCGTCCATATCGTAGACGACTAAGGGCAAAGCCAAATCCCCGCTGTTTGCGCGCTCTGAAAGCTCGTACGCCGATACGGCGGTATACGAACAGCCGTCTAATTTCGCCTTGCGCACCAGCGCGGTTACCTTGGACACGCCGTCGATAATATTTATTTTACCGCGCGTTTTTTGATACAACGCCTTGACCGAATTATCTTCGCTCGCCGAGCCGTCCACGAGATATACCGCGTCTTTACCGCTTTGCATTACCGCCTTGGCAAGGTTCTTGGAAAGAGTGCGGAAATTTCGGCTCTTTTCATAAATATAATCCAAGCAGGTATGCGCTATCCCTAAGTTTACCACCGTTTGATAACTACGGGTATACGCCGTCCGCACGAGCACGGGCGCGCCCGCTTTCACCGCGTCCAAAATCGCCCGTTCCCCCTTTTTCGTTAAATCGCCTTCATCAACCCCCAGACCTATTACCGTCAGCATTTGCTTTTTTCTCCTTGCGCGTTTTCGATACAATTAAATTATACATAAAATCGAGCAAAAAAGCAACTAAATAGCAAAGGTTGGTCGCATACGCGACGCCGAAAACGGAAATTTCGCTCTTGCGTAGCAGTAGCGTGTAGACCGCCGTTTTCACGGTAACCGCTATCAGCATAGACAGCGCGGAAAGCTTGGGTTTGCCCTGCGCCGTCAAACAAGCGGACAGCGTTTGCACGAGCGATAAAAGGAGCGCGCTTACCGATAAAATTTTAACAAGGCGCACTAAAATCCCCAGCTCGTCAACGGATAAATTACGGTATACCGTTTTTACGGCAAACTCCGAAAAGGCGTATAATCCGAGCGCGCTCGGGAGCGCCACGGCAACCGTTATCCCCAGCGCAAAAAAGAGCTTTTTGCGCACGCCTTCCCCTTTGGCTTTTGCCGTTGCGACGGCGGGAATACTCGCCGCCGCTATCCCGTAGCAAACGGATACGGGCAAATTCACGACGGTAACCGCTCCGCCTGAAAATAAACCGTATAAGGTTACGGCGTTGTCGCTGTACGCGCTCAAAAGTCGAACGACGAGCACGCTGTCAAGGAGCGAAGAAAGGGGCAAGAGCATAGCGGAAAAGGTAACGGGTATGCTTAGGCTAAGCACCCGTTTCGTCTTGACCCTGCCCCCGTCTTTTTCTTCTTTTTCCCTGTTTTTCGTACGGCGGTATAAAAGCCACATAACAAGTAGCGCGACCAGCTCGGATATGGACACGGACAAGAGTAAAAACACCACCGCTTTTTCGATTTGGTTTTGGAAGGTATACGCAAAAAACAGACCGAACCCCACCTTGACGAGCTGTTCTACGATTTCCGAAAGCGCGGTGGGGAACATTTTATTTTTACCCTGAAACCAACCGCGAAACACGGAAATAGCGGACACCAAAAGCACGGACGGCGCTAAGGCGTAATAACCGCTCGTAACGCTCTCGCTACCCTGCGCCTTAGAGAGCACGGGGGCAACGAGCGCCATAAGCACGCTCCCCACCAAGCCGATAAGCAAGAACAGTTTCATAGCCGTGCGTAGTACGGGCATGGTGGACTGTTTTTTGCCTACCTGCTCGGCGGTAAGCTTAGCAATAGACGACGGAATCCCCGTCGCCGATACGGTCAACAGCAAACAATAAACGGGGTATACGAGCTGATACAGTCCGATACCCCTACCGCCGATTAAATTCGTAAGCGGAATCCGATACACCGCGCCGATAATTTTAGCGACGAAACCGCCGAACGCTATGGTGATTGCGCCCTTGATAAACGCGCCCTTAGCCTTTTTTTCTTTTACCCCTTTTTTCGACCGTTCCATACCTTCCCCTTTTTTATTAGTTTGCGGAAAAGAACGGGGGATTATGCAAGAAGTGAATTGCAAACAAAGTTTGCGTGAGTTGGCTAACGCCGTGAAAATTTTTTCCGTTTTTTGGAAAAAATTTTTTTTCAAACTGTTGACAAGTCTGTTTTTGCGTGCTATAATATCACAAAACTAAATACATTTAGCCTGACAAGTTAGACATATAGGAGGACTTTTTATTATGTCGAAACAAAGTGCGGAACAAACAGCGGTTACCCCGCGACGAGAACGGGAAAAGACGGTAAAAGGTCGTATTCCCGACGTAGAATGGCTTTTCGGATACGGCGAAACGAAGAAAGCGCAAGGCGACAAGTTTTTAACGAAACTGTTGCGACGGGATTGGTTGATGGTCGTTTATTCAACCCTTATTTACCTGTTGCAATGCGCGCCCGTTTGGGTACTGCCACTCATCACCAGCGACGTTATCGACACGCTGACCCTCCGCCAAGACGGCTACACTATACGGCTCGCCATTGACGCCGTTATTTTATTTGTCCTGCTCGTGCAAAACGTACCGTCCACCATGTGGCGCTCGTCCATTATGCATAGGTGGATACGGAAAACGACGGCGGAAATTCGTAGTGGCGTAATCAGAAAATTACAGCGCCTTTCCATTACCTATCATAAAGAGATAGAAGAAGGTCGCGTGCAATCCAAGCTCTTACGCGATATTGAAAGCGTAACGGGGTATTTCACACATTTCATGAACTCGCTTATCCCCGCAATTATCGGCGCTGTGATATCGGCGTGTATCGCCGTTTGGAAAAGTCCGCTAATCGCCCTGTTCTTTATCGTGTTAATACCTATCAATATTCTTTTGGTGAAACTGTTCAGAAGACCCGTTCGCCAAGGTCATCGCGATTTCCGCGCGGAAAACGAACAGCTCTCCTCTAAACTCACCACCACATTGCAAATGCTCACGCTCACCAAAGCGCACGGCTTGATAGAGCAAGAAGGCATGGAAGTAGATGAAAAAATCCACTCGGTGGAACGCGCGGGCATACATTTGGATAAGACGAACGCCTTTTTCGGCTCGGTTTCGTGGATGACCAGCCAGCTCTGCTCGGCAGTATGTCTGTTCGTTTGCGTACTACTGTGCATTAAGGGGTATATCACTATCGGCGAAGTGGTATTGTTTCAATCCCTATTCTCGTCGATAAGTAGCTCCGTGCTTTCACTCGTGAACGCATTCCCGTCGCTTACGGCAGGCAAAGAGGCTGTTCGCTCCCTTTCGGAAATTGTCTGCGCAACGGACATTGAAACGGACGACGGCAATATCCCCGTACCCGAAATTTACGGCGACGTCGCCTTTGAAAACGTTTGCTATCATTACCCCAACGAAGAGAAAAACGTCGTAGAAAATTTCAATTTTCACGTGAAACAAGGCGAACGAATAGCCGTCGTGGGTAGTTCGGGTTCGGGCAAAAGCACGCTTATGAACCTGTTAATCGGCTTACTTACGCCGACGGAAGGCAGAATTTTGATAGACGGCACACCGCTTACGGATTTGCCGTTGCAATCGTACAGACATTTCATTTCCGTCGTACCGCAAAACAGCATACTCTTTTCGGGCACGCTCCGAGAAAACATTACATACGGTATGCGCAGGTACAGTGAAGAACGCTTACAACGCGCCGTAGAAGATTCGGCGGTTGCCGAATTTTTACCGTCCATGCCACACGGCTTGGACACGCAAGTAGGCGAACGTGGCGACAAGCTTTCGGGCGGTCAAAAGCAACGCGTATCCATAGCCCGCGCGCTCGTGCGCGACCCGCGCATACTCATTTTAGACGAGGCAACGTCCGCGCTTGACAACGTTTCGGAATACCACGTCCAGCGCGCGATAGAAAAGCTTGTAGAAAACCGCACGACCTTTATCGTAGCGCACCGTTTATCGACCATTCGGAACGCCGACAGGATTATCGTGATGGACGGAGGAAAATTAGTAGAAACGGGCACGTATGAAGAATTGCTTGCCTTAAACGGCAAATTTGCCGAGCTTGACAAGCTCAGCCGAATCCGAGAATCGGAAACTTAAAATACGAATTTAATATAATAAGGTCAAGGCAACTATATGCCTTGACCTTATTATATTATCCCCGTGATACTCACGGAACTTGCAATTCATTTACGGATTATAGCTCTCTATCATATCTAAAAATTCTTCAAACCGATATAAGTCTTCGGCGCTGTAATAATCAATGTAAATGCGCCCCTTCTTATCGTTCCCTATCAGCGAAACTTTGGTACGGAATACCCCGCGCATACGCTCGACGAACGCTTTAAGCTCCGCGCTTTTTGCCTGCGCTTTCGCCTCGCTTTCTCGTTGTAAAACTTCGGGTGGCGTTAAGTACGCTTTCACCGCCCGTTCCATTTCCCGAACGGTGTATTCGCGCTTTATACTTTCCTGCGCAAACGCGTATTGCTTTTCCTTAGGTACTTTAACGAGCGCGCGTGCGTGCCCTGCCGAAAGCTTACCGCTTTCCACCAGCCCCACCACTTCGGGCGCGAGCGTTAAAAGTCGCAAGGTGTTGGCAACCGCAGGTCTTGATTTCCCAATGAGCGACGCGATATCGTCCTGCGTAAAACCAAACTCGGCAATCAACCGTTTCATCAAATACCCTTCGTCCATTGCGCCCAGCTTTTCCGTTTTTAACCGTTCCAAAACGGAAAAACATTCCGCGTTTTTATCGGTGAACGCGTACACGCGTACCTGCAACTGTTTCGTACCCGTCGCTTTGAGCGCGAAAAAATCACGCTCGGACGCAAGCAAGAAAAACCGCCCGTCCGCCTTTTCGTTGACGGAAAATTCGGGCTCACCGTTGAGCATAAAGTACGCCGAGCGCGCCTTTAATTGCTTTTTATCAAAGTCGTCCGCGCTTTTCTCCGTATCAATCAAGGACACGGGCACTACCTTGCGCGTAAAGCTCGTATCGAAAATTTTACGCCGTTTCGTCGTTTTCATAGTCTACCTTAAAACGGGGCCGTTTCACAGCCCCGTCCGTTTTTTTATTCTTCGTCTTTTTTCTCGTCCGTCGTTTCTTTTACGGTTTCCGTTTCTTCCGTCGCATCTTCGACGATATGCTCTTTGGACGGCGTGGTAGCGAACGCAAACGGGTTATCCGCATGCGCGTTTTCACGCTCTTCCATAAACGCGATTACTTCTTTATAGTCCGCGCCTTTCATAAGGAGCGCGACTTCTTCCGTGTAGATGGTTTCCTTTTCCACGAGCACGCGCGACATATTATCCAAAATGGAGCGGTTGTCTTTCAAAAGCTTGGTCGCTCTCGTATGCGCCTCGGAGATGAGCCGACGAATTTCCGCGTCAATCGTACTTGCCGTTTCCTGCGAATATCCACCGCGACTTTGGTTGCCGTATTCCATACCCATAAATACGGGTTGGTCGGAATCGTAAGCAACGAGCCCTAATTTATCGCTCATACCCCATTGCGTTACCATACGGCGCGCAATATCGGACACGTGTTGTAAATCCGCGCTTGCGCCCGTCGTTACGTCTTGGATAACCAGCTCTTCCGCAACTCTACCGCCCAAGGACATACAAATATTATCCACGAGCTTATTATACGAAACGTCGTTATCGTCCGTTTCAGGACGGGTCATAGTATACCCAGCCGCACGACCGCGGGGAATAATGGATACTTCGTGCACGGGGTCGCAATGCTTGCAAAGACAAGCCAGCACCGCGTGTCCTGCCTCGTGGTACGCCGTACAGCGTTTGTCCGATTCGGTAACGACGCGACTCTTCTTTTGCGGTCCCATGAGTACCTTGTTGATACCGTCGTACAATTCCAAATTACCGATAGTGCGCTTATTTTTACGCGCCGCCAAAATTGCCGCCTCGTTCAAAAGGTTGGCAAGCTCCGCACCCGAGAACCCTGCGGTAATGCGCGCCACCGTTTTGAAATTCACGTCGGGCGACATAGGTTTATTTCTTGCGTGGACCTTCAAAATTTGTTCACGACCCTTTACGTCGGGCAGATTCACGTTGATTTGTCTATCGAAACGACCAGGGCGAAGAAGTGCAGGGTCTAAAATATCCGCACGGTTGGTCGCCGCCATGACGATAATACCCTCGTCCGTTTCAAAGCCGTCCATTTGCACGAGAATTTGATTGAGCGTTTGCTCTCTTTCGTCGTGGCCACCGCCAAGACCTGCTCCACGCCGTCTACCTACGGCGTCGATTTCGTCGATAAAGATGATGCAGGGCTGATTTTTCTTCGCCATATCGAACAGGTCGCGCACGCGCTTTGCGCCCACACCCACGTACATTTCCACGAAGTCCGAACCGCTCACCGAGAAGAAGGGTACGCCCGCCTCGCCGGCTACTGCCTTGGCAAACAGCGTTTTACCCGTCCCCGGAGGGCCTACGAGCAATACGCCCGAGGGAATACGCGCGCCGAGCGACGAGAATTTTTTCGGACTTTTCAAGAACTCTACGATTTCCGCAAGCTCTTCCTTTTCTTCTTCCGCACCGGCTACGTCGGAAAAGCGCACCTTCAAATTGCTTTGTACCTGCGCTTTGTTTTTACCCATATTCATAGCGGGATTGCCACCGCCCGTTGCACTTCTCATAATCAAGAAGAACATCACGGCAACCAAAACCACGCCCAAAAGGGGTAAAATGCTCGACCAAATGCTACCTGCGTTGGGGTCGGCAAAGGAAATATTCGGCCAAGCGACACCCTCGCCAAGACCGCTTAAAAATTCCATTAAATCGGCGTAATTATAAATGCTGGGCGCAACGGTGGAATAGGTAGCGAGCGTTTTACCCGACGCCACGTCAATCGTGTACCCTTCCCAGTTATACGCGTCCACGTACAGCTTATTAATCTCGCCGGCTTGGATTTTCGCCATAAATTCACTGAACGAAAGCTGGGTTGCGCCACCGAGAATGTCCGACATTAAAAAGCCCAACAGTGCGACGATAACCACCGCTACGATAATCCATACAATCGTTTTCGTTTTCTTGTTCAAAGTTATATGCTCCTTTTTTCGGCAGTTTTTGCACCACCGAATACAGTTTGTCAAAAAATACCCTTTGCAATACCTATTTATACCCTTTTTCCAAACGGCGTAAACGGTTTTTGAAAAACACGCGCGCATTTTTTGTTCTAACCGTTTACTATTTTACCACATCACGCGCGAATTTTCAAGCGTTTGTGCTCGTTGTTTGAAACATTTAACAAACGTTCACGAAATTTACACAAATTTTAGCGCAGAAAAGGGCTATTTTTTGCGTTTCTATGCAAAAACGATTGACTTTCACGCGCTTTCCATATATAATAACAATACTTTATTTTATTATTTTAGGAGCATATTATGAAAAAATTCTTCAAAACATTGCTTGCAACGGCTTTATCGGCAGTTTCGCTTTTCAGCTTTAACGCTTGTAAGAGCAACACCATCTACGTAGACACCAACGCGTTCTTCGCGCCCTTTGAATACTACGTAGGCGACGAAATTCAAGGCGTAGACGTCGATATTATGAACAAAGTCGGCGAAAAAATGGGTAAAAAGGTGAAGTTTGAAAACACCGACTTCGACGTGATTATCGACAACGTAGCCAGCGGTAAAAAAATACGACTGCGGTGCGGCAGGTATTACCATCACCGACGCGCGTAAGGAAAAGGTAGATTTCTCCAACCCCTACTATACTTCCGTACAATACGTTATCTATAAAGCGACCGATACTTCCTTTACCGCAAAAACGGCTACCGACGGTACGTCCTGCGTGTTCTGGTCCGACCTTATGAATAAGAAAATCGGCGTACAACGCGATACGACGGGTCATATCTACGTAGAGGCGGAAATGGAAACGACGGAAGACTATACGGGCGTGCTCGTAGGTACGACGGGCGAATGTACCCCCTACGATAACGCACAGCTTGCGGTGGACGCTATCGGCGCAAACCATATCGACGTGGTAGTCGTTGACGAGCTCCCTGCACAATTTATTTGCAACGCAAACACGAACTACGTTTGCAAGGCGCTCTACTACGACGCGGATACCGCAACGGAAGAGCAGTACGCAATTTGCGTAACCAAGGGCAACACCGAGCTTTTGACAGCAATCAACGCCGTACTTGCCGAGCTGGGCGAAAACGGAATTAACGAGCTTGTTAAAAAGCATCTCGGTCTTACCGACTAAGTCTAAAAATCATCAAGAAACCGCAAGCGTTTTTGCGGTTTCTTTTAACCGAAAGGGGTATTATGTTAAATAATTTGAACGCGAATTTTTTCCAAACGTTCGCAAAAATCATTACTTCCAAAGAATATATGGGCATGCTCTTTGAAGGGCTTGGGTGTACCCTGCTCATCTCGCTCGGCGCGACCGTGGTAGGCATTATTCTCGGCACGCTCGTGGCGGTGGTAAAAATTATTCCGTCCAAAAAGCCGATTATGAAAGTGCTCAATTTCATTTGCGACGCGTATACCACCATTTTCCGCGGTACGCCGATGGCTTTGCAACTGTTCATTATGGCGTTCGTTATCTTCGCCATTCGCGGATTCCCTATGGAAATCGTCGCCATTTTGGCGTTCGGCATTAACTCGGGCGCGTACGTTTCCGAATCCATTCGCGCAGGTATTTTGTCGGTGGATATCGGTCAAACGGAGGCAGGTAGAGCCTTAGGTCTGCCCTACTCGAAAACCATGCTCAAAATCGTTATTCCGCAGGCAATCAAGAACGTTATCCCTGCTATCGGCAACGAAATTATCGCGCTCATTAAGGAAACCTCTATCGTGTCTATGGTGGGTGGATTATACGATTTGACGCTGGTGGCGAAAATTCTCGGCGGTGGCGATAAGCTCGCCAACTTCTTAGTGCCTATGACGACGGTAGCACTTTTCTATCTCGCTATCGTGTACTCGCTCACCTTTGCGATTAAACTCATTGAAAGGAGATTGCGTGCAAGTGATAAGCGTTAAAAATATTTATAAAAACTTTGGAAAATTACAAGTCTTAAACGGCGTTTCGCTGGATATTAAGCAGGGCGAAAAGGTAGTTATTATCGGTCCGTCCGGCTCGGGTAAATCCACCCTACTTCGCTGTATGAATTTGTTGGAAATACCCGATAAAGGCGAAGTATGGCTGGATAACAAGCTGTTGACCGCCGTGGATAGCTCGTTGCACGAAAATATGCAAACGAAAGAAGAGAAAAAGGCGTTTGAAAAGGAATTTTCTATCGACATTAACCAAGGTCGCGCGCAAATGGGCATGGTGTTCCAGCACTTTAACCTGTTTAACAACCTGACCGTAATGGGCAATATGATACTTGCCCCTGTCGAGCTTAAATTAAAAAGCAAGGAACAGGCAATCAAGGACGCGGAAACGCTCCTTGCGCGTATCGGGCTTTTGGATAAAAAGGACGTGTACCCGTCCACCCTTTCGGGCGGTCAAAAACAGCGTATTGCCATTGCGCGGGCGCTGAATATGAACCCCAAGGCGCTCCTGTTCGACGAGCCCACTTCCGCGTTAGACCCCGAAATGGTCGGCGAAGTGTTGGAGCTGATGAAAGACTTGGCAAACGAAGGTATCACGATGGTTATCGTTACGCACGAAATGGGTTTTGCGCGCGAGATAGCCAACCGCGTAATTTTCATTGACGAAGGCGTGATTAAAGAAGAAAACGAGCCTAAGGAGTTTTTCTCTAATCCCAAGAACGCAAGATTGCAGGAATTTTTATCAAAGGTATTATAAAGGAATATGCCCCCTTAGCGTTTGCGCTAAGGGGGTTTATTTTTTCCTACGTTACAAAAAATTCCCTGTTTTTGCGTATAATTCCAACTCCACCGCACACAATAGTTAGCAGTGGAGGAATTTTATGAAAGCAACCGGAATAGTTAGAAGAATCGACGAGCTGGGCAGAGTGGTTATCCCTAAGGAAATTCGTCGTACGCTACGCATTAAGGAAGGCGACCCTTTGGAAATTTTTACCGACCGCGACGAGTTGATGCTGAAAAAATACTCGCCGATAGCCACCTTGGAACGGTTTAGTAAGGCGACGGCGCGCTCGCTCAACGATTTAAGCGGAAAGCTTGCCGTTATTTGCGATACCGACGGTGTGTTACACGCCCACGGGGACGGCAGAAAGGACCTTGACGGCAAAAGCTTATCCGAAGATATGGATAAACTTTTGAAAGAACGGCGCAGTTATATCGCCAACTTAGCGGAAGGCGGGGATATTATCCCTATTACTTCGTTTGGGGAAGACGGCATTACCGCGCAGGTTATCGTTCCTATCGTATCGGGCGGGGATTGTCTGGGCGCGGTCGCGGTGCTTGCGCGTGGCGAAAGCGCGAAAATGGACGCGAGCGATATGAATTTAGCCCGTTTAACCGCGGAAATTTTAGCAAATCAATTTGAATAAACGATAAGGGCAGGTACGCGCCGAGCGCATACCTGCCCTATTTCTTTAAGCCTTCTTACTTACAGGGGAATTTTACCCATCAATCTACCGAGCGCCCCTGAAAAACGGTCTAAATATCCTTTCAAATAGATATCGAAAACGTCGTAGATACCGCTCGATAAGGTCGTTTCGCCCGTCAGCAGTCCGCCTGCATGGAACAAGCCGTAATGCGCCAAGGCATAGGTAACCGCTAAAACGAGCGCGACTACTACGATACCGATAATCAAAAATACCAAGCAGGAAAGGGAATTATCCAAAACGCGAACGACGCCCACGCGTTTAATGCCCTTGGACAGCTTTTTCATAGCAAAGTTCAACAAAAGGAGCGCAAGAACAACGACAACCGCGACGAGTAAGCCTGCCACGATTTTACCGGCAATCGTCGCTACTTTCACGCTTGCCCCTACCTTGGACATTGCGCCAACGCAACGGGTAACGAGGCTATTCATCAGCGTAACCTTCGTTAAAAACCGCGAGAACGGGATATAGAAACAAGCGACGATAAGCACCGCTCCGCCTACCTTAATAATAATGGGGCGCAGGATATTGGAAAATCCAACCTTTTTGCCCAAGCTTGCAAAGCCGATAATGATACCGATAATACCCAAATCCACCGCGTACAAAAGCGCGTATTTTAAGATGAATTTCACGTAAGATACGCTTAAAACGGGGGCGAGCACACCGTTTTTGAGCTTGGTGGAATAGATAACGAACAGCACGGAAACGACAATCGTCGCTAAAATCATAGCGCTGTTAATCACGCACGCAAGTCCGCCCAAAAGTCTACCAAAGAAGGAGGGTTTGCCTTCCTTTTTTTCTTTTTTCTTCGCCTTTTTATCGAATACTTGGTACTGGAAATTTTCGTCGTAGCTCACGCCTATCGTATCCAAATTTTCCTTACGCTTTTTCTCTTTTTTCTTTTTCGGGCGCAGGAACAGCGAGAAAATTCCGCCTAAAATAAGTACGATTAAAATACATGCGAGCGCAATCGAGAACGACGACGCAAACTCCACGACTTTCGCGGAAAAACGACCGCTTAAAAGCTTGTTAAGCGGATTTTTCGCACGTAAAAACTTGTCGGCGAAAATATAACCTACGCCGGCAATCAGCCAAGCCACTCCACCGTAGCGCACCTTTCTCGCACCCTTTGCAAAACCGATACAAAGTGCAATGAACAGGATTACACCGCACAAAATCGCTACGGCAAGCGGTAAATAATTTATATAGTCTTTTATGCTAAACGCTAAAAGCGAATGGGAAGTACTCATACTCTCACTCCTTTTTTATTTTTTTTCGGCTTTTGACAACCGTTATTTATTGAAATTATCTTTAAGCGATACGATTTCCGACAGTATCAAACCGCCCTTTTCGTCCGTTTGTTTCTTATAATAGCCTACGCGCATAAGCTGGAATTGTTTACCCGTTTCACTTTCCGCAAGATACGGCTCAGCTTTACCGTGGTAAATATGCTCGCTGTCCAAATTCATACGCTCGCCAAAGTCTTGACCTGCATATTCGGCGTCTTTGAGAAGATACCCGTAGCGACGGATTTCCGCGTCCACGCCCGTTTTACCGTCTACCCATTGTATCGTGCCCTTTACCTTAATACCGCTCGTATCGTTTGCCGAACGGCTGTTTTCTACGTACGAGCATTTGAGCTCTACCACTTCGCCCTGCTCGTTTGTAACCACTTCGTCGCAATGGATAATATACGCGTTTTTCAACCGCACGTAGCCGTCCGCTTTCAAGCGTTGGTATTTGGGGGGCGGATTGAGCGAAAAGTCCGATTTTTCAATATACACGGTATTCGAGAATTGAAGTTTCCGCGTACCCAGCTCCGGCTTTAAGGGATGAATTGCCGTTTCCAGCTCTTCTTCGCCTTGGTAGTTGGTAATGGTAACTTTGAGCGGTTCTAACACCGCCATTGCACGCTCGGCGTTTTCGTTTAAGTCGTCGCGAATACAAGCCTCTAAATAGGAAAGCTGACATTCGGAGTTGGCTTTTACTATCCCGATTTTCGTGCAAAAATCTAACAGCGCCTTGGGTGGTACGCCACGGTTTCTAAGCCCAGCGACCGTCGGCATACGGGGGTCGTCCCAGCCGTGCACGTGCCCTTCTTCCACCAGCTTTTTCAAATACCGCTTACTCATTACGGTATTCGTTACCGCAAGCCTTGCAAACTCGATTTGACGGGGCTTGGGTGCAAACCCGAGCTGAATACCCACCCAATCGTACAAGGGACGGTGGTCTTCAAATTCCAAGGTACAAAGGGAATGTGTTACGCCCTGTAAATAGTCGCAAATAGGGTGCGCGTAGTCGTACATAGGATAGATGCACCATTTATCACCCGTACGGTGATGGGTAGCGCGTAAAATGCGGTAAATAACGGGGTCGCGCATATTCATATTCGGCGACGCCATATCGATTTTCGCGCGCAAGCACTTGCTCCCGTCGGGGTATTTTCCCGCGCGCATTTCGCGGAAAAGCTGTAAATTTTCTTCCACGCTACGGTTTCTATACGGGCTTTCTTTACCCGCCTCGGTAAGCGTACCGCGCGTTATGGAAATTTCTTCGGGGGAAAGGTCGCAAACGAACGCCTTGCCGTCTTGTATCAATTTTTCCGCGTACTCGTAAATAACTTCAAAAAAGTCGGACGCGTATACTTCTTTCGCCCACTTATAACCTACCCATTCAATATCCTTGCGAATGGCGTCTACGAACTCCGTCTTTTCCTTGGACGGGTTGGTATCGTCGAAAAACAGGTTACATTTTCCGTCGTATTTTTCCGCCGTACCGAAATTGACGAGCATACTTTTAATATGCCCGATATGCAAATATCCGTTAGGCTCGGGCGGAAACCGCGTTTGTACCGCTTGGATTTTGCCGTTCTCGATATCGTCGTTGATGATTTGTTCGATAAAGTTGGTTGCTTCAATGGTTTTCATTATAGATACTCTCTTTTTATTAGTGAATTCTGGTAATATTCTTATGAGATTGCAACACTTCGGCTACGCCTGCGTTCGCAATGACATTCGCTCAACACCGAGCCGAGCGTGTAAAAATGCGGAGATACGAGCAGTTCAAGGAGCCTTGAAGACGCGTGCTACTTCGAGCCAAGCGATAAAAACAAAGCAAGATGCAAGCAATTCAAGGCGCGCGAGCATTTTCGATAGGAGATGTACGCAAGGTACACGAGTGAGAAAAGCGGAGCGCAACGCAGAAGTGCGTAGCATATTCTTTGTTTTTACGACAGACCAATGATGGTGCCGTCGGACAAAAGGTCAATCTTCTCCGCCGCAGGATGCGCACCAAGCCCAGGCATTAACATAATTTTACCGGCGATGGCGACGATAAAGCCTGCACCGCCCTTTAAGACGATATCGCGAACGGTAATTCTAAATCCCGTGGGACGACCTAAAAGCTCGGCATTGTCGGATAACGAATACTGCGTTTTCGCGATAATGACGGGCAAATCGCCAGAGCCCTTTTCTTCGATAATTTTAATTTTCGCAAGCGCTTCGTCCGTGAAATCCACGCCGTCCGCGCCGTAAATTTTTTGCGCTACCTTTTCGATTTTTTCGCATACGCCGTCCGTCAATTCGTACGGGTGGCAAAGCTTGGATTTAATCTCACAAGCGTATACAACCGCCTTGGCAAGCTCTTTACCGCCCTCACCGCCTTTCAAGAATACGTCGGTGAAAATTGCCGTCGCGCCCGCGTTTTGCACCGTTTCAATGACCAAATCCGTTTCCGCTTGCGTGTCCGTAAAGAACCTGTTCATAGCCACAACGACGGGTTTTTTGTATACGTTTTGAATGTTTTCGATATGCTTTAACAAATTCGGCATACCCTTTTTAAGCGCGTCCAAATCTTCCGTGGAAAGATTTTCCTTTTGCGCTCCGCCGTGCAATTTCAACGCTTTTACCGTCGCAACAATAACCACGCAGTCAGGCTCAATCCCAGCCACACGACACTTGGTATCCAAGAATTTTTCCGCGCCAAGGTCGGCGCCAAAACCCGCTTCCGTTACCGCGTAATCGGCAAGGCTCATAGCGGCGTAAGTAGCTTGTACGCTGTTACAGCCGTGCGCGATATTCGCGAACGGACCGCCGTGAATAATGGCAGGCGTATGCTCTAAGGTTTGCACGAGGTTGGGTTTCATTGCGTCTTTCAAAAGCACCGCCATAGACCCGACCGCACCCGCAATATCCTTTGCGCGCACGAAATCCCCGTCCGTATTCAAGCCGACGATAATATTCCCCAAACGCTTTTTCAAATCGTCGATATCCGTAGCGAGGCACAAAACCGCCATAATCTCGCTCGCGGCGGTAATATCAAAATGGTCTTCTCTTTCCACACCGCGACCTTTACCGCCCGTCATTACGTTGATGAGCTGGCGTTCGTTCATATCCATACAACGGTGGAAATAAATATTGTTCACGTCGATTTTCAGCGCGTTTCCGCGGAAAATATGATTATCCATCAACGCGCAAAGCAGGTTATTCGCCGTCGTAATCGCGTGTAAATCGCCCGTGAAATGTAAATTGATTTCACTCATAGGCACGACCTGCGCATAGCCACCGCCTGCCGCGCCCCCTTTAATCCCGAACACGGGCCCGAGCGACGGTTCTCTCAGCGCCAAACACGCCTTTTTCCCAAGCTTGGAAAGTCCGTCGGCAAGACCGATAGACACGGTGGTTTTCCCTTCCCCGCTCGAAGTGGGGTTAATCGCCGTTACCAAAACGAGCTTAGCCTTTCTTTTTGCGTTCTTAGGCAAAGAAATTTTCGCTTTGTATTTCCCGTAAAGCTCCAACTCGTTTTCCGTAAGATTTAAGGTTTTCGCGACTTCGCGAATGTCCTTTAATGTAGCGCTCTCTGCAATCTCGATATCCGAAAGCATATATCTTTTATCCTCCGTGGAAGTAAACTTTTAACTACGTTAAGATTTTTTTACGCGAAAAAATCAAGCTTGACTTTTTCGCTCTCTCTATTATACCACATATTTTCTTAAAATGGAATAGGATAGGGGGAATTTTTTTCAAATTTTTTGGTTTTTTTTAAGCTTTTTTCTTCGCAATGTGTTATAATGAGTTTATGGAAATTTCAATTTTACGATTTTTTGAAGATTTACGCTGTGTTTTCGCTACGATTTTCGCCTTTTTGTTCTCCCTGTTCGGCGAAACGCTCTTTCTCGTCGTTTTGATTTGCTTGATTTACTGGATTTGGGATAAACGCTTGGGCGAAAAGCTCGTTATTACCTCCTTTTCGTCTATGAGCCTTAACGCGTTCTTAAAAACGCTGATTGCTCGCCCAAGACCGTTCACCACGGGCAAAGTTTCCCGTTTGGATATAGATACGCCTATCCTTTCCACAACAAATTTACACCCCTTTGAATCGTTTCCCAGCGGTCATTCGCAAATGAGCGCGGGTATGTTCTTTACGGGCGCGTTCCATTTTAAGAAAAAATGGTCGTGGATAGTGTTCCCCTTGTTCACCGTAGGCGTTATGCTTTCGCGCTTGTATTTCGGCGTACATTACCCCACCGACGTACTCGTCGGCGCGACACTGGGTATCGTGTTTGCCTGTTTTTGGGAGTTTTTATTCCAAAAAAAAGAAAGCTGGAAATATTCTATTTTGGCAGGCTTTGCCCTGCTTTCCGTTTTATTTTGTATTATCGCGCCGAGCAAGAGCTCGTTGGAGCTTTGCGGTTGTTTATGCGCCACCGCTATCGGACTGCCGATAGAAAATAAATATCTCGCGTTTGAAAACGCAACGACGGGCAAAAACCGCGTATACCGCGCGCTTATCGGTCTTGCGTGCGTAGGCGCGGTGTTTGGCGCGTTCTCCCTTTTGCCCTTTGCTTTTTTGGAGCTTTGGGGCTGGAAACTCGTGAAATATTTCTTAACCGTCTTAACGGGCGTGCTACTCGTACCCTATTTGTTTAAGAAATTAAAGATTTGACACCCCGTGTCATTGCGCTCAGCTTGCTATTCGCTATGTGTCATTGCGAGGAGCGTAGCGACGTGGCAATCTCATATAAACACGACAATATGGACAAAGCCCTACTTTTGTAAGCAGGGCTTTGTCTTTTGAGTTTGGCGTCGCAACCTTACGAGAACGGTAATTCTTTATCATAAGTATACTGTAAATATAGGTAAAAACCTTCATTTTGTGAGTTTATGTGTGGTATAACCGTAAGAAAATATAAAAACCGCCGTTGAAAGATTTGACTAAATCAAACAAATATCGTATAATAAACGGGTAAATAATTTATAAAAAGCAATAAAAATTTATAAAAAGGAATAAAGTTATGGCAGACAAAAGAGCAGTAACAATGGAAAAGTTGGTATCCCTTTGCAAAACGCGCGGTTTCATCTTCCCTGGAAGTGAAATTTACGGCGGTTTGGCTAATACTTGGGACTACGGTCCTTTGGGTGTGGAGCTCAAAAACAACGTTAAAAAAGCTTGGTGGAAAAAATTCGTACAAGAAAACCCGTATAACACGGGCGTAGATTGTGCGATTTTAATGAATACGCGCACTTGGAAAGCGTCCGGACACCTTGGCGGATTTTCCGACCCGTTGATGGATTGTAAGTCTTGTAAAGCGCGCCATAGAGCGGATAATCTCGTAGAGGCGTACGTCGCTAAGAAAAATTTAGACGTTAAAGTGGAGGCAATGGACAACGACGCGCTCGAAGCGTTTATAAACGAGCATAAAATCGTTTGCCCTATTTGCGGTAATTCCGATTTCACTTCTATCCGTAAATTCAATCTTATGTTCAAGACCTTCCAAGGGGTTACCGAGGATTCGGCAAACACCGTATATCTCCGCCCTGAAACGGCGCAAGGTATTTTCGTAAACTTCCAAAACGTACAACGCGCAACGCGTATGAAAGTGCCGTTCGGTATCGCTCAGGTCGGTAAATCTTTCCGTAACGAAATTACCCCTGGTAACTTCACCTTCCGTACGCGCGAGTTTGAACAAATGGAGCTTGAATTTTTCTGCAAACCAGGGACGGACCTTGAATGGTTTGCTTACTGGAAAGATTTTTGTCTCGACTGGTTGCTCTCGCTCGGCATTAAGCAAGAAAACCTGCATCTTCGCGACCACTCCCCCGAAGAGCTTTGTTTCTATTCCAAAGCCACGACGGACTTTGAATACAATTTCGCGTTCGGCTGGGGCGAGCTTTGGGGTATCGCGGACAGAACGGACTACGATTTAAGCCAACACGCAAAGGAATGTGGCAAGCCGATTGATTATCTTGACCCCGTAACCAACGAACGGTATATCCCCTACGTAGTAGAACCGTCCTTGGGTGCGGACAGAGTGGTGCTTGCGTTCTTGACCGAGGCGTACGACGAAGAAGTCGTAGACGCGGAAAAGAACGACACGCGCGTGGTTATGCATTTCCACCCTGCGCTTGCGCCTTATAAATGCGCGGTACTGCCCTTGCAAAAGAACTTGTCCGAAAAGGCGGACGAAGTATACGCAAAGATGATGAAGAAATTCTCCACCACCTACGATATTACCGGTTCTATCGGTAAGCGTTACCGCCGTCAAGACGAAATCGGAACGCCGTATTGCGTAACGATTGACTTCCAAACCTTAGAAGACAACACGGTAACGGTACGCGACAGAGATATTATGGAGCAAATCCGCGTATCGGTCGAAGACGCGATTGCCTTTATCGAAAGCAAACTCGAATTCTAATTGATAAAACGGTAAAAAAAGATGTCACATAATGATAATAGAAAATGTGCTTGTGAACAATTTTTCGACACTGTTAGAGCCCTTCTTTTAATCTATATACTTTTTGTTACCATTCGTTTTATTGTAAAAAAATTAATACAATTTTTTCGTTGGCTTGGTAAAAAATTAAGAAAAGCGAAAACGTGCTAAAATGCAACATTAAACCGCCTGCAAAAAGCAGGCGGTTTTTTTATCTTATTTATTCTCGTAACCCAAGCAAAAAATCTACGCTTTCATTGAAAAATTCCGCAAGCGCAATCAGCGCCGACGCCGTCGGCTCCGTTTTTCCAAGCTCCCACTTGGCTATCGCCGATTGACTGAGCCCCGTCGCTTTGGATAACTCCATTTGACTGATATTCCACTCTTTCCGAATTTCCTTTAAGCGTTCCGCAAATTTATTCCCCTTTTCCATACTTCCATTATACCCCATTTCAAGTCTAAAAATACTTGACAAGTCTTATAAGACTTGCTATAATAAGAGAAACGGAGCGTAAGTGATATGGAAAAGAGCTGTCGAAACTGTGCAAATTTCGGTTTATATTATAAAAAAGGGGACGGAAAATTCTACCAAACGAATATCGGGACTTGTAGTGCAAAAGGGTGTCAGGTACAAAAATACGAAAGCTGTGATTTTTGGCGGGACGGCTCGGCGAACAGGAAAAAGCGACGGGAGCGGGCAATCAAGGTATTAGAGCGCACGCTTGACGAGCTGACGATTATCCGTCAAATATTACAAGAAGATAAGGAAAACGATAATTAAAAGCCGTTCAAAACGAACGGCTTTTATTCTTTATTTTTCGCGCGGAAACGGTAATAGGTTTGCTGGCTCTTAAAGCCTGCGTCGTAGATGAGTTCAATCACACTGCGGTTATCCCCGCGCGCCAACGCACGGTCGATATGCGATAGACGGAGCTCGTTGACGTACTGAGAAATACCCTTGTTTAAGTACCTATGAAAAACGCGCGAAATATGCGCTTCGGTATACCCAAGTACGCGAGCAATCGTGCTCCGCGACACGTCGCCCGTATAATTTTCTTGGATATACGCTAAAATTTCCCGAACGAGCGAGCTTTCTTCGCGCGTCTTTTCGTTCGTCCAAACGAGCTTGGGATATAACAGGGAAAGGAGCAAGTGCACGGCGCTTTTTTGTACTTCCTTATCCATTTGCTCATATAAATATTCGTCCACGATTTTAAGTAGCGATTGACAAAGCACGTCGTCTTTGACCACGGTATTTTTAAGCGTCCTGCCCTGCCGTCTTGCGGTAAATTCCGTTACGTAGTCGTAGGGAATTAGCAAAACGCAATCGTCCGCGTCTATATTTTCACGCGCGTCGTAGCTATGGATTTCATAGCTGTCCATTATCGCCACCATACCGCTACCAACACTCAAAGACTGTTCCCCGATACTTAGACGGTATTCCCCTTTTCGCACGATAAAGATTTCCAAGTTACGGTGAAAGTGCGCAGGAAAAATATGCCCCGTATTTCTGGATACGATGAGCTTGCCTTCGTCTTCCCTGTTTTTCTCGTAAAAACCTTTCATACGCAAATTATATCACATTTTGAGAGTAAAATAAACCGTTTTGTCGTATATTTTGAGAATATTTTTTGTTATAATAAGAAAAAAGGTGAAATGAAAATTTAAGTTCCAGTTTGTAAAGGTAAATTCCTGTTTCTGACAGTAACTTCTATTTTTATACTTTTTAGCTGTTTAAGCTCCCGTTATTTTTTGCAATTATGGATTTTAGTTCTACAAATTCCTTGTTTT
>JAFXHR010000023.1 GCA_017536305.1 Clostridia bacterium | reverse complement strand
CGTATATGTAAAAAATTTGGTTTTGCCGTCAAAAATCAGAGTTTGTGGCAACGCCTTTATGTATATATTTATAACCTAAAATTGTTATACTTAAAACAAAACGCCGTGAAATTTAAGTGAAATTTTGATAGAAAAAAGGTGCTTTTATCGAGCACCTTTTTCCGTTTAACCGTCTTTTAATTCGGATATTTTCCATTCCTTTGCAGGCTTTTCAATATACGCAAGCAATTCGTCTATATTTTCGCTGATATGGAATAAATCCAAGCAACCACCGCGAATGAAATTCTTCACCGTCGCCTGCTCTAACATTTCCAGCATTTCCTGATAATATCCGTTGATATTGAAAATCGCAATCGGTTTATTATGCCGACAAAGCTGTTTTAAGGTGAGTATTTCAAAAAATTCTTCAAACGTGCCTATGCCCCCAGGTACGATTAAAAATGCGTCCGCGTTGTCTTCCATAATCTGCTTGCGCTCACGCATGGTGTCCGGCTCAATCAGCTCGTCGCAATTTTCAAAAACCGCCTCGATATTTTCGTCGTTGAAAAATTTAGGGATAACCCCTAAAATATGACCACCGCCTTCGTGGATACCATCCGCCACCGCGCCCATAAGACCGTGTCCGCCACCGCCAAAAACGAGCGAATGACCACGCTTTGCCATTTCAAGACCTAATTTTTTAACTTCTTGTTTATAATATTCGTCAATCGTGGGCGACGCCGCCCCGTATACACATATCCGCATAATCAAAACTCCTTTCGTTACTCTTGTATTATACTTCATTATAACATTTTTTGTGCGCGCTGTCAATACTTTCCAAAAAAAATAGGTCGCCTACTTTTTTCTTTTCAACGCTTGACTTTTTATAAGGTTTATGCTATGATTTTATCAATGATTGATAAAAGGAGCTTTTTATGCAAGAACAAAGCTTAAACGGCGTATGGCAATACCGTATCGGTCAAGGCAAGTACACCGAAAAAACCGTACCTTATTCGATAGCCCCCGTCGGCTCGTCCGAGTGTGTACGGAAATTTGATTTAGAGTAAAAAGCGCAAAAATATTTTTTGCGCTTTAAGGGAATTACCTATTTTGCAAAGGTCGTTTTGAACGGCAAGACGGTCGGAGAAATGCTCCCCTATTCGGAATATTCTTTCGATATTACGGATATTGTAAAGGAAAAAGCTAACGAACTACGCGTGTATATCGAAGATATTAGCCCTGCGTTCGGTCCGTCCGAGGGTTGGGAAAATTACGGAGGGATTATCCGCGACGTCGATATCGTATATAAAAACGCCAGCTATATAACGGACGCGTTTTTTGCATCTAACCTTAAAAACGATTACAAGGATGCGGAGTTTACCGTCAGCGTTTCCGCTGTTGCAAACGCGAATACGCTTGCAAGAATTATTCTTTCTAAAAACGGCAAAGAAGTTATATCCTATGAGCAAACGGTTGACCAAGCGCCTATACGAAAAACGCTTGAAGATATTGCGCTTTGGTCGCCTGAAACGCCCAACTTATATACCTTAACCGTACTTTTAACGGAAAACGGGGTAACAATAGACGAATATACGCACCAAGTGGGTTTCCGCGAGTTTGCATGCGAAAAGCACCGCTTTTTAATCAACGGCAAACCGACCTTTTTACTTGGCGTATGTCGCCACGATACGTACGGGGAATGTGGTCATACGCTTACCTACGAGCAAATGGAAGAAGATATGCTCGCTATCAAAAAGACAGGCTGTAATTACGTACGGCTGGTACATTATCCGCACGATAAACGGGTGCTTGAAATTGCCGATAAGGTGGGATTATTCGTATCCGAAGAACCTGGGCTTTGGTGGTCGGACACGGCAAATGAAGAAATTGCAAGCGGGAGCTTGGAAGTGTTGCGACGGGTTATTTTACGGGATAGAAACCACCCGTGCGTGGCGTTTTGGCTGTGTTTTAACGAATGTCATTTTACCGAAAAGTTTTTACACGATTGCGCCCAGCTTTGTCGCGATACCGACCCGACACGGCTCGTTTCGGGCGCGAATTGTATGAGCTTAGAAGAAACCAAAGTGCATTTTAATAAATGCGGTTTTGATTTCTATACCATGCACCCCTATTACCACACGGTAGAAAAAATTCAAGAATCGGCAAAATTTTTAACGGAAATGCCTTTGCTCTTTACCGAGTGGGGCGGTTTCCCCGTATACGATAATCCGCATTTGATGGCGGACTTCATTGCGACTATGCGCGGACTTTGGAACGGAAACGACGAAATAGGTTATTTGGCTGGTGCGAGCTTTTGGAACTGGGCGGAAATTCACGAACACCACCGCGGTAGACCTGCTTGCGCAGACGGGCTTTTGAAAGAGGCGTTAATCGAGATTGACCGTCGGCCCACGCTCATTTTTGACGTATTCCAAAAGGAATGGGCTAAGCTCAAAAATCCGCCCAAGCCGTCCGATTTTTACGAGTTTACCTATCAAGGCGGAGCGTTTGACAAATCCCCCCTTACCCTTGTCAGCTCTACCCTGCCCATAGCAGATACGCTCGAAACGGCGATTGCGGACGGCAAACAACCGATTGAAAGATACTATTATAAAAAGGTGCGCTTTCTCACCCAAGGCCCGAAACTTTTACGCGAAGAAGTGAAAGGCATTATGCAAATTCCCGCGCTTATCAAGGACGGCGACGAAGTGATATTCGGTGGCGGGCAAGGTAGCTATTTAACCTTACTTGGCTGTGGGAGTATCATCAAAGGCTATCCGCTTGGCGGAGAATACGGCGAAGACGTACTTGGTTTGGAAATCGAATACGCCGACGGAGAAAAGGCGAGCCTGCCCTTACAAAACGGTAAAGAAATCACGACGGCGTTTACTACTTTCGGCCCGTCGCGTATCAATCCCGTTTGCGAAAACGGAACGCGGTTTGCGCAGTTTACGCACGACAAGGACCACGAAAATTATCTTATCAACCGCGTAGATATTCCCTTACAAAATAAACCGTTTACGCGAGTCAAGCTCGTTTCCAAAAACAACGGTTACAGCGTTTTGATTTACGGCTTGTTTATCTAAATTATATATATTAAAAGCGGAGCTTATCGCTCCGCTTTTTTCGTTTATATTATTTCCTGTAATTCTTCGGCGTATCTTACCGTTTCCATTGCGTCTTTGGCGTATTTATCCGCGCCGATTTTTTGCGCGTATTCTTCCGTCAATACCGCGCCACCTACCACGATTTTACACCAAGGCGTTTTTTCCCTAAGTAATTTTATCGTTTCTTCCATAGCAGGCAGAGTCGTGGTCATCAGCGCGCTCAACCCTACCAAGGGGGCACGTTCGCGTTCAACCGTTTCCACCACCCTTTCAGGCGATACGTCTTTGCCTAAATCGAGCACTTCAAAGCCGTAGTTTTCTAATAGCAATTTAACGATATTTTTTCCGATATCGTGGATATCCCCTTGCACGGTGGCAAGGACGAACTTCGCTTTTTTTACCGCGTTATCTTTACCCGATAATACCCCTTTCACTTCTTCAAAAGCGACTTTGGACGCCTCCGCGCTCATTAAAAGCTGGGGCAAAAACGCTCTCTTGTTTTCAAACGCCTCGCCCATTTCATTGAGCGCAGGGATAATTTCTTCGTTGATAAGCGCAAGGGGCTCTATTTCTTGGAGCATAGCGCGCGCGTATTTTTTTGCGTCGTCCTTAAAGCCCTTGATAATGCTTTCTCTAAGCGGTGAACGCGTGGTTGCTTGCGCTACGGTTGTATTCGGAACGGCTACCGCGCTTTCTTGCGTAATCAGCGTAGGCGCGTTTTGGATATATTCCGCGCAATTTTCGTCCAAATTATGCAAAGCGTTATACGCATAGTAGGTTTTGAGCATTTCCGTGGAATACGGGTTCATAATCGCGCAGGAAAGTCCGTTTTCCAAGGCAAGCGCAAAAAAGGTCGCGTTCAAAATATCCCGATTAGGAAGTCCGAACGAGATATTAGAAACGCCGAGCGAAGTATGGCAACCGAGCTCTTTTTTGATATGGGACAAGGCTTGCAAGGTCGTTTGTGCGGACGAAGTATCCGCGGAAACGGTCATAGCGAGCGTATCGAAAATAATATCCTTTTTGGATATACCGTAAACCTTTGCTCTATCCAAAATTTTTTCGGCAATCGCTACCCTGCCCCCTGCGTTTTGGGGTATACCGCTCTCGTCCAGCGTCAACGCTACCACGACGCCACCGTACTTTTTTACCAGCGGAAACACCGCGTCCATGCTCTCTTTTTTACCGCTCACCGAATTGATAAGCGCCTTTCCGTTATACACTCTAAGCGCGCGTTCCATAGCCTGTATGTTCGCGGTGTCGATTTGCAAAGGCAGGTTGATAACCGCCTGTAACTCCTGCACCGTGTTTTGCAGGGCTTGTACTTCGTCAAGCTCAGGCAGTCCCACGTTGACGTCTAAAATATGCGCGCCCTTATCCCGTTGTCCTACCCCTTCGCTTAAAATATAGGAAATATCCTTGTCTTTAAGCGCTTGCTTTAACCGCTTTTTACCCGTCGGATTGATGCGCTCACCGATTAAAAGGGGCTTTGCCCCAAATTCCACCGCGTGCGTGTACGACGATACGACGGTGATATTTTTATCCGTCAGGGGCACGGGCGCATAATCTTTGGTCTTTTTTATCAGCGATTGAATATATGCAGGCGTCGTACCGCAACAACCGCCGACGACGCGCACGCCCATTTGCATAAACGCCGACATTTCGTCCGTAAATTCCTGCACGGAAAGGGGAAATACCGTTTCGCCGTCCACGATTTTCGGTATGCCTGCGTTGGGCTTTAATAACACGGGTACGGACGATTTTTGTAATAACTTTTCCACGACGCCCTTTAACTGCTTGGGTCCGAGCGAGCAGTTCGCGCCGATTGCGTCCGCGCCCATACCCTCTAACAGCGCAACCATTGCTTGGGGGGTTGCGCCCGTCATCAGTTTCTCGTCCGCGCCGTAGGCGTTGGAAACGAGTACGGGTAAATCGCAATTTTCTTTGACCGCTAAAAGCGCGGATTTCGTTTCATACGCGTCGTTCATCGTTTCAATCACAACGAGCTCCGCACCGTATTTTACGCCAAGCTGGACCGTTTTTGCAAAGATTTGCACGGCGTCTTCAAACGCTAAATCACCCAAGGGGCGAAGTAATTTCCCCAAAGGTCCGATATCCAGCGCGATAAATTTTTCCTGCGGTGAAATGCTTTGCTCTCGCGCAATTTTTGCATTTTCGAGCGCGCTTTTTATAATCGTTTCCAGCTCGTTTTCAGAAAATTTGAGCGTATTTGCGCCGAAAGTATTCGTGCAAACGACGTTACTGCCTGCGTCGAAATACGCCTTATGCACGGCGATAATCTCTTTGGGGTGCGTGATATTCCAAAGCTCGGGATATTCGCCCGCGCCAAGACCGCGCGATTGCAATATCGTGCCCATGCCCCCGTCTAAATATACGTTTTCCGTTTTCAAAAACTCTTTGAACTGCATTTTATTTCCCTAAAATATCCGAAAGATTTTCTTGAATTTTTCTTGCAATATGCGGTTTGTTCATTGTATACACGTGCACGTTTTTAATACCGTTTGCGTACAGGTCGATAATTTGGTCGGTAGCGTAGGCAATTCCTGCCTGCGTCATTGCCAAGGGGTCGTTTCCGAATTTATCCACCAAGCTCTTAAAGCGTTGGGGCATAAACGAGCCGGAAAGCTGTATTGCCCTTGCCACTTGGTTTGCGCCCGTAATCGGCATAATCCCAGCAATTACGGGTACGGTGATACCTGCCTCGCGAATTTTATAAAGAAAATTATAAAATAGATTGTTATCGAAAAACATTTGCGTCGTTAAAAAATCGCAACCAGCGTCCACTTTTTCCTTTAAGTGCAAAATATCTTTCTTTTGATTGACGCTTTCAGGGTGAATTTCGGGATAACAAGCACCGCCGATACAAAAATCGCCTGCGTTTTTTAATTCGCGAACAAGCTCTACTGCGTGATGGTACTCCCATTGACTTTTATCCGCGTCTTGCATATCCGCAGGAATATCCCCACGGAGCGCCATGACGTTTTCAATCCCCGCGTTTTTAAGCTCGGATATTTTTTGCTTTACCGTTTCTTTGGACGACGATACGCAGGTTAAATGCGCGAGTGTGGGTACGCCGTACAGCTCTTTGATGTTTTTAGCAATATTCAGCGTGTATTTGCTCGTGCCACCGCCCGCACCGTAGGTAACGCTCATAAAGGACGGCTTTAATTTTGCAATTTCTTCCGTCGCCGATTTTACACTTTCAAACACCGTTTCCGTCTTCGGTGGAAACACTTCAAAGGAAAGGGACAACGTTTCTTTTTTGAGTAGTTCCGCTATTTTCATTTTTTTTATTTCCTTGTCATAGAAAAATTCGTTGGTTATACTTAAAAAGTCCTGACTTATCCATCATCAGGACTTTTTTTCGCTATTATTTTACTTTGCGTATTTTGCTTTGATATACTCGTCAATCGCTTTTGCCGATACTTTACCTGCACCCATGGCTTTGATTACCGTAGCCGCACCCGTTGCCGCGTCGCCACCACAGTATACGCCGTCAATAGACGTTTTACCTACTTCGTCTACTGCAATTTCACCGCGGCGGAGCGTTTCTAAGCCTTCCGTCGTTGCTTTCAAAAGCGGATTCGGCGACGTACCCAGCGACATAATAACGCTATCTACCGGAATGATAAATTCGCTACCTGCAATTTCCTTGGGCGAACGGCGACCGCTTTCGTCCGGCTCGCCAAGCTCCATACGGATACATTCGATACCCTTTACCCAACCGTAGGACGGGTCGCGCGGGTCCGTCGTTTCCGTCGCCAAGATACGCGTGGGGTTGGTGAGCAGGTCGAAAATAATACCTTCTTCTTTTGCGTGCTCGATTTCTTCACGGCGCGCGGGCAATTCTTCTTCGCCACGGCGGTAGATGATATGTACTTCCGCGCCTAAGCGTTTTGCCGTTCTCGCCGCGTCCATAGCTACGTTACCGCCACCGACGACGGCTACGCATTTACCGTGTTGGATAGGCGTATGGCTACCCGTCAAATACGCTTTCATAAGGTTGGAACGGGTCAAAAATTCGTTTGCCGAATACACGCCTTTTAAGTTTTCGCCAGGGATATTCATAAACTTGGGCAAGCCTGCACCGCTACCGATAAATACCGCGTCAAAACCGTATTCTTCTTTCAGTTCTTGAATGGTGATAACTCTGCCGATTACCATATTCGTTTCGATTTTTACACCCAGCGCTTTTAAGTTTTCTACTTCCTTTCTCACGATTGCCTTGGGCAAACGGAATTCGGGAATACCGTATACGAGCACACCGCCGGCGACGTGCAACGCCTCAAATACCGTTACTTCGTAGCCAAGCTTAGCCAAATCGCCTGCACAGGTAAGCCCCGCAGGTCCGCTACCAACCACCGCTACTTTATGACCGTTCAGGGGGGCAGGTACGGGTTGAACGGTACAATGCTCGTTATGCCAGTCGGCAACGAACCGTTCCAAACGACCGATTGCAACCGACTCACAGCCCGCTTTAATACCGCGCGTGCATTTGCCTTCGCACTGCGTTTCTTGGGGGCATACGCGACCGCAAACGGCAGGGAGCGACGAATCTTTTGCGATAATTTGATACGCGCTTTCAAAATCCCCTTCCGCTACCTTGGCGATAAATTCAGGGATTGCGATATTCACGGGACAAGCGGATACGCAGGGACGGTTTTTGCAGTTGATACAACGCTTTGCCTCGTCGATTGCCATTTCCGCCGTATAACCGAGCGCCACTTCTTCAAAGTTACCGTTACGAACGCAAGGTTCTTGCGTGGGCATTTCATTTTTTAAGGGAGCCATATTGAATTTTGCCATTTTATTTTACCTCCATTTTGAAAAGGTTGCACGTTTCTTCTCTTTCGTGCGCTTCAAATTCCGCGTAAGTACGCGAACGGCTCATAGCCTCGTCAAAGTCAATTTCGTGCCCGTCAAATTCCGGTCCGTCTACGCAAGCAAATTTCATTTTACCGCCTACCGTTAAACGACAGCCACCGCACATACCCGTTCCGTCAATCATAATCGGGTTCATACTCGCTACCGTTTTTACGCCGTATTCCTTGGTGGTCGCGCAAACGAATTTCATCATAATGAGCGGTCCGATAGTGATGACTTCGTCAAACTGCTCACCCTTTTCTAACAGCTCTTTCAAGGGAACGCAAACGTTGCCTTGGCGACCGTACGAGCCGTCGTCCGTCATCATATACGTTTCCTTGGATGCTTGCTTAAATTCTTCTTCTAAAATAACGAGGTCTTTGTTTCTAAAACCGATAATGGAGGTAACTTCCGTGCCCTGCTCTTTGAGCGCGCGAGCGACGGGCAAGGCAATCGCACAGCCGACGCCACCACCGACAACGCAGACCTTTTTTAAGCCTGTCGTATGCGTAGGTCTACCCAAAGGACCAACGAAATCGGGAATATAATCCCCTGCGTTTTTGTGGTTCAAAAGCTCGGTCGAGCCACCAACGATTTGGAAAATGATGGTAACCGTGCCCTTTTCTCTGTCATATCCTGCAATCGTCAAGGGAATTCTTTCTCCGTCTTCGGCTACGCGCAAGATGATGAACTGACCTGCAAGCGCTTTTTTCGCCACGAACGGCGCAAGAATTTCCATTTGCGTTACCGTGGGATTAAGCGATTTTTTGCTAACGATTTGATACATAAAAGCTCTCCTTTTTATTCATTCAAATAGTGATTGATTGTTTGTTTTTGTGGTATTATTTATATGAGATTGCCACATAGCTAAAGCTGAGCGCAATGACATTCAGTCAACACTGAGCCAAGCGGTAAAAACAAAGCAAGATGCAAGCAAGACAAGGCGCGCGAGCATTTTTGATAGGAGATGTACGCAAGGTACACGAGTGAAAAAAGCGGAGCGCAACGCTGTATTGCGTAGCATATTCTTTGTTTTTAATTAAAATAGTTGATTTTCATTGCACTCTTAACTTCCGCCAACGTTTGAGATGCTACGGCGCGCGCTTTTTCGCTACCCGCTTTGAACATATCCCAAATCGCGGGAATATCTTTGGCTAATTCTTCCCGTTTTTCGCGGATAGGCGCAAGCGTTTCTTGCATGACTTCGTTGAGCAGGCGTTTTACTTTCATATCCCCTAAACCGCCACGCTCGTAGTGCGCTTTGAGCTCGTCTAAATTCGCGTATTCGGGCAGGTATTTGGCAAAATGCTCGTCCGTTGAAAAGGCGTCAAGATAGATAAAGGTGGGATTGTTTTTGGTATCCCCTGCGTCCGTTACCTTGATATGGTTGGGGTCGGTATACATACCCATTACCTTGCGTTTAATCTCGTCCGCGGAGTCGGAAAGATAGATACAGTTCCCGAGCGATTTGCTCATTTTCGCCATACCGTCCGTTCCAGGAAGTCGCAAACAGGATTTATTTTCGGGCAATACCGCTTTGGGTTCTACGAGCGTTTCCCCGTATAAACCGTTGAAACTTCTCACGATTTCACGCGCCTGTTCAAGCATAGGGAGCTGGTCTTCACCGACGGGTACGGTCGTTGCCTTAAACGCCGTAATATCCGCCGTTTGCGATACGGGATAGGTCAAAAAGCCCATGGGTATCGAACCGCCGAAATTCTTTTGCTTTAACTCCGCTTTGACCGTCGGGTTGCGTTCCAAACGGGCAAGCGTTACAAGGTTCATATAATAAAAGGTAAGCTCGGTGAGCTGTTCAATATGCGACTGTACGAAAATCGTCGATTTTGCAGGGTCGATACCGCAAGCAAGATAATCAAGCGCAACTTCCGTGATATTCGCGCGTACTTTATCGGGGTTATCAAAATTATCGGTAAGCGCCTGCGCGTCCGCTATCATTACGTAAATTTCGTCGAATTTACCGCTGTTTTGGAGCTCTACCCGACGTTTAAGCGAGCCTACGTAATGTCCGATATGCAATTTTCCCGTGGGACGGTCGCCCGTTAAAATAATATTTTTCATTGTCTTTCCCTTTTTCGCTTACATATTCCAAGCTGTTTTTTAGCATACTACGGATATGAAACGCAATTTTTTAATCGCTACGGCTTGCTTATTTCTTTGTGCCGTCGCTATCATATTTATCGCAGGGCATACCTTTGAGAAAAAATCGTCCGTGCCTGCGTCTTCACCACGCGCCGTGGAGCGCACCATCACGCTACCGCGCGTGAAAATTTTACCGAAGTTTAAGCGTCCTTACGCACCGTAAGTGTTGCGGTATTTATACATGGCGGAAAGGTGTTCTTTACCGTCCACGACACCGTCTTCGATTGCGGAAATAATATCGTCAATCGTAACGACGGAATACACGTCGATACCAAATTCCTTTTTCGCTTCCGCTACCGCCGATAAATCGCTCGTAAGACCCTTTTCTTTACGGTCTACGGAAATGACCATACCTACCACTTCTACGTTCGCGCTTGCTTGTAATTTAGGTAAAATTTCTCTAAGCGCTTTACCCGACGTCATAACGTCTTCGATAATAATGACCTTTTCGCCGTCCACGAGCTGTTTCCCAACGAACAAACCGCCTTCGCCGTGATCCTTGGCTTCCTTTCTGTCGAATGCGTAATTGACTTCCTTTTCGTAGTCGTTATACAGCGCAATCGCCGTCGCTACGGACAGGGGAATACCCTTGTAAGCAGGTCCTATAAGCGTGTCCGCTTGGAGCTTGTTTTCTTGAATACAGGACGCGTAATATTTGCCGAGCTTTGCAAGTTGTTTGCCCGTTTTGTAGTTGCCCGTATTGATGAAATAGGGCGCAATTCTACCGCTCTTTAAGGTAAATTCGCCAAAGCGCAAAACACCGCTTTTGACCATAAACCGAATAAATTCTTGCTTGTAGGTATATTCCATTTTGTAACTCCTTTCCACGGCTTATATTTGAAAGCCGTTTTCTTTATATTTTGCTTATTTTCCGTTGAGTTGTAAAGTGCCCGTAAGCTCGCTTACGTTTTTCACGCCGTGGCTATCGCACCAAGCGTTCAAGCCGTCGATAATTTGGGGCATAGCGTAGGGATTGGTGAAATTCGCCGTACCCACCTGCACCGCCGTTGCGCCAGCCATTAAAAATTCAATCGCGTCTTCGGCGCAGGTAATACCGCCCATGCCGATTACGGGGATTTTGACCGCTTGCGACGCCTCGTATACCATACGCACGGCAATCGGTTTCACGCCTGCACCCGATACACCGCCCGTGTTGTTGGCGATAATCGGTCTTCTACGCTCGATATCAATTGTCATACCCGTTAAGGTATTGATGAGCGAAATACAGTCCGCACCGCCGTTTTCCGCGGATTTGGCGTTGACGGCAATACTTTCGACGTTCGGGGAAAGCTTGATGATAAGCGGTGTTTTTTTCAGTCCGCTTTTCGCGACGGCGGTTACTTCTTCCACCGACTGCGGTTTAATACCGAACGCCATACCACCGCTTTTGACGTTGGGGCAGGAAATGTTCAGCTCTATCATATCCACCAGCCCGTCCAAACGCGCGCAAATATTTTTATAATCGTCCAAGGTTTTCCCTGCGACGTTGGCAATAATGCGCGTACCCGTGGATTTGAGCCATTCTAAATCGTTTTTAATAAAATGCTCTACCCCAGGGTTTTGCAAACCCACGGCGTTTAAGATAACGCCCCTGCTCTCCGCAATACGGGGCACGGGATTGCCCAAACGGGGTTCTAAGGTCAAGCCTTTCGTCGAAATACCGCCGATAAGACCGATATCGTATAACTCGTTAAATTCCCGACCGAAACCGTACGTACCCGACGCGGAAATAACGGGGTTTTTGAATTCTACGCCACAAATATTTACCGATAAATTTGCCATATTCTTAATTCCTTTATAACACTACTTCTTTGGCGTTAAATACAGGTCCGTCCTTACAAACGCGCGCTTTCTTACCGTTCGTTAAATCGCATACGCAAACGACGCACGCGCCGATACCGCAACCCATACGCTCTTCTAAGGACACGAAACAGGTCAGGTTCTCCTTTTCCACGAGCACTTTGAGCGCGCGGAGCATAGGCGTAGGTCCGCAAGCAAGCACGACGTCGGGACGGTTGCCCGCTTTCAAGTCCTTTTCAAACGCTTGCACCGCGTTCATTTTTTCGCCGTAGCTACCGTCGTCGGTAACGCCGACAAATTTGTGCGCCTTTGCAAACTCTTCCACGCCACAAACGGCGTTTTGATTTCGATAACCGATATAAGCGGAAATTTCCTTGCTTTGCCCGTACTTGCGTAAAACGGAAATTAAAGGAAATACCCCCACACCACCGCCCACGAGCGCGACTTTTTGTTCCGTATCTTCCACGAAAAAGCCGTTTCCAAGGGGCATTAAAAGGTTGCAGGTATCACCCGTTTCCATTGCCTGTAAGCGTTTCGTGCCGTCGCCCTTTACTTGATAGCAAAAGGTAACTTCCCTGCCGTCCACCTTGCAAATAGCTATCGGACGGCGCAATAAATGCGTTCCGCCTACCGCGATATTACCGAATTGACCGCAACGCACCTTACATTCTTCCTTTAACAAAAAGGTAATCGCGTGAATATTTTCCGCGATTTTTTCGTTCTTTACAACGGTTACCAAATAATCTTTCATTGCTTATTTACCCATTTTGCCGATAACGCTCGACAAATCGTTTTGCATAGCGATACAAGCTTTACGCGCCGATTCGTAGTACGTACCGCCGTCTTTCTTGTACGCGCACAAAATACCGCGCGAATTGTTCACGACACCGCCTAAACCGTTTGCACCGAAACAGCTTTTGAGCATTTGTGCATTACCGCCCTGCGCACCGTACCCAGGGATTAAGAAAAAGGTGTGGGGCATGGTCTTTCTCAACCGTTCCGCTTCCGTCGGATGCGTTGCTCCAACTACCGCGCCAACCGCCGAATAACCGTATTTGCCTACCGTGCTTTCGCCCCACTTTTCCACAAGGTTACCCACGTGCTCGTACATAGGCATACCGTTTTCCAAAACGAGGTTTTGAATTTCCGCACCCGAGGGGTTGGACGTTTTTACTAAAACGAAAATACCTTTATCGTCCTTTTCACATTCTTCGACAAACGGCGCAATCCCGTCCGTACCCAAATACCCGTTGACGGTTACGTAGTCGGCAGGAAACGCTCTAAGCTCGTTGCCGTTGACGGACGTTTTACCAAGAAAGGTCTTAGCATAGCAGGACGCCGTCGAGCCGATATCGTTACGTTTTGCGTCGGCAATTACGACAAGCTCCTTTTCCGTCGCGTATTTGAGCGTTTCTTCATACGCTTTCATACCCGCCACGCCGTACATTTCATAGTACGCGATTTGTACCTTTACCGACGGCACGATATCGCGCACGGTGTCGATAATTTTTTTATTGAACTCGAACACGCGCTCGGCTACCCCGTCAAAGGTGGTTACCCCTTGTTTCATATTATCGGGTAAATAATCAAAGAGCGTATCTAACCCAACGCAGGTGGGGTTTTGCATTTCTACGATTTTTTCAATCAGTCTATCGGTAATCATAAAGGTACTCCTTTGTATGTTTTATGTTTTGGTATTATTTATATGAGATTGCCACATAGCTAAAGCTGAGCGCAATGACAGTGCGACCAAGCTGGTAAAACGGCGGAGATACGAGCAGTTCAAGGCGGAGCGAAGGCGCGTGCTAAAACGCACGTAACTGAGCACCAACGCTGAAATGCGACGTATATACGTCGTTTTTACGCTTGGTATTTGACGACGCCGTCTACGATAGTATACTTCACTACCCCGTCCAGCTTGTAACCCTTGAACGGGCTGTTCTTGCCTTTGCTTACAAAGCTTGCAGGGTCTACGACAAAGCTTTCGTCGAGATTAACGAGCGTTAAATCGGCAACACCGCCTTCCTTGATTTCACCGCCGTCCAAGTCCAAAATCCGCGCAGGAGCGGTAGACATTTTTTCCGCGATTTGGGGCAGAGTTAAAACGCCCGCTTTATACAGATAGGTAATGGCAAAGCCGAGCGACGTTTCAATACCGCTAATCCCAAACGACGCTAAATTGTATTCCACGTTCTTGTCGTTGATATGGTGCGGTGCGTGGTCGGTAACGATACAATCGAGCGTACCGTCCTTTAAACCTTCCAAAATCGCTTGCTTGTCCACTTCTTCACGAATGGGCGGATTGACTTTTGTGTTCGTGTCAAAGCTCTTAATAATTTCGTCGGTAACCGCGAAATAATGGGGACAGGTTTCCGCCGTAACCTTTACCCCTGCTCTTTTCGCGTCGCGAATTAAACGCACACCGCTATGCGTGGATACGTGGCAAATGTGTACGGGCACGTCTAAGCTTTCGGCAAGCGCAATTTCACGCGCAATTACGATATCTTCCGCCGAACGGGGAATACCCTTTAAGCCTGCTATCGTCGACGACAAGCCTTCGTTGACCACACCGCCGTCCACAAGCTCCTTTTCTTCGCAGTGGTACAGGCATTTCATCTGAAATCCGCTTGCATATTCCATAGCAAGGCGCATAAGACGCGCGCTCTTCACGCTCACGCCGTCGTCGGAAATAGCCACCGCCCCCGCGCGTTTCATCTCGCCGATTTCCGCGAGCTGTTCGCCCTTTTCGCCCTTGGTAATCGCGCCGATAGGGTGTACTTTACAAAGGTTGACTTCCTTTGCGCGGTTTTTGATATAGCTTACCACCACTTTATTATCGGTTATCGGGTCGGTGTTGGGCATACAGCAAATTTGGGTAAAACCGCCCTTAACGCTTGCTTTACAGCCACTTTCGATATCTTCCTTATGCTCGTACCCTGGTTCACGCAAATGCACGTGCATGTCGATAAGACCAGGGAAAATATGCAATCCGCTTGCAATCAATACTTCTTCGCCCGTTACGGGGATATTGTCCGCAATTTTAACGATTTTACCGTTCTCTATGAGAATGTCCTTTTTTTCTACCGAATTGTTTAATACTACGTTGCCGTCCTTAATAATCATATTTTATACTCCTTTTCACTTGGTAAAATCTCTGTAATCGTTGAGCAATTTGAGCACCGCCATTCTAACGGCAATCCCCGAAAATACCTGTTCTTCAATACGGCTCTTTTCGTGGTCGATTACCTTGCCCGTAAGCTCTACGCCACGGTTGACGGGACCAGGGTGCATAATAATCGCGTTGGGCTTTGCCAGCTTTAACGATTTACCGTCCACTCCGTAGAAGGACGCGTATTCGTTCAGCGACGGGAAATTCCCTGCCTGCTGGCGTTCCAGCTGAATTCTAAGCCCCATGACGACGTCCGCGTCTTTGAGCGCCTCTTCCTTGCTATTGCAAAGCACCGCGCCTAATTTGTCAATATCCTTAGGGATAAGCGTCTGGGGTGCGTACATATATACCTTAGCTCCCATCGTCTTTAAGCCGAACAAATTCGACTTGGCTACGCGCGAGTGCTTGATATCCCCGACGATGGCTACCTTTAAGCCTTCCAAGCTCCCGAAATGCTCCCGCATGGTCAGCATATCCAAAAGCGCTTGGGTGGGGTGCTCGTTCATACCGTCGCCGGCGTTCAAAACCCCTGCCTTAGCTACCTTGGCTAATAAATACGGCGCACCGCCCATAGGGTGGCGCATAATCAAAAAGTCGTTGAGCTGAGCGTCCAAGGTCTTACCCGTATCGACGAGCGTTTCGCCCTTCGCAACGGACGAAGTACCCGCGGCGATATTGATAACCGTAGCACCGAGATATTTAGACGCAAGCTCAAAGCTTGTCCGCGTTCTCGTACTGTTCTCGTAAAAGAGAATGGTAACCGTCTTGCCCCTTAAATATGGTAAATTTTTATCCCCGTCCTTTAAGTGCCGTTTCATATCCGACGCGACGTCAAGAATTTCGGTAATTTCTTCTTTCGTCAAATCGATTAGCCCTAATAAATCTTTTCTTTTGAGCATATTTTCTCCTTAGCTTTTTTCCGTCTTTGCATAAAAAAATCTCGGACAACGTTGCCCAAGACGCCGTAAATCGTTTCCGTCTTGTCGGCGAGCGGAAAAACCGAACTTATCTTTATACATTATACTACTTTTTTTCACGCTTGTAAAGGAAATCGAGCGCCTTTTATCAAACGGAAATAAATTCTTTTTATTTTTAATAAAAAATTAGTAAATCTTTACCAGCTTGAACCCGACCTTATCACACGAGCTCAAAATATATTCTATCCCGTTTTTTTCCGTTTTCAAAGGATAGTACCCTGCGCCGTGGATATGTCCGAACACCACTTTTTCCACGCCGTTTTTCTCAAACAGCTCGGAAAAGAGCGTATCTTCCTTTTTTTGCGTAAAGGGCGGAAAATGAATGAGCGCGATTTTTTTATCCCCCTCTTGATACAGCTTATCCGCCTCTAAAAAGGCAAGCTTAAACCGCTCCGCTTCGCGAAGATATAATTTTTCGTCTTGCGCCGTGTAATCGGGACTGTTCGGGCACGACCAACCGCGCGAGCCGACGAATACGAACTCGCCTATTTTCACCGCGTCCGTTTGCAAAAAGATAAAGCTATTATCGGGCGCTAAGGCGCGGACCTTTCCTATCCCGTTCCACCAGTAGTCGTGGTTACCGCGGATAAACACTTTTTTGCCTTTCAACGGCGCGAGCGCCTGTAAATCGGCGAGCGCGTTTTCCCGTTTCATTGCCCAGCTGATATCCCCTGCAATGAGCACGATATCGTCCTCTTCGACTACCCGTTCCCAGTCCTTTTTAATTTTATCGAAATGCCCTTCCCAGTTTTCCCCGAAAATCTCCATCGGCTTGTCCGAAGAAAAGGATAAATGCAAATCGCTAATCGCATAAATATTCATAAGCTTATTATACCAAATTTTTATACAAAAAGCAAGAGCGTTACCCCACTAAACGGATAAAAAGGTAAAAATTTGCGGTGCAACCGCCAAGTTGCACCGCTTTATGATAACCGTTTATTTGCAACAACCCTTTCCGCCTTGACCTTGGGGGTACAAGGGGAGCTCGAAAAATCCCGCGCATACTTCTTGCGAATATTCCTGCGCAGGCGGTATCGCACAATAGCCGTAGCTGGGAACGAGAATTTCCACGGGCATAGCGATTTTCACGATAACCGTAAGGCATACGGACGCGATAAAGCCGTTCGTCGCCGTATCGAATACCGCCTCGGGTACGACGGCGCTCACCACCGCGCGCACGGTAAAGGGGATAATGGACGGCGCGGGTACGTACAAAAGCAGGTCTTGATTGACGGACACGATTGCCGTTGCGCTACCTTCTACGCCGTTTGCGTCGGTATACAACACTTCCAAGGGCACGGACACCGTCGCTTGCACGCGCGCACAATGTCTATCCGCTTGCCGTTCAATATTTAAGTTGGTAACCGTCGCGTCCGCCGTGGTGGAGCGCGCGCTGATAAAGGTCAAAGGATATGTAGGATTTTCGGGAGAAAGGTCGGTAAGCGTGAGCGCATAGCTCGTCAACTGCGTTTGTTTAATACCCGCGTCGAAGATTTTTTCCGCTTGAATACACACCTTTTCCGTCAAGCCGTTCATCGGATTACCCGTGATGGCGCAAGGGCATTTATCCGATTGAAAGTTGGAATAAAAGGACATAAGCATACCTCCTGTGTTACGAATGACGAAACGACAAGCGTTCGCAGGTGCTTTCACGCTTTGCTCGCGCACACTCGCCTCGTTTTTCGGTCGTTTTCTTATTATATCGTATGCTCTACTCCCCCTAAAATGTTACCCCTTATAAAACAACGCGCATACCCAAATACATTACGCTCGTACCGTTCTTTTTTTCGTAATTTTCCCTGCTCCCTGAAAGCTGTTTTTTGCTATCCCCCGCCTGCACGGTATAACGATTGCCCGTAAGCTTTGGAATTTTCAAAATTTGTCCTGCGCATAGCTCCGTTTTTAAGTTGTTTTCTTTCACGAGCACGCGCTCGGCAACGCAAAACGCGTCCGCGATTTCCCGCAATGTCTGACCTTGCTTAACTTTGTAATACGCAGGCGTTTTTAACTGTAAATTATTCATACTCTATCCTATGCTTACTACCCCGAAAATATACCGTCATACTTTATAGAAAAAGCTCGTACAATAAAGTATGAAAAAAGACAATTCTACCAAAACAAGCAACACCGTTTTTGCCACCGCGTCCATCGTTACCGCGCTCTCCGTCGCCGAGCGTGGTTTAGGTTTTTTATACCGTATCGTTTTATCTCGGCTTATCGGCGCGGAAGGCTTGGGCATTTATCAGGTTTCCCTGTCCCTGTTCGCGCTCTTTTTAACGCTGGGCACGGGCGGTATTCCCATTACCGTTTCCCGATTGATTAGTAAAAGCAAAGCGGAAAACGATATCAACGGCGAGCACGGCGCGGTGAGCGCAGGTATTACGCTTTCGCTACTTTTAACCGTGCCCGTTTTACTTATTTTTCTGCCCTTTGCGGATACATTCACCTTTCTGTTTTCAGATAATCGGTGCGTGAGCGTATTCCGTATTTTACTTATCGGACTTTGTTTTTCGTCCGTATACGCCGTTTTTCGCGGTAGCTTTTGGGGAAATAAAAATTTCCTATTCCCGTCCATTATCGAAATTGCCGAAGAAACGGTCATGGTCATTGCCGGCGTGCTCCTTTTGCAACGCGTGGATAACGCCTTGACGGGCGCAAAGCTCGCAGGCGTTGCCGTCGTGATTTCCTACCTGTTTTCCTTCACCTTTTCCACTATCGGTTATTTCGCCTGCGGTGGAAAATTACGCTCCCCGAAAAAAGCGTTAAAACCGCTTTTCAACGCAACCCTGCCCCTAACCTCCGTCCGCGCAAGCGGTTCGCTCGTCAACTCCGCCGTCGCCGTTTTACTCCCCGCCATGCTCGTGCGCGCAGGATATACGGGCGCGGACGCCTTAGAGCTGTTCGGCGTGGTGAGCGGTATGGCAATCCCCGTACTGTTTATCCCTGCAACGATAATCGGCTCTCTGTCCTTGGTGCTCGTACCCGAGCTTTCGGAAGACTATTATAAAAAGAATACCAAACGGCTGTATAAAAATCTCGAACGGGGCATTAGCGTTTCCTGTCTTGTCGCGTGCGTACTCTTGCCCTTTTTCTACGCGCTGGGAAACCGTCTTGGCTCGCTCGCTTTTTCCAACCTTTTAGCAGGGGAAATTATCTCCAAGGGTTGCGTGATTTTATTGCCTATGAGCCTAACTATGATTACGACGGGTATGCTCAACTCTATGGGTTGTGAAAAGCAAACCTTTCTATTCTATTTCGTCGGCGCGGGTGCAATGCTTCTTTGTATTTTGCTCTTGCCTGCCGTTTGCGGTGTATACGCTTACGTTATCGGGCTGGGTGTAAGCTACGTTTTAACCTGTATTTGCAATTTTTGGTTACTCCATAAAAAATGCGACGGTTTTATGCGCGGATACGGTAAAGGGATTATCGCTACCACCATGCGCGGAATTTGCGCCGTGCTCCCTTTGTCCCTTTTGGGAAAGCTGTTCACCGCGCTCTTTTCCAAAATCTTCGGTAGCGTGCTTACCGCCGTTTTTTCCGCAATCGCCATTGCGCTTTGCACTCTCTTATTATATTTGGCGTTCGGCTTTTTACAAAAGGATAAAACACGCGCGAATTTTCCGTTTTATAAACGCAAAAAGGCGAATACCCGTTAAAAATTTTGTTTTTTTGCGTTTTTTCCCAACTTTTTCTATTCCGTTCCTTGACTTTACCGTAAATTAAGAGTAAAATAATAAAGCAAGTATTTTTACAAGGAGAACTACAAAATGGGTTACAAAACCAAAGAATGGCGCAACTCTATGCGCGTAACGCTTGACTACAACAATATGATGGATACCTTCGTCGGTGAACACGGTTTAACCGCGAAAGACATCTCTAAATACGTTCGCAAATCGGCGGCGGCTTACCGCTACGTAAGCGAAAACCGCGGTAAAGACGAGCTTTATATGGGCTGGACGGAGCTTCCTTACAACCAAACGGAAATCGTTGCGGATATTAAAGAAACGGCGAAGATGATTCGCAGTAAATTCCAGTATTTCGTAGTGCTGGGTATCGGCGGTAGCGCACTCGGTCCTATTATGGCGTTTAACGCGCTTTGCCATTTGCATTACAACGACTTGACCAAAATCCAAAGAAAAGGTCCTAAATTCTACGTAGAAGACAACGTAGACCCCGTTCGTATGCGCGACCTGCTCGACGTTATCGAGCCGGAAAAGACCTGCTTTAACGTCATTTCCAAATCGGGCGCAACCAGCGAAACGATGGCGCAATATCTCATCATTTTAGACCTTCTTACCAAAGCAGGCGTCAATATTAAGGAAAACGTTATTTTCACGACGGACGCGAAAAAGGGTAACTTGAAGAAAATTTCCGACGAAGTGGGCGGTATTAAGAGCTATATTCTCCCCGACGGCGTCGGCGGTAGATTCTCCGAGCTTTCCCCCGTCGGCTTGCTCCCCGCCGCCGTTTGCGGTATTGATATTAAGGGCTTGCTTGCAGGCGCCGCGTATATGGACCACCTTTGCAAACCCCGTTCTATGTATAAAAACCCTGCGCTTATGAGCGCCGTTTTACAAATCGAAAGTATGCGTCAAGGCAAGAATATCGGCGTTATGATGCCCTATTCGGATAATTTGAAATATCTCGCCGACTGGTATTGCCAGCTTTGGGCGGAAAGCCTTGGTAAAAACGAAACGCTGGACGGCGAGCCTTGCAACGTCGGTCAAACGCCCGTGAAATCACTCGGTGTTACCGACCAACACTCGCAAGTACAGCTTTACACCGAAGGTCCTTACGATAAGGTCGTTACCTTCCTGTCCTTGAAAAAGTACGGGTGCGAGATGACCATTCCTCACGGTTGTGAAAACATTCCCGACGTATCTTTCCTTGGCGGTCATACCATGGAAGAGCTTATTCAAGCGGAAAACGCGGCGACGGCGTACGCGCTCACCAAAGCAGGCAGAATGAACTACACCATTTGGATTCCCGAGCTCAACGCGTTCACCCTTGGTCAACTTCTCTTCTTGTTTGAAATGCAAACGGCTTACGCAGGCGCGCTTTTGAACATCAATACCTTTAACCAACCTGGGGTTGAAGAAGGTAAAAAGGCGACCTTTGCACTCCTTGGAAAAGCAGGCTATGCGGAAAAGAAAAAGGAACTCGACTCGCTCCCTGCAAAGGACGAATCCCGTATTATCTAACCGAAAATATAACCGCCTGAAAAGGCGGTTTTTTCGTTGACAAATATACGATTAAAGTGTATAATATAAAATATAAAAAATAAAAAAAGGAAGGAATTTTCTATGATTTCATTAAACGGAAAAGTAGTCATCATCACGGGTGGCGGTAGAGGTATCGGTTTTGGACTTTCCACGGCGTTTGCCAAGGCAGGCGCAAAACTCGTCATTACGGGTAGAACGGAAAGCACGTTGCTTTCGGCAAAGGAAAAGTTAGAAAGCGCGTACGGCTGTGAAGTACTCACGGCGGTAGCGGACGGCGCGGACGAGCAAGCGATTGCAGGCGTTATCCAAAAAACGGTGGATACGTTCGGTAGAATCGACGCGGTCATCAACAACGCGCAGGCGTCGGCGTCGGGTAAAATGCTCATTGACCATACCAAAGAAGATTTCGACCTTGCCGTATATTCGGGCTTGTACGCAACCTTCTTCTATATGCGCTCCGCATACCCCTACTTAAAGGAAAGCAAGGGTTGCGTGATTAACTTCGCGTCCGGCGCAGGCTTGTTCGGCCGTATTGCACAATCGTCGTACGCGGCGTCTAAGGAAGGTATTCGCGGTCTTTCGCGTGTAGCGGCGACGGAATGGGCGCCCGACGGCGTACGCGTCAACGTCATTTGCCCCCTTGCTATGACCGAAGGCTTGCAAAAATTCAAGGAAGAATATCCCGAACGCTACGCGCAAACGATTAAAGGCGTGCCTATGGGTAGATTTGCCGACCCCGAAAAAGACGTCGGCGCCGTATGCGTGTTCCTTTGCTCGGACGAGGCGTCGTATATCACGGGTGAAACGATTACGCTCCAAGGCGGTAGCGGTTTGCGCCCGTAACGAAAATTGCAATTCTCCCGAAAGGTAAAACGCCTTTCGGGATTTTTTTATAAAATATTTATTTTATAACCTTTTTTAGTTGCTTTTCCAAAATAGAAGTAGTATAATGTTTGACGAATTCAACAAACGAGGCATATTATGCAAGCATTACTTTCTTTATCGTTAGCCCTGTTGACGGGGCTTATGCTCTCCCGTTTGGCAAAACTTGCCAAGCTCCCTGCGGTTACCGCTTATTTGGTAGCCGGTATTTTAATCGGACCTTATTGCTTGGGCGCGTTCGGCGTTTCCGGCTTGGGCTTTACTTCCAAAGCGGACGTGGAATCGGTGGGTATTCTCGCGGACGTCGCGCTCGGCTTTATCGCTTTTTCCATCGGTAACGAGTTCCGTCTTTCTCAACTCAAAAAAATCGGCAAACAAGCGACGATTGTCGGTATTTTCCAAGCAGTGATTACCACTATCGTCGTAGATATTGCCCTGATTTTACTGCATTTTGCTATGCCTGACAAGCTGTCCTTATCGTCGGCGCTTGTGCTGGGCGCTATCGCGTCGGCAACCGCGCCTGCGGTAACCCTGATGGTTGTAAAACAATACAAAGCAAAAGGTCCCGTTACCGATATTTTATTACCCGTCGTAGCACTTGACGACGCGGTGGGCTTGGTGCTGTTCGCCATTTCGTTCGGCGTTGCCAAGGCAATTAAAATCGGTGCGATTTCCGTCGTTGCGATTATCGTAGAACCGCTACTCGAAATTATATGCTCGCTTGCGCTCGGCGCGTCTATGGGCTTTTTATTCAACTTTTGCGAACAATTTTTCCACTCCCGTTCCAAGCGTCTTGGCGTATCCGTCGGGTTCGTACTTTTAACTATCGGACTTTCTATGTTAAAATTCAATATCGGCGGTGTGCATATCGGATTTTCGTCCTTGCTCGTTTGTATGATGCTGGGTACGATTTTCTGCAACGTGTGCGACTTTTCCGAAGAGCTTATGGACAGAGTCGATAGATGGACCGCGCCCCTGTTCGTTATTTTCTTCGTCATTAGCGGTGCGGAGTTAGAGCTTTCCGTCTTTACCGATATTATGATAGTGCTTATCGGTATCGTATACATTCTCAGCCGTTCGCTCGGTAAATACAGCGGTGCACGATTGAGCGCACAGTTTGCAGGGTGCGACGAGAAAATCGTGAAATATTTGGGTATTACCCTACTTCCCCAAGCAGGCGTTGCCCTTGGTATGGCGAACATGGTTATGAGCTCGGTAGAGCTTGGCACGGAAGGTGTTTTGATTGCGAACATCACGCTGTTTGCGGTACTTATTTACGAGCTGGTCGGCCCTGCGTTAACGAAAAACGCACTCTTGAAAGCGGGCGATATCAACCCCGAAGGCAAGACGAGCGCCAGAGACGAGCACGCGCAAAAAATGGTACAAAAAGCGCTGGCAAACGCGGACACGGGTGCGTCGAATACGCAAACGAACGCAAAATAACCGTATGAAAAAATCACCGCCTCGACGAGCCGTCGGGGCGGTTTTACTATATCTTACGTTATTTCTTTTTCTTGAACTCTTTCATACCGTTCGTCGAACCGCCGTCGCAAAGCACGTCTACGCCGGCAAGGTAGCCGTTTCTTTCGTCCGCTAAGCTAGCGAGCGCAAAGCCGAGCTCTTCGGGTTTACCCATTCTTTCTTCCGCGGAGAAGGGAATAAGCATACCGCCGTCCTTAGATTCGAGATTGCCCATATCCGTTGCAATAAGTCCAGGGGACAAGGAAACGACGCGAATACCCTTTTTACCGTATTCAAACGCGCACTTTTTCGCATACCAAACGACGAAATTCTTGGAAAGGGAATACGCAAAGCCCTTGCGTTGGTATTCACCCTTGGCAAGATTACTTCTTTTTACCAGCTTTTTCAAGAACTTATCTTCGTCCGTTTCCGCAAGCTTGTACGCTTTTTTGGGGATAATCATATTCGGTAAAATATACGCCGAGTTGGACGATACGTCCACGATAACGCTACCAGCGTTCATCACCTTGGAAAATTCTTGATTGATATATACCGTACCGAGCGCGTTAATGCGCAAAATGGATTCCTGCGTACCCTTCATAGCAGGGGAAACGCCCGCCGAATTGATGACGTTTTTTACTTCGCCAAGCTCCGTCGCAAAAGCCACGAGCTCCTTTACGCTTTCTCTACTAGACGTGTCGCAAGTCTTTGCATAAGCGGTAAAGCCGAGCGCTTTCAGCTCGTTTACAGCCCCTTCCAACTTACTCATTGTTCTACCCGAAAGGACGATTATTTTGTCCTTGCTCATAAATTTCGCGGTTTCTAAGCCCATACCGCTACCACCGCCTGTAATGACACATACGTTTGCCATAATATTAACTCCTTATCTGTTCGTTTTTTAGCTTTCGCCGTTATTTATTATAACACAACTTTTCATTCCCTGTCAATTATCTATTATAAATAATTTTTTTAAGGCTATAATACTTTTATGAAACTCTTATCTCAGCGAGAACGCTTTTTAGACTATATTTTTTATCAAATTTATCCCCGTAGCTTTTACGACAGCAACGGCGACGGGATAGGCGATTTGCAGGGCATTATTCAAAAACTCGACCACCTGCAAGACTTGGGCGTAAACGCCGTGTGGCTTTCGCCCTGTTATAAAAGTCCCAACTTCGATAACGGCTACGATATTTCAAATTATCGGGATATTATGGACGATTTCGGCACTTTTGCCGACTGGCTCGTGTTAAAAAAGGAGCTCAACCGTCGCGGTATGAAACTGATAATGGACTTCGTCGCCAACCATACTTCCACCGAGCATTTTTGGTTTCAAGAGGCGAGAAAATCGCGCGATAACCCCTATCACGATTACTATATTTGGGCAGAAAAACCGCTAAACAGCTGGCAATCGACCTTCGGCGGTAGCGCGTGGGAATATAACGAGCCAACGAACGAATATTATTTACACTCGTTCGCTATCGAACAGGCGGATTTGAACTGGGAAAATCCCAAAGTCCGCAAGGAAATGCAGGAAATTATCGATTTTTGGGTAAAGCTTGGCGTGGACGGCTTTCGTTGCGACGTGCTCGACCATATTTCCAAGGATTTTGATAATAATAAGCGCTACGACGGACCGCATTTGCACGAATATATTCGCGAACTTTTTGGTCGCGACGGAGTGAACCGACTGTTTATCGTCGGGGAATGTCAAGCAGGGGAAGAAAGCATTTGCGCGCTTTGCGGTCAAGAACGAAAGGAGCTTACCACGATTTTTCAATTCGACCACGTGCGCCAGCATAGCGACGACAAATTCCTGCCCTTTGCGTTTGATTTGAACCTGCTTCGTGATACGCTCGTGAAATGGCAGTATTTCACGGCGAAAAACGACCTTTTATATACCCTGTTTACGGATAATCACGACCAACCGTTTTTACTTTCGCTTATCCAACCGCCCGAAAATCTACGCTACGAATGTGCGACCATGCTTGCAGGGCTCGTGTATTTATTAAAGGGTATCCCCTTTATTTATCAAGGGCAAGAGTTCGGCTCGGAAAATTCTTATTTTGACGATATAGAAGATTTTAACGATATTGAAACGCTGAATTATTACCGCGCAAATCAAGATAAGCTTGCGCAAAAGAGCTTGATGGAGCGCGTCAATTTCGGCTCGCGCGACAACCCGCGTAGACCTATGGCTTGGACGGCTCACAAAGCGGACAACTTTGGTTTTTCAACGGGCAAGCCGTGGCTGGCTATGCCTACAAACGCGGAGAAAATCAACTTAATTCGGGATAAAAACGCGGAAAAATCGGTGTTCCGTTTTTATCAAAAATTATTATCGTTTAGAAAGGAAAGCGACGCGATTCGCAACGGCGAATTTTGCGATTTGACAGGTAACGACGGCGCGTTTATATATACGCGCAAACAAATGGGCGAAACCGTTTTGGTCGTTTGTAATTTTGAAAAGGCGCAAACGCTGAGCTTGCCTATCCAAGGCGGTAAACTCGTTTTATGTAACTACGCTACGCGTGAAAAGGACGCGTACAATCCAACCTTTGCACCCTTTGAAATCGCGGTATACCGTAAATAAAAAAACAAATAAAACCCAGCCTTTCCGAATATTCGGAAAGGCTGGGTTTTAACCGATTATTATATATTTTTTTGCACAAAATTTTCCAGCATTGCCATAGGCACGAAACCAAGGTTGTTATCCTTGACCTTGCCTCCTTGGAACGCGATAATGTTCGGGATAGAAGTAATGCCGTATTTTACCGCCGAGCTTTCGTTTTCGTCGATATCCATTTTCACGAATACCGCTTTATCTTCATACTTCTCGGAAAGTTCTTCAAACACGGGCGCAAGCATTCTGCAAGGTCCGCACCAGCTTGCCCAAAAATCACAAAATACCGTCTTATCCGTACCTGAAATCAATGCTTCTAATTCTTTACCGTTTACGTGTTTTACCATACTTTTTCTCCTTATCTTTATTTTGCTTTATTTATCTTGAAAATATGCGGTGGCATTTTCAAAAGCGACCTTCTCGCTTTCGCCCGTGGACATATTTTTCACGCTCATAACCCCTTCCAAAAGCTCGTTACCGCCGATAACCGCTACGAATTTTGCGTGAATTTTATCCGCATACTTAAACTGTGCTTTTACCGAGCGTTCCATATAATCAATCTCGGCAATGATACCTGCCCGTCTAAGTTTCGTCGCAATCTCGAACGCCTTTTTACGGCACTCGTCGTCCATACCCGCTAAATACACGGTGGGCATTTGGGGGAGCGGAATTTCTACGCCCGTTTGCTCCATAACGATAAGTAAACGCTCCAAACCGCCTGCAAAGCCTACGGCAGGTGTGGGATTACCGCCCAGCTCTTGAATGAGTTTATCGTACCGACCGCCTGCGCATACCGTACCCTGTGCGCCGATAGAAGTGGACACAAACTCGAACACGGTACGGGTGTAATAGTCCAAACCGCGCACGATTCTAGGGTCGATTTCGTAAGCAACGCCTGCTAAATCCAAGCACGCCTTTACGCTTTCAAAGTGCTCTTTACACTCTTGACAAAGATAATCGAGCATTTTGGGTGCGTTCGCGTTGACCTTTTTACAGTTTTCTTCCTTGCAATCCAAAAGACGCAAGGGATTTTTTTCGTACCGCGTTTTACAATCGTAGCAAAGCCCGTCCAAATGCGGAGCGAAAAACGCTTTGAGCGCACGGTTATATTCCGCGCGACAGGTAGGACAGCCGATAGAGTTGATATACAGCTGTACTTGAATACCCAACTTTTTCAAGAGCGTGTCCGCAATGAGTATCGCCTCCGCGTCCGTTTGCGCCGATTTCGCGCCGAAAATTTCCACGCCGAACTGGTGAAATTCTCTAAGCCGACCGGCTTGCGGTCTTTCATAGCGGAACGCAGGGGTAATATAATACATTTTCGCAGGCAACACGCCGTTTGCCATACCGTTTTCGATAAACGAACGCACCGCGCCTGCCGTGCCTTCTGGTTTTAAGGTAATGGAACGGTCGCCCTTGTCCTTAAAGGTATACATTTCCTTGGTAACGATATCCGAAGTATCGCCGACGCCACGCTGAAACAGCTCGGTATGCTCAAAGGTAGGTGTACGCAATTCTTGGATATGGAAAAGCTCCGCCACTTCGCGCGCTACGCTTTCTACGTATTGCCATTTATACGACTCGCTGGGCAAAACGTCCTTCGTGCCCTTGGGTATGTTAATCATAAACTCTCCTTAACGCTTACAAAACGTATTTTTTCAAATTTCTGTCGCCCGTGAGCTTTTGCAAATGCTCGTCTACGTACCGACTGTCAATATTCAAGGTAAATTTCGGATAATCACCGCCCGCATTAAAGGAAATATCTTCCAAAAGATATTCCATCACCGTATGCAGTCTACGCGCGCCGATATCTTCGCTCGTAGCGTTGAGCTCTACCGATACTTCCGCTATGCGTTCGATTGCGCCTTTATCGAATTGCAAATCAATGTTATCCACGCTCAAAAGCTTGCCGTACTGGAAGGTGAGCGAATTTTCCGTTTCCGTTAAAATACGCACGAAATCTTCTTTCGTCAAGCTCTTTAATTCCACGGACACGGGGAATCTGCCTTGGAGCTCGGGAATTAAATCTTCAATGGACGCCACGTGGAACGCGCCTGCGGCGATAAATAAGATGAAATCCGTCTTAATCGGTCCGTACTTGGTAACGACGGTCGAGCCTTCGACGATAGGTAAAATATCCCGTTGTACCCCCTCGCGCGATACGTCCGCACCGTTACGACTTCCCTTGCCTGCGATTTTATCAATCTCGTCGATAAACACGATACCGTCGTTTTCCGCACGGTATAACGCTTCCGCTTTTATCGCGTCTTCGTCTACGAGCTTTTCCGACTCTTCTTCGAGTGCGATTTGGAACGCTTCTTTTACGGCAAATTTACGCTTTTTCTTCTTTTGCGGGAACATATCCCCGAAAATACTGCCTATGGAAATCGCCGCCCCGCCAGGGACTAATTCCATAGCCTGCGGTGTATCCGTTACTTCCATTTCCACGACGAAATTATCAAACGCGCCCTTTCTAAACCCGTCTAATAAATTCGATTCAAAGACTTCCTTGGCAAGCTCGCCCTTTTCTTCCTTTTTCGCTTCCGCCAAAGCGCGGACAATCCGCTTTTCCGCTAAATCGGTAGCCTTGGCTTTCACTTCTTCTTCCTTTTCCGCCTTGACTAAGCGATAAGCACATTCGGCAAGGTCGCGAATCATACCTTCGACGTCCTTTCCCACGTACCCCACTTCCGTATATTTCGTAGCCTCGACCTTGACAAACGGCGCTTTCACGAGCTTGGCAAGTCTTCTAGCTATCTCCGTTTTACCTACGCCCGTAGGACCTTTCATAATAATATTTTTCGGCGTAATTTCTTCGCGAACCTCGGGGGGGAGCTGTGCACGACGGTAACGGTTTCTCAGCGCAATCGCCACCGCTTTTTTCGCGTCGTCTTGACCGATAATATATTTATCCAACTGATTTACGATTTGTTTGGGTGATAAATTCATACGCTCTCTCCCTTTTTCGCTTTACTCTTTTTAGGTTTTTCGCTTAATGCGCCCACCGTTTCACAGCGAATATTATCATTCGTGAACACGCAAATTTCCGACGCAATTTTGAGCGCTTTCTTCGCTATCGTTTCCGCGTCGTAGTCCGTTTCCTGATATAACGCGCGCGCCGCCGCCAGCGCGTAATTGCCACCGCTACCGATAGCGCAAACGCCTTCGTCCGGCTCAATCACTTCGCCCGTGCCCGATAAAATGAGCAGGGTGTTTTCGTCCGCCGTAATCATCATTGCGTCTAATTTACGACCGATTTTATCACTTCTCCAAAGCTCGGCAAGCTCCACCGCCGAACGCATTAAATTGCCCGCGAATTTATTGAGCATACCTTCAAAGCGTTCGGTGAGCGCAAACGCGTCCGTAACCGAGCCTGCAAAACCTAAGATGACCTTACCACCGTAGATACGGCGCACTTTTATCGCGGTATTTTTGAAAATAACCGATTCGCCCATCGTTACTTGACCGTCGCCTGCAATCGCGGTAACGCCGTTTTTCTTGACCGCACAAATGGTCGTTCCTCTAAATTCCATTCTCTACTCCTTTGCCGTGCGCTCGATTTCTTCTAACGCACGCATAGCCAGCGTTTTATAACGCTCTTTTTTATCTTTAATACGCGTATCTAAGGGCGCTAAAATCCCAAAGTTCGCGTTCATAGGCTGAAAATCCTTATTCGGCGTGGAAATATGCGTTTGCAACGCTCCGCATACCGTTCCGTTGCTAAACACCCGTTTTTCTCTGCCCGTGATTTCGTCGTAAATGCTAATCCCTACGAGCAGTCCGCTCATAGCGCTTTCGACGTACCCTTCCACGCCCGTGATTTGACCTGCAAAATACAGCCTTTTATTATTCTTAACCGAAAAATCGCGACTTAAAACACTCGGCGAATGAATATAGGTATTTCTATGCATTACGCCGTAGCGTAAAAATTCCGCGTTTTTCAGGGCAGGGAACATAGAAAACACCCGTTTTTGTTCGGAAAATTTCAAATTCGTTTGAAAACCCACGAGATTGTACGCCGTGCCCTGCTCGTTTTCCTTTCTAAGCTGTAACACCGCGTACGCCCGTTCGCCCTTGTCGTCTAACAGCCCCACGGGTTTAAGCGTTCCAAAGCGCAGGGTATCTTTCCCCCTTGACGCCATCACTTCGACGGGCATACACCCTTCAAAAATTTCGCCCTTTTCAAACTCGTGTAAATGCGCGCGCTCGGCGTTTACAAGCGCGTCTACGAACGCGTAGTATTCGTCCTTATTTAAGGGACAGTTGATATAATCGCCCGTGCCCTTGCCGTACCTGTCCCCCGTGAACGCGTGGCTTAAATCAATACTCTCCGCCGAAACGATAGGCGCGGACGCGTCGTAAAAATGGAGCTGTCCGCCTAATTTTTCTTGAATATCTTTGCTTAAACTATCGGCGGTCAAAGGTCCCGTCGCAATCACTGCATAGTCGTAGCCCAACGCGTGGAAATCGGGAATTTCTTTAATTTCTTCCGACTGTATGGTGAGATGCTTACAAGCTTTGAGCTTGTCCGTGATATACGCGGAAAACTTGTCCCTATCCACGGCAAGCGCACCGCCGGCAGGTACGCTCGCTATATTGCCTGCCTCGACGATGAGCGAGCCTAAAAGGCGCATCTCTTCTTTCAAAAGCCCGCAAGCATTCGCGTAAATATCCTTACTTTTTAAGGAGTTGGAGCATACCAGCTCGCCAAAATTTTCACTTTCATGCGCAGGGGTAAATTTTTTCGGTTTCATATCCACGAGCGTGGTATCTATCCCACGGCTCGCTAAATAATACGCCGTTTCGCTCCCTGCCAAGCCACCGCCGATTACGAGTACTCTTTTCTTACACATTTTCGTCAAAATCTTCGGGGAAATAACCGCTATCGTCCAAATAGTTCGGTTCGTCCATCAACGGGGGCGCTTCAAATGCGCTCACAAAAGTAGGCGCGGACGATTTCTTTTCGCTCTTTTCCGTTTTCGGTTTTTCCACGCGAATACGGTACGAACAGTCTTTTCCGTCGCACTTGATATTTCCGTGCGCCGTTTTCACGAGCGCGCCACCACACTCAGGGCATTTCTCGCCCGTGGGGATATCCCAGCTCATAAACTTACAATCGGGATAGCCTGCACAGCTGTAATATACCTTACCGCGCTTGGATTTTCTCACCGTCATAGGCGAACCGCACTCGGGGCATTTACCCACGAGCTTGGGTTCTTCGTCCGACGGCATAGACAGCGTGGATTTACAATCGGGATAGCTCGGGCAAGCCAAGAACCGACCGAATTTACCGCTCTTAACCACCATATTTTGTCCGCACTTGGGACAGCGAACGGCGGAAATTTCTTCGTCGCTTTCGCTGACGATATTGCGACATTCGGGGTAGTTGGAGCAAGCCAAATATTTACCGAATTTACCTATTCTTCTAAGCATAAAATGACCGCATTTACCACAAACGGTATCGGTAAGCTCGTCGCCGTACGACGACGCTTTTTTCAAATTCTTCTCAAAATTGGGATAGAAATCGCCGATAACGCTACGCCAGTTCACGCCACCGTCTTCAATGTCGTCCAGCTTATTTTCCATACCCGCCGTAAAGCCGACGTCCATAATGTCCGTAAAGCATTTTACGAGCATATCCACGACGTCGTAGGCTATCGGCGTAGGCACCATATATTTGCCGTCCTTTTTCACGTACTTTTGTATGAGCTTAGAGATGATGGTTGCATAGGTGGACGGTCTGCCGATACCCTTTTCTTCCATTGCCTTGACGATAGACGCGTCGGTATAGCGAAGAGGCGGTTTGGTAAATTTTTGCTCCTTTTGCATAGAGATAAGATTGAGCTCGTCGCCTTCGCTCAAATCGGGCAATAATTTCGCTAAGCTAATCCCTTCTTCGTCGTCCTTTTTGGATATATCTTGATATACCGCCGTAAAGCCGGCAAAGAGCAATACCTTACCGCTTGCCTTGAAAATATAACCGCTATTGTCAATTTCCATTTGCGCGCTGTTGTATTTCGCCTCCGCCATTTGCGACGCTAAAAACCGTTCGTAAACGAGCTTATAAAGCGCGTGGTGCTTTTTATCCAAAAGCTTTTTCGCTTTATCGGGGGTCATGGAAAGGTCAATCGGGCGAATGGCTTCGTGCGCGTCCTGCGCGCCCTTTTTAGACGCGTAAAAGTTGGGTTTTTCAGGCACGAACTCTTCGCCGTATACTTCTTTAATCGTTTCAAGAGCCTTTGCCTGCACTTCCTTGGATACGCGCACGGAGTCGGTACGCATATAGGTAATAAACGCGATATGGTCGCCGTTTTCCGTTTCGATACCTTCGTATAAATGCTGTGCAAGCGACATAGTTTCGGGCGCGGTAAAACCTGATTTCGTGGACGCGTCCTGTTGCATAGAGCTGGTCGTAAAAGGTGCGGGAGCGTGCGATTTTGCCACCGTCTTTTTGACCTTGGATACGATAAATTTCCCCGTCGAAAGGGTGTCTAATACGCGCGCCGTTTCTTCCGCGGACGACGGTTTATATTTTTTCGCGCCTTTCTTTTCCAAAAGCGCCTTAAAGGACGCGTATTTTTGGGGTAAATCGCGCAGTTCCGCCGTTAAATTCCAGTATTCTTCCGGCTTGAACGCGGTAATTTCCCGTTCGCGCTCTACGATAAGTTTGAGCGCAACCGATTGTACGCGACCGCCCGACAAGGTACGCTTACCGTTGCCGTTTTTATCCTCGATTTTATGGTTGAGAAGCGTAGAGAGTTTATAACCCACCAACCTATCCAAAACCCGTCGCGCCTGTTGCGCGTCTACAAGGTTATAATTGATTTGACGGGGAGCTTCCAACGCCCGTTCAATCGCGCGCTGAGAAACTTCGTTAAACTCGATACGGTTTTTCCCCGTTTCGGAAAGCCCCAAAACCGTTTGCAAGTGCCAAGCAATCGCCTCCCCTTCTCTATCAGGGTCGGTTGCAAGGTAAACGCGGTCGGCTTTTTTCGTGGCGTCAATCAAACGGCGAATCACGTCTTCCTTACCCTCGGAATTGACGTATTTCGGCTCGAAATTGTTCGCCAAATCCACGCCGAGCGTATGCACGGGTAAATCGCGGATATGCCCTGCGGACGCGTCTACGCGATACTTTCCTTTCAAATATTTGGAGATGGTTTTCGCCTTAGAAGGCGACTCTACGATAATTAAATCCATACAAACTTCCTTATGAAAATTTTTAACTTTTTATGTAAACAAAGCCATAACCTTATACACCCGCGTAGCGGTTACCGCCCAAAGATGCGATTAAACCTTTCATTTCTAGCGACGTGCATAGAATTTTGAGCTTAAACGCAGGCATACCCGTCTTTTCAGCAAGTACCATAATATGCGCGTTCTCGTTTTCGCGGATTATCCGCAATATTTTTTCTTCGTCCGCGTTCAAGACGACGCTTTGCTTTTTATCCTTTTTCTCGATTCCGAACGCTTGAAAAATATCGTTCGCGTCTTCCACGAGCTTTGCTCCCTTTTTCAGGAGCGCGTTACAGCCTTCGCCCGACGGCGTATGCGGTGCGTACGGCAACGCGAACAGGGGTATACCGATTTTCTCCGCGTATTTTGCGGTAATGAGCGCACCGCTCGTTTCCCCTGCGCTGACGACGAGCACGCCCTCGGAAAGCCGAGCCAGTAGTTTATTCCGATAGTCGTACGAAAAATTCCGTACCGTCGTTTCGTAAGCGTGCGCGGAGATGACCAAGCCTTTTTTAGCAACCTGTTCAAGGAGCGCCATTTGTCCCTTGGGTACGGCGGAAAATCCACCTGCCAAAACGCTAATCACTTTTCCTCTACCTTTGAGCGCGCCTTCTAAAACCGCCGAATCCCCACCGTCCGCCGTACCGGTAACGAGCGTAAATTCCTGAGATAGCTCTACCGCGATTTGCGCCGTTAATTTTAAGGTACTTGCCAAGCTCCGACGCGAACCGACGATACAAAACTTGCGCGTTTTCAAAAGCTCCAAGTTGCCCACGCCGTATAAAATTTCGGGCGCGCCCGAAAGCTTTTGCCACTCGACGGGGTAATACGGGGAATCCTTAGTTATTTCTATGATATTACTCTTGTCAAAAATACTATATAATCCGTTTTTCATACGTCTATATCACTATCCGATTCGTACGCGCGATAGGAAATCGCCTCGTATAAATGCTCGGGTGTTATTTCTTCGGATAAAGCAAGGTCGGCAATCGTCCGCGCTACCTTCAAAATACGCGAACGCGCTCGCGCGGATAAATGCAAGCTTTCAAACGCCTCGCGGAGTAAATCTTCACATTCCTTGCTCAATTTACAATACGCGCGCGTTTCCTTTTCACCCATTTCGGCGTTGGTATTGATTGCGCTTTTTTCAAACCGCTCGCGTTGAATTTTTCTTGCGCTGTCCGCGCGCGCCTTTACCTCGGCGCTCGTTTCTTCTACTTCTTCGGACACCAAATCGTCGTAATCCACGCCGTCCACTTCCACTTGAATGTCTATTCTATCCAAGAGCGGTCCTGACACGCGTGCACGGTAACGACGAATATCGTTGGGCGTACAGGTGCAACGGCGTTTACTGCTACCGTAGTTACCGCAAGGACAAGGATTCATACTCGCACACAGCATAAAGGACGCGGGATAGGTTACCGTGCCTCCTGCTCTGGACACGGTAATCACGCCGTCTTCCAAGGGCTGACGGAGCGATTCGAGCGACGAACGCTTGTATTCGGGCAGTTCGTCCAAAAACAGCACGCCACCGTGCGCCAAGCTAATTTCCCCTGGGTGCACACTCTTACTTCCGCCACCGCAAAGGGACACCGTCGTCGCCGTATGATGCGGACTTCTAAACGGTCTTTGCGTAACGATACCCTGTTCCCCCAAAGTACCTGCCACCGAATGAATTTTGGTAATTTCCAACGCCTCGTCAAAGCTCATATCGGGGAGCATAGACGGAATGGAACGAGCAAGCATAGTTTTACCGCTACCTGGGGGACCTACGAATAAAATATTATGACCGCCAGCCACCGCCACTTCCAAAGCGCGCTTGGCTATCGGTTGTCCTTTGACGAAGGCTAAATCAAACGCTTGATTTCCCCCTTCCGAGCTTTTTTCAAACGCCGTTTCAGGCACGGGCAAAAGCCGTTGTAAGCCCGAGAGATGGTCTACGAGCTCTTTGAGCGTTTTGGGCGCGTAAATTTCCACTCCGCGCACAAACCCCGCCTCTTTGCGGTTTTCGTAAGGCAAAACGAACTTGGTAAACCCCTTATCGCGCGCGGAAATGAGCGTGGGTAATACCCCTTTGACGGGGCGGAGTTCACCGTTGAGCGCAAGTTCGCCCAAAAATACGGTATTCGCCGTATCCGCTTGCAACACACCGCTTGCGCAAAGCAAACTGACCGCGACGGGTAAATCGAACGCCGAGCCTTCCTTTTTGACGGACGCAGGCGCTAAATTGACGGTAATTTTATGACTTGGAAAAGGGAGCGCGGAATTTTTAACGGCGCTACGCACACGCTCTTTGGATTCCTTGACCGCCGTATCGGGCAACCCGACCATATCGTAGGCAGGCATACCTTTGGAAATATCCGCTTCGACGGTTACGGGAACGCCTTCTAAGCCTATGAGCGTATAGCTTTGAATTTTCGCAATCATAATCTCAATTCCGCCTTGTTTTACTACCTTATATATAGCCTTGCTTTCTATTGTAACCCAAAACCGCGAAAAAGTAAACAAATTTACGGGTATTTTTTTGTAATTGCGCAAAAAAAATGAGTTTGCCTTTGACTTTAAGCAAACTCAAATTTTTCGGTAAACCGATTTTCTTAAATTTTTTCTTTAACTTTCGCCGCTTTACCCGTTAACTTGCGCAGATAATACAGTTTCGCTCTTCTAACCTTACCGCGTCTTACGACCGTGATGGACGCAATTTTCGGGGAATGGATAGGATACGTCTTTTCTACGCCTACGCCGTAAGAAATGTGGCGTACGGTGAAGGTTTCGGAAACACCGCCGTTTTTCTTTGCGATAACGACGCCTTCAAAGTTTTGAACTCTTTCCTTACCGCCTTCGATAATCTTATAGCCGACCTTAATGGTGTCGCCTACGTTGAAAGCAGGAACTTCTTTTTTCATTGTTTCCGCGTTAATCGCTTCAATCAATCCTTTCATGTATGACTTTACCTCCGTTATTTACGAAACGCTCATAACCCGCTGTATTATTCTTCATAATACCCAAAAAGGCAGAGGAACGCTCGAAGTCGGTATCTATTATATACGATTTTATCCCCTTTTGCAAGCGTTTTTACACGCTTTTTCCGTATTTTTATTTTTTTTATTTTATTTTTTCGACCACGGGGGCGCTTTTTTCCCTTGACTTTCACGCGCGTATGTCCTATAATTATACTGTTAAATATTTTCCACAAAATTTAAGAGGTGTTTATGGACTTTTTATTACAAGGGTTTGAGGCACTCGCCGACAACCCGAAAATGATAGCCATGTGGCTTATCGGCGGTATTTTAATATATCTTGCCATTAAAAAGGATATGGAGCCTGCACTTTTGCTCCCTATGGGCTTTGGCGCCATCTTGGTCAACCTGCCCTTATCCCCCGTCATTGAAGAACACGGTATTATCAACTCTCTGTTCCAAGTAGGTATCGCGGCAAGCGAGGCTATGCCCCTTCTTTTGTTTATCGGTATCGGGTGTATGATTGACTTCGGACCTTTGCTGACCAACCCCAAGCTCTTTATCTTGGGCGGTGCGGCACAGTTGGGTATCTTCGTTACCATCATTTTGGCGGCAATGATAGGTTTCCCCTTAAACGACGCGGCGTCTATCGGTATTATCGGTGCGGCGGACGGTCCTACGGCAATTTTGGTTGCGCAAAAGGTAATGTCTAACTACCTTGGCCCCATTATGGTCGTTGCGTATTCGTATATGGCGCTCGTACCTATCGTACAGCCTGCGGTCGTAAAGCTTTGCACGACGAAAAAAGAAAGAAAAATTAAAATGAAATACAGCGCAAAGCAGGTATCCAAGCTTATGCGTATCTTGTTCCCGATTATCGTTACCATTTGCGCAGGCTTGATTGCCCCCGACTCCCTTTCGCTCGTCGGTATGCTCATGTTCGGTAATTTGCTCAGAGAATGCGGTGTGCTTTCTTCCCTTTCGGAAACGGCGCAAACGACCTTCTCGAATATCATTACACTTCTTCTTGGTATCACCATTGCGTTCCAAATGCAAGCAGACCAATTCTTACAGCTGGAAACCTTGATTATTATGATACTCGGCTTATTCGCGTTCGTATTCGACACGGTGGGCGGTGTAATGTGCGCAAAACTTATGAACCTGTTCAGCAAAGAAAAAATCAATCCTATGCTGGGCGCGGCGGGTATTTCCGCATTCCCTATGGCGGCGCGCGTCGTGGAAAAAATGGGTATTAAGGAAGACCCGTCCAACCACCTTTTGATGCACGCGGTCGGCGCAAACGTATCCGGTCAAATCGCGTCCGCTATCGTCGGCGGTTTGATTATCGGTATCTTATTCCCGTATTTATAAGGAGAACACGACTATGTTGAATATGTTATTAGCTTTTGAAAATTTACAACCTATGAACTGGGAAGTGATTAAGCCGGCACTCAATTTCCTTTGGCAAGGTCTTTTGGCAATCTTCGTCGTAATCGGACTGATTATTCTTTGCGTAAAGGTTACCTCGTTTGCAATCGCAAAAAGCGCGGAAATCAAGAAACGTCGCGAAGAAGAAAAAAACGCACAATCCCCCGACGATAATTCGTAAATGAAACAAAACAAAAGACGGTCCTTGCATATACTATACGGACCGTCTTTTTTATAGGTATTTTTATGACAAAACTTTTTATTAAATTATTCGTTAAAAACCCTACCGACCTGCAAAACCCCAAGGTCCGCTCGTCGTACCTGTCCTTAGCAGGCTTTACGGGCATTACCGTCAACTTGCTCCTGTTTATCGGTAAGCTCGTTTTAGGGCTCATCTCCGCATCCGTAGCCATTATCGCCGACGCTTTTAACAATATCTCGGACGCAGGCTCGGCAATCGTCGCGCTTATCGGCTTTCGCTTGGCGTCAAAACCCGTCGATAAAGAGCACCCATTAGGACACGGCAGGCTGGAATACGTTACGGGCTTTATCGTCAATATGCTCATCATTTTGGTAGGCTTTGAGCTTTTCAAAAGCTCGCTGGATAAAATACTCCACCCCGTCTTACCGAGCGTTGGCAATATCACCCTTATTTTACTCGCCGTGGCGATTTTGGTAAAAGCTTGGCTGTTTACCTTTTACCGTAAAATTTCCAAGCTCACGAGCTCCGCAACCGTCAAGGCGTCGTCGCTCGATTCCTTGACCGACTGTATCGCAACCGCACTCGTCCTTATTTCCGCGTTAATTGCCCGTTTTTACGGCGTTGCGATTGACGGCTGGGCTGGTAGCTTAGTCGCGGTATTTATCCTTTTTACGGGCATTAAAGCGTCCAAGGAAACGATTGATTTATTGCTCGGCTCTCCCCCGTCGCCGGCGTTTATTCAAGAGATTTACGATTTTGCGAAAAACTACCCCCAAATTATCGGTTTACACGACGTTATGGTGCACGACTACGGCGTAGGCAGACAAATCGTATCCTTTCACGCGGAAGTATCGGCGGACTCGGACATCAACCTTGCACACGAAGAAGTGGATAAACTGGAACGGGATATGCACGAAAAATTCGGCTGTATCGTTACCGTGCATTTAGACCCTATCGTTACGAACGACCCGCTTGTAAACGAGCTTAGAACGCTCGTCGAGCAAACGGCAAAGGAAATGAACGAAGAATTCACCATTCACGATTTTAGAATGACGAAAGGCGAAAAGAACAACAATTTAATTTTCGACCTTGTATTACCTGCCGATTGCACTATGCCGACGCAGGACGCGGAAAAGCAATTAGCGGAAAGAATTCAAGATAAAAAGCCCGACTGCTCGTGCGTGATTCGTGCGGAACACCCGTTCGTATAAATCTCTAAAAACAAATAAAACGACACCCCTGCGGACTTATCCGCAGGGGTGCGTTTTTATTCAAATGCTTTTATTACATTCAAATCTTAAGCGTTTTGATACAACGCAAATACCGTCGAGCCAATCGTCAAGGTGCTGAAATCGCTTGCAAGCGTTACAGAACCGCTTAACGTATATACGCTTTCTACATACGTAACGAATGCGTTATCCGCGTGCGCAGGGTTCCAACCATAGGGGTCGTAATGTGCAAGGTCGGTAATCGTTACAGTATAACCATTCGTACCTTGTTCAACCGAGTAATTAAAGCTGTATTGAATAACTGAGCCTTCATTTTCAACAGCAAGTCTACCCGTTTGGTCTGCGTTCAACATTACGTTCGCTTTATATACGTCAGAATCCATATAAATGTAACCGTCGCGGTTTACGTCGTTCGCGTCGTAAATAGTCGAGTTCGCCCAAGCACTTGCGATTGCGTCGTAAACGGTAACCGCAGATAATTCATACGTTGCGCTATCGCCGTAACCGTTACCGAAACCGTCGACACCGTATACGCCTTCGTATTCTTCGTCGTAGTCAACGTACGTTTGCATAGAAAGCACGAGCGCCGTTCTGTCTGCGTTAAAGCCGATATTCCAAGAAACCGTCTTAGAACCAACTCTAAAAGGATCCCAGTAAGAGCCACCCATATAATCGCCCGTAAGGGACGCTACAAATTCAGCAGAGCTTAAGGTTTCGTCAACCGTGGTCGTAAATTCACCCGTCGTTTCGCTGTATACGTAGTTCAATACAACGTCGCCGTATAAGTAACCGTAATCGCCACTACCATAGCAGAAGTTTGCAATCGAGAGTTTACCTACTTTCCAGTCGTCGGTATAGTTAATCGTAGCCATATAGTTTTCGTAATCGAAACCTTGTACTTTATATTGCTTAGTCTTATCTACAAGCGTTTGAGGATTAGGAAGTTCAGCAAGCGTAATAGCTACAACAGCCGTTACGTCTTCGTCGCTTGCGTTCTTCGCGTCGGACTTAAACGTAAGCTCGTAAGCACCAGCCGTCGTTGCCTTAAACGTCCAAGTACCGTCTCCGTTATCCGTCAAGGTTACGCCTTCCGTTACGTTGCAAGCAACGCTATAAGCAGGTTCAGCACCCGTAGGCATAGCTACTGCCGAGAAAGTGTATTCAAGACCAGCAAAGCCGTTTACGGAGCTAACTTGGTTGCCCTTGGAACTCTTAACCGACAAGCTTTCAATTACAGGACGGGTAGCCGTGAAGTAAATGGTCTTGCTTGCTTTTTCCGTCGAAACGGTTACGGCAATCTTGTCAGTTCCTACGGTCGGTTCGTTTACGACAATCGAGAACGTACCTTCGTCATATTCATAGTCTACGTCATAATCGCCTGCTACTTCGATAGTAACAACTTCGTTGGACATATCGATAGGCTCATCTGCCATAATATTCGCAGTATTGTCTGCATAGAACGCAAACATCATTTCCGTTTGAGCTACCGTCATAGCAAGTGCCGTATCGGTTACAAAGCCGTAATTCGTAGGAGGCGAATAAGGATCACTGCTCATCTCTGCATAAGCAATTTCAAAGCTTTCGATAAGCATTTTATCCGTAGCCTTTTCGGGAGCGGTGTACGTCTTTTCGCCAGCCGTTTGTTCGATAATGAAATACTTATGGAAGTCTGCAAGTGCGTATTTGTTCAATACTGCAGGTGCTTCTGCATCTTCGTTTTCCGCAACGTCTTCTGCATAATAGCCTTCAAGTTCCACAACAGCGGTTGCAAGGCTACCGTCATTAGCAAGCGTAAATTCTACGTTTGCGGAGATATAATAAGTACCGTCATATTCCATATAATCTGCATTAAAGGAATAAACGTCGCCGTCTACTGCATATTCGCATGCGCCGTTTGCATTTGCGCTTGCAATTTCCCAAAGTTTCGCAAGAACGGCTTCCGTCGTAACGAAATCTTCTTCCATATATAAATAGCTACCAGGAAGTGCAACTGCCGTATTTGCGCCCGTTTGCACGTACGCAGAAGGAATACGGGAATACGTATACGTCGTATTTTCGCCGTCTTGCGTAGCCGTTTCTACCGCACCGAACGCTTCGCCGTCAAAATCGCTGTAAATATAAACGTCGTCATATGCGTGGCTGGATTTGTCATCGTCAAACGCAACGCCAGAACGCGTCAATTTCACTGCGTCTGCACCGATTTCATAGGTATAATATACGATTGCATCATGATCTGCATCCGAGTCAATCGCAATCTTTGCGCCGTTGATGGTGCTTGCCTTTGCTACTGCGTTTGCTACTGCTTCGTTTACGTAGCCTTTCGTGCCGATTTCGTATGCACAAACGTCGCAGTCGCCGTCTTTATCCGCGTCTACGTGGTTTGCTTTATCCGAAACTTCGGTGTTGTGTTCGCAAGATGCAACGTGCCAGTGCTCTGTTTCGCTGGTCGTCCAATCTTTTGCGAACGAGTGCGTGTGCGCTACTTCGTCGTCGCAACCTACCGCGAATGCGGATACGGCGAGAAGACAGCTTAACATTAAAAGTTTTTTCTTCATAACTGTTCTCCTTATATTATTTTTTCAAAAACTTTTACTCGTAAATAATGAATAACAATCCTGCTTTTATCCGTTATTTTCTATATTATACTACTTTTTATTTCATAAAGTCAATCAATTTCGTAATTTTTACACATATTTTTCACTAAATATATGGTAGATTTTATAGGCTTTTTTTGAAAAACAAAAACCGCCGAAAAGGTTTTTTACCTTTTCGGCGATATACTTACATATAATATCCGCAAGCGAACAGCCACTGTGCGTCGTGCGTGGAATCGATAGCATTTCCACCCACTTCTGCCCAGCCGTTGCCGTCGTTATACAAGCGCTGTTGACGGCTGAATTTTAACAGGAATTGTTGCAATTCTTTCGTTACGGGACAAGCCCCGTCCCTGTTCGCCAAGCCTGCATACCCTAATACGCCTTTTTGCTCGGGCGGACAAGGTCTACATTCGGGATTACACGTTGCACAATTCTCAAAACAGCTCCCTGCTATCGGTTTGCCGTCAGGACCTAACGGATGACAATAGCAATATACGTTGTACGCAGGTTGATATACGCAGTAATAGCCTTTATTTACCAGCGAATTATACCCTTCGATAAACAGTTTATAGTTATACCCGTCTATCGTGAGCGCTTTATTACCCGCGTTTTCTACGTCTATAAGCGGGTCTAAAAACCGACTTGCCTGAGAAATTTTTGCATATACTATCGGGTCGGTACCGTTGATATCGTCGTCGCCGACCGCTTTATCCATATCCAAATCCCTATGCCAGTAGCCCGTCGTTTCGCTGTAATAATAGTATTTTTCGCTAAATACTTTCAGACCGTTTTCTTCCACTTCGGGATTTTTCCAAGTCTTTCCGATTACGCCCGTATGGTGCTTGGCGATAAAGTCTGCATACGCAGGGTCGCTTGCGCGCACGGGAACGTCTTCGGGAATTTTCATAATCGCGTTTTGCGTATCCAGCGTGAAATCGCCCACACGAACGAGCGCGAAATCGACGGTAAACGGGTATTGCCCGTTCTTTTCCGTCGCGGAAATGACAAACGTATATACGTTACCGACCATCTTATCGGTCAGTTTTACGTCATATTTGAAATTTTTGGTATACGTACTGCATTGACCGCCCGTGTCTAATACGTAAGTTAGATGCTTAAATCCGAACGAACCTTCATAGATATCCGCTTTTGGATTAATTTTATTAATTGCCGTAGGCACGATAGACTCTATGCCGTATTCCCCTGCTTGGGGAGGTTTAAATTCGTAATACACCTTCGTCGCCGGCGACGTGATTTTAGCGCGGTAAATCCCCGCTTTGTTGATGACATAACAAAGATTACTCCCTGTAGTATTTGTGTCTTTGTTATACAAACCCTTGCCGTTACCGCTCACAGGCTTTAACACTTTATACACGTCTAAAATAATTTTAGGCATTTCGTTGGACACGGTGTAGACGTTGGGGTTATAGGTATATTCTTCGGGCAAGCCCGTCAAAACCACCTTAAAGCTACCTTCCACTTCCTTAAACCTTGCCACGCCGTCTTCGCCGACTTTGGACTGATAATAGCTATATCCGTCCGTGATTTGCACTTCTAAATTATCCACGGGCAAATCGGCGGTGGGCAATCTTGCGCCGTCGTATTCCAAGGTTACCGTGAACTGGTCTTCGCCCAGTCCGTTATCCCCACCGTTCGCGCCTAAATTACCCTGCGTAAAGACACCGCACGAGCACAAAAACAGCGTAAGCAGGCTCATAATGATACTAACGATTAGCTTTTTCATTATTTGTCCCCCTTATTGCTTTTTTGGCGTTTGAAAAGTCCCTTAATATCCGACCATTTCAATTTCCGTATCGCTATATCCACGACGTAGAGCACAATCGCGGTGATAATCAAAGGTATGGTACATTCGATTGTGTACGTAGATGCTTGACCTTCTACCGTTTCCAAGCTGATTTCGCCGTTTTCACTCACCGTTCCGCGGTTTCTAAGCGCGGTGTATAAATCGCCTGCGTCAAAGACGGTAAATCTATCGTATTCGGTGGGATAGGATGCGTAAAAGCTCCACTCGGACGGGAATTCCTTACTGCCGTACGCATAGTTAACCTTGACGGTATATTTCCCCAGCGTATCCGCCGAGAATTTATAGAAATATTCCGTTGCGTAGAAGGTCATTTCGTGCGTTTTCGTCGTGCCGTCGGGGTAGGTCAGCTCCACCGTTGCCGTCGCGTCTAAATCCACGACCGCGGGCGTGAGCGTTACCGTTGCGTGAATACCGTCGAATTGCATATTCACAAGGTACGGCGTTTCCACCTTTTGCGTGGGCGTGTTCGTCGCGAATACGTTGGTTAAGAAGGTTTTACCTACCGTCGAGCTCCTAAACGACGCCGTCCAAGCTCCGCTAAGGGTACTCGAAAAGCTGGATACCTGCCCTACGCCGTATTTCCAGTAAGCGTATAAGGGCACTTCCGACGATACGCCGGCTCTGTTGATATAAATTGCCGAAAGCACGGCGATTGCACCGCCCTTTCTGTAATTGTTTACGTAGCCCGTAACGGACGGGAACGTCGCCGTTTCCAAACCGCCTTTGAGCGTTTTATCCGACGCACGAGAAGTAATAACTTCCGAGCTTACCCCGTCGATTACCGATTCCGTTAAATCGTCCGCTACGTCCGATAAAATTAGGTTGCTAAGCGTTTCTATCGTTCTTGCGTGGTAGGTATTGCCCTTACCTTTCGTCGCTATATCTTTGAGTAACTGTTTACCTTCTTTTTCTTCGTCCTTACCGTCGTTTTTTAATTCGAGCGAGTTAGTTAAAATCGTCGAAGTCGCGATACCGTACGCCGAATTGTCTTCCGCCATTTTGGCTAAATCGACGGTCGAACCGGAAAAGCGCAAGCCGTCGCTAATGAGCATAACTTGTCTATTTTGCGCCAGCTGTAAGTTGGCTAAATTTTCGCCGAGAATTTCGCTATAACCCGTTTCCAAGCCCGCCTCGATAGCCGTGCCGTGCTTGGTTTCCAAGGCCTTGACCGCCTCTATACCGTTCGCCTCGTCCGCGTCGCGACCGTTCATTTCGTCGATAATTTCCTGTTTTAATTCTTCGGTAAACTTTTTCGCGCCGTACTTGGGGTATACCCCGTCCGCGAAATACGTGAGCGCGATATAGTCCTTATCGTACTCTAAAAGCTCTAAAAGCTGGACCACCGCTTGCTTTGCCATTAAGAAATGACCGCGCGTATCCATACTCGACGAGATATCCAAAACGATACTTAAAAATTTTGCGCTTTGGTTGGCGTTGCCGTAATTGACGGGGAGCATATTGCTCAGCTGTTGCAACGTTTCGTCGTCGTCTTGGTTTTGGATATGCATATCACCGAAGGTGAGCAGGCTCTTACCGTAACGGCTCGTGAGCGTGTTGATTGAATCTAAAAAGGTCGTGGGAAATTCGAGCGTGCGCACGTCAAAATTCGACAAGACGAATTCGTCGTACACGCAAAGCTGTTCTACCGTAAAGGGTACGTCCGATTTGTTGATATACGCGTCCACCGTCGCTTTACTGCCGTACAGGTCTTTGATGGTCTGCTCGTCGGCAGGGTCGGAGGATACGAGCAAAACGCGCATACTGCTCGACACCGTTTGCGTAAAGCTGTACGCGTTGTTGTACGAAAGCTCGTCCCCGTCCGCTTGCACGGTTACTTTATAATCGTATGCTCCGCGGTCGGTGGTAAATAAATCTAATTTGACGGTATTAAAACCGACGGACAGACGCTGAGCTATTTCCTTGTACGGCTCGCCGTTCCGTTCCACGGACACGATTACCGAAGGTTCATACGTCGAACGCAATAAAATTTCCGCCGTCGCGTCGTGGTTTAAGTAGGTGGACTGCATATACGCTACGGACGAAATTTGTACTTCTTTCGCACTGGGCGAAATGTTATCGTCTAAGTACATAGCGTCCACTTGGATATTTTGCGCGTGTAATTTTTCAATCGCGCTCACGAGCGCGGACGCCTCGTCCCCACCCGTTTGTTTCCCGTCGGTAATCAGCACGATTCTTTTAATCGTTTCGTCGCCAAACAGGGTAGCCGTGTATTCGAGCGCGGAAACGATATCCGTCGCGCTGTTGTCTACGGTAGAATTTTTTACGTCCTTGATTTCTTTCCCAAGCGGAGTAATCAGCTCGCTGTCTTTACCAAAGCATACGACGCCAAGCTTGGCGTTTCTGGGTAATTCGTCGTCTATCGTTTGTATATACTTATTGACTTTATCCAAATTCGCGCTTGCGGAATAGGAAACGTCCGCCACCGCGTATACTTCCGTTTTGGTCAGTACCGAAGTAACGACCGTACCCGACGCGGAAAGCACGATACACGCCACCATCACAAGGTGTAAAATAAAGGAAGTAACGATATGACGGGTGCGGTTTTCCTTGCCGATAGCAATACAATACGACGCAATGACCACGCCGAATAAGGGCAGGGCAAGCAGTAAGAAATAGGGGTTATCGAAGCTGATATTTATCATAGCAATATACCCCCCAATCGGCTAAGAACAACAGCGAAAGACAAATAAAGTAAATAATCAGTTCTTGATATTTACCATCTCTCTTTTCACTACTTGCTTGACCTTGTAAATTCACCGTTTCACTCGTTGCGGTGGGATTGCGCTCCCCTTCGCCCAAGGACGAATACAAATGGAATACGCGCGGTGTTTCGCCCACCGTCATTACGATACGGTACGTGCCCACTTCCGAAAGCAAAAAGCTCGTGGACTCATCGTTTGTGTCTAAATAGGATACCTTTCCCGACGGGCTTTCAATGCGGATATTCTTACAGCCGGAAACGATATTAATCTTCGCGTTTTCACCGCTTTCGTAAGATACCCTTTCCACTACCGTGGGGAAAGAATAGTTTAATAAATTCCGACAAAGCACGATATAATCCATCTTCAAAGGTAAATTCGTATCGTGTAAGTCGAACGCGAATACCACTTCGCGGTTGCCGTAGTCGTTCGTACCCGAAAATACGAGCGGATTGCCCTCGTATTCAAAAATCGTGGTAAAGTTACGCATACGGCCGTATTTAATATAACGACTGAAAGAAATGGTCTTACCGTCCAAGTCCTTCGTAAGCGCCATAGCCGTCGTCGAGCCGTCGGAAACGAGCTCCATTTCCGCACCGCTCTTGCTCTCGATTTCTACCGTATTTTGATAGCTAAAGCCCGTTTTGTCCAAGCTCTCGCTCAAATTGAAAAACCAAACCGCGCCGTCGTCCGGCAAAACGCTGGGTTTTACGCTATCGAAAATGTATAAATCGTAGCCGACCTTTTCCTCTTCTTTGAGCGCGGTATATTCTTCCGCCGTTTTCACGGTCATTTCCGCTTTCCCAACCGTTTCGATTATCTTTTGGATAAAGAAAGGTCTATCGCTCACGAGGAGCGCGGTATATTCGTTTTCCTTTTCCGCGTTGAAAAGCACCGTTTCGTTATCGACGGGCAATGCGTCCGTTTCTTGTACGCGCACGCAAAGGGAGTCAAAATCTAAGTCCTCGCAGTCAAACGCAACGGGGGTAAAAATCAGCTTTTTCGCCTGTACCGTTTTGGTCGCGGTAGGCGTTTCACTACCGTTCAAATAAAAGGCTACCGTCAAATTTTTATCGCTCTCGTACGATACCACTTCCGTCCGCACGCTTAATAAGTTATCCCCGTTTTGCTCGTAGGTAATGGACGATACGGCGTAGTTTTCCTGCGCGGTAGCGACGTTCACAAGCTCGATATATTGACAGCCCTCGTACGCCTTATCCGTAACCAAATAGGTGAGCTGTGCGGGGTTTTCGTTGAAATATTCCTGCGCAATCACGATAGCGTTTTCCACGCCGTCGGATAAATAGGTAGGCTGGATTTCCGAAAGCAGGGTGAGCGCACGCTTTTTATCTTCTAATTTTTCATAGACTACGCCCGTCGTTTCCCCTACGTATACGAGCGTATACGTACTGCCGTCCTTGGCGTCGTCTATCACCTTTTCTATTTCCGATTTCGCAAGCTCTAACCGCGTGTTCTCCCCTTGCATCATATTCATACTGCCCGAGCCGTCTAAAACGAAACAGTAATCGTTTGCGGAGTTGGGCAAAATAAATACCGGTCTTGCCAGCGCAACGGATAAAAACGCCACGGCAAACACTTGCAAAAGCAAGCTAATGAGCCCTGCCAAACGGCTAATCGGCTTTTTGCGTTTTAAGAACCGTTCGCTCAGTTCCCAAAGATAGGTGGACGATACCGTTTGCTCGGTGTATTTGTTTTTGATGATATAAATGATAATCAGAATGGGAATACCCACCAAACCGATTAAACCCAAGGGATATAAAAATCTCATTTCAATACCCCCATATCTACCATTTTACCGAAGAATACTTCGGCGATACTGTGCTCGGCGGAAACCATCATATAGTCCGCCCCGCGCGCCATACAATAATTTTGTATGCGGTCAATCGTATAGCTAAGCGCTAATTTATACGCCTGCGCGATTTCCTTATCAATATTTTTACGGTATACCTTGTCCGCGTTCTCGGAATCGTAGAAATGCATTTTTCCGCGCGCTTGCGGTTTTAATTCTTCCTGCGAGAGAATTTGCATACAAAATACGTGCCGTTTCTTGTCCGTCATATAATCAATGGCGCGCTCGTAGTTATCGTCCGTTAAAAAGTCGGAAATGAGCACGGACATACCGTCGCCGTAGCCGACCTTGGTGGGTAAAATGGCGTTACTGATTTCGCTATCGCCGTAAAATTCAATCTCGTCCAGCTTTCCCACTTCCCTAAAAAACGCTTCCTTGCCGACGATACCCGTAAAGACTTCTTCCAGCTCCTTACCGCGAATCACGTAAACGGATACCTTGTCCATATCCGCCACGGCTATGTACGCCAAAGCGGCGGTAAGCTTTAACGCTTGCTCCGCCTTTTTGTTATCGCCGTATTGCATAGAACGGCTACCGTCTATGTAAATACGCGTATGCATTTGTCTTTCGTCGAGGTACAGTTTTTGATACAGCTTATCAAAACGCGCGTAGGCATTCCAGTCGATTTTCGTGGTATCGTCCCCTGGCATATAGTCGCGATAATCCGCAAACTCGCAGGACGAGCCGTAATTTTTACTCTTACGGTTACCCCCGAACATACCGGCTACGTTGTTTTTGATAAGCATTTGCAACGATTCTACCTGTTGCAAAAACGCCTCGCTGATGACCGCCTTTTTCATAGCCCTTATTTCTTACTTTCCTTTACGAGCAAATCAATGACTTCGTCTACCGTCAAATGCTCGTTGACCGCGTTATAATTGATTTTAATTCTGTGTCTTAATACGGGACGCGCGAGAGCCTCGATATCCGCGTACGATACGTTATATCTGCCGTTTACGAGCGCGCGCACCTTAGCACAGGTAATGAGCGCCTGCGCCGCACGGGGGGACGCGCCGTATTTGATATACTTGCTTGCCGTATTCGACGCGTTGTCGATTTCGGGGTGCGTATTCGTAACCAAACGAATGGCAAAATTCAATACGTCGTCAATGACGGGTACTTGCGAGGCAAGCTGACGCATCTCCATAATCGTCACGCCGTCAATGACCGTCTGCGCCGTTTCGTCTAAGGTAATTTGCGTCATCTTAACGATATCCGCAGGCTCGCTCGAAGTCGGGAATTTCATCACGAGTTTGAATACGAAACGGTCCATTTGCGCCTCGGGCAAAGGATACGTACCGTCCTGCTCGACGGGGTTTTCCGTTGCAAGCACGAAGAAGGGCTCAGCCAGCTTATACGTGGTGTTTCCGACGGTAATTTTATGCTCCTGCATAACTTCGAGCATTGCCGATTGCGTTTTGGGCGTAGCACGGTTGATTTCGTCGGCAAGCACCAAATTCGCAAAAATAGGACCGCGACGGAATACCGAATTAAGCTTTCCGTTTTCGTCCTTTTCAATGACGTTCGTACCCGTTACGTCCGACGGCATTAAGTCGGGCGTGAACTGAATACGCGAGAAAGGTAAACTGAGCGTTTTACTCAGCGAACGCACCAAACGGGTTTTACCAACCCCAGGGACGCCCTCTAAAAGCACGTTACCGCCTGCCACGATGGCGATAATGACGTTATCGACGATATCGTCTTGACCGACGACGTCTTTTCTCAGCTCGTTTTTAATACGCTTGACCGCCTCGCCAAACGCGCGAACGCGAATTTCTTCGTCCGTCGATACCACCGTTTCGTCCACAGGCAATTCCGCTTGCAATTCTTCGCTCGGCGCCGTTTCTACTTCTACCGTATTTTTATTCTTTTTCATAATGGTAATACCCCCATAAGGTTTGTTTATTTATTCATTGTCTTGCGTTCCGCGCAAGTGGTCGAAATATTGATTATAATATTCTCTAAGCTCCTGAGAGAGCTTACTTTCAATCTCGTTGATATAGCCTTGATACTCGACGATTAAATCCCCGTACTTTTTATACGTACCCGTATCGGGGTCAAAAATTTCGTCGTCGCTACCGTACTTCTTTTCGTCCGACGAAAGACCGCCGTCGTTGCCGTTTTCTTCTCCGTTCTCTTCACCAGTGCCACCGCTCGTAAATAAGAAATCGTTGTTAAAATCGGGCATATCAATATCCGAAATTTCAAACGTTACCTGTAAAATATCAATGACCGTTTCCGTCAATCTTCGGTTGGTATGTTGCTGAGAAAGCGCAAGCTCCAAACCGCCCTTCGTCTGCGCCGTCTCCGTATCAATGGCGGTGTGTAGCTCTTCATACGTCGCCCCCGTCGTTTGCGACACGCTTTCCATACCGTCCACCACCGCTTTGGTTGCTATAAGCAAAGCGTCCGTATTCAAAACGGTCGTCGACGCCAACGTCAAGCCTGCGCGCGCCGTACCCACAAATTCGTCCAAAAGCGTTTCCACGGCGGAGCTTTGTTTCAAATCGTTTTCAAACCGTTTCTTAAACGTCGCGATATTATCGTTCAAAAGCTGTATATCCGTCGTCGCTACCATAACGGCAAACGCGTCCACGCAAGCCACTTCGCTTATCGAAAGCGTTTTATAAATGTCGTCGCAGGTATTGAGCACGTCCGCCACGCCGTCCACTTGGAGCATAGACGCCGTAACCGTCGATTTCATCTTCGTTTGCAGGGTAACCGTTTCCAAATCCACGAGCAATTTTTCCAAAATATCGACGATTTGTTCCCTTTCCGTTTGCTCCGCTTGTGAATTTTCCACTTCTTCGATTAGGTTCGCAATCGCCAGCCTATGATAGTCGGTCAACGCAAACGGCTGTTCCGTCGGCGTCGTATCGTCGTCATCGTCGTCCGTATCGTCCTTATGTAAGGGCACGAGCACCGCGCAAAGGAATATGGCAACCGCCAAAACGAGCAGGACGAGATATTGCCAAAACCGTTTCCATTCAAATTTACGGGGAATACGCTCTAAACGGCGCTCCGCGTCCGCTCTTTGCATTTGCACGATAGCGCTATCGTCGTGTTTATATTCCACCATGGTTTGCACGCTTTCGTGTAAGTGATATTTTTCGTCGATACGACGGGCAATGCGTTTTTCGCTCTTATATAAAAACAGCGTCAATACGCCACCGCCAACAAGCGTTGCACCCAAGAAAACGGCGACGTATAAAAGATAGGAAAGCGCAATTTCCTTTAAGCGTAAAAGAAAAACGACCACGCCGAGCGCCGTTAACCCAAACGCCAACGCTCCCGTGATAATTTTAAGAATACTTTCTTTATGAAATTGCGATTGAATTTTCTTAAATTCGTTTTTCATTACTCGCCTTTACTATCCTTTTTGCGTGAAAGCATACTACCCCTTATACTCTCACTTATCTATTATAACAAAAAAAACACCCCAAGTCAATATATTTTTTATACTTATCCTACATTTTCTATAAAAGCAAAGCGCGCCCGAAAATCGGGCGCGCGATTTTTTGCATTGTATCTATTATCCAAGCAACATATCCATAACGAGCATCAAGCAAAACCCTACCAAAAGCGCATAGGTTGCGCCACGCTCGCTACCGTGTGCGTGCGTTTCGGGTATCATTTCGTCGCTAATCACGTACAACATAGTCCCGCCTGCAAACGCCAGCGCAAAGGGCAAAATCGCCGTGGCAAGGCTCACCGCAAAATACCCAATCAGCGTACCCAGCACTTCAATTAACCCCGTAACCATAGCGCATATAAACGTGCGTTTCTTGCTCACTCCTGCCGATAACATAGGTCCGATAATTACCATACCTTCGGGGATATTTTGGAGCGCAATACCGCCTGCTATGAGCATTGCCTGCGCGGTATTCCCCGAGCCGAACCCCACGCCCGCCGCGATACCTTCGGGTAAATTGTGAATGGCAATCGCCGTAACGAAAAGTAAAATTTTATTCAGGTCGGCATTTTTATGCGACTCGATATCAGGACCGACTAATTTATGCAAGTGCGGTACGAGCTTATCCACTAAATTCAGGCAAAGCGCGCCCGTAAAAATCCCGATAACGGTAATGAGAAGTCCCCACTTTCCGCCGTAGTCTACCGCAGGTAAAATCAAACCTAAAATCGCCGCGGACAGCATGACGCCTGCCGCGAAGGACAAAACGATATCGGAAAATTTATGCGTTATATTTTTGAATATAAACCCGATAAGCGCGCCGATAACCGTTGCACCGCCCACGCCCAGCGCGGTGAGTAAAACCATTTCCATAAGAAAACCCTTTCGTTTTTTCTATATTATACCCTATTTTTTAAGAATTGTCAATACTACAAGAGTAAAAAACACCCACGAGGGGTGTTTTTGGTGTACCCGCTGGGGCTCGAACCCAGAACGTCGGCGTCGGAGGCCAATATTTTATCCAATTAGACTACGGATACAAATTTTTATCTTTTTTTCAAAAGCATTTATATTTTACTATTTTTTGCTTTCATTTTGCAAGCGTTTATGCTATAATATTTTCAAATTCAAGAAATTTTTTTCAATTTTTTTTGCTTGGAGGTGCGTTTATGTCGAAAACGGTCGTCGTCGGTATGAGCGGTGGTGTGGATAGTTCCGTTTCCGCCTTGCTTTTGAAAGAGCAAGGCTATAACGTTATCGGTTTATATATGCTCAACTGGGAAGAAAACGACGAAAACGGTTGTTGCACCGCCGAAGACGATTACGCGGACGTTCGGCGCGTTTGTTCGCTCATTGATATACCCTATTATACCGTCAATTTCGCTAAGGAATATATGGACAGGGTATTTTCTTACTTTCTCGCCGAATATAAAGCAGGCAGAACGCCCAACCCCGACGTTTTATGTAACCGTGAAATTAAATTCGGTCCTTTTTTACAGGAGGCAAAACGCTTGGGCGCGGACTATATCGCGACGGGGCATTATTGTAAAATTTTACACGAAAACGGCGTGCACTATTTACAAAAAGCTAAGGACCAAAACAAAGACCAAACGTATTTTTTGAACCAGCTTTCCCAAGCTCAGCTGGAAAACGTGCTGTTCCCCTTACAGGATATGGAAAAGCCCGAAATCCGCAAAATCGCCTTGGAAAACCATCTCGCAACGGCGAAAAAGAAGGACAGTACGGGCATTTGCTTTATCGGTGAACGCAATTTCAGAAAATTTTTATCCACCTATCTCCCCGCGCAAAAGGGTAAAATTTTAGACCTTTCGGGTAGACAGGTAGGCGAACATTTGGGGCTTATGTATTACACGCTCGGTCAACGGCGCGGTTTAGAGCTCGGCGGTATTAAGGGCGAAGACGATTGCGGGCGTTGGTTCGTGGTGAAAAAGGATTTACAAAACAACGTTTTGTACGTTTCCCACGGCGACGAATCCCCCCTGTATTCCAAGTCCTGCGAAGTGAGCGGTTTTAACTGGATACCCCACAAACCGCAAGCACGCGAATTTACCTGCACGGCGAAGTTCCGTTACCGTCAGCCCGACCAAGAAGTATGCGTGCGCGTAAAGGACGATACCAGCTTGCATATTGAGTTTGCCGAAAAGCAACGCGCGGTAACCGAAGGTCAATACGCCGTCTTATACCAAGGCGAAAACTGCTTAGGCGGTGGCGT